>JBBRQW010000010.1:0-50206 GCA_038225765.1 Caulobacterales bacterium | reverse complement strand
GTGGCCGCCATGGGCCTCAAGCACGTGGTCATCACCTCGGTGGATCGCGACGACCTGGCCGACGGCGGCGCGGCCCATTTCGCCGCCACGGTCTTCGCCATCCGCGCCATCGCGCCCGCCGCCACCGTCGAGATCCTCACCCCCGATTTTCTGCGCAAGCCGGTCGCCGCCGCCGAACAGGTGATTGACGCCCATCCCGACGTCTTCAATCACAATCTGGAGACCGTCCCGCGCCTTTATCTCTCGATCCGGCCCGGCGCCCGCTATTACGCCTCCCTGCGCCTGCTGGAGCGGGTGAAGGAGCGCGCGCCGGGCCTGTTCACCAAGTCCGGCCTCATGGTCGGCCTGGGCGAAACCAAGGCGGAGGTGATGCAGGTGATGGACGACATGCGCTCGGCCGGCGTCGACTTCATCACCATCGGCCAGTATCTCCAGCCGACCCGCAAGCACGCCGCGATCGACCGCTTCGTCAGCCCACAGGAGTTTTCCGCCCTGGAGACCATCGCCCGCGCCAAGGGCTTTCTGATGGTGTCGGCCAGCCCGCTCACCCGCTCCTCCCACCACGCCGGCGAGGACTTCGCCCGCCTGAAGGCGGCGCGCCAAGCCCTTCGGCCAGACAAGGCGCCCGCTTGCGTCACGGCCTGACGCGCGTCCTGCCCTATACGGCCGGGCAGCTCTTCGATCTGGTCGGCGACGTGGAGCGCTACCCTGAGTTCGTGCGCTGGGTGAGCGCGCTTCGCACCTGGAACCGGCGCGATGACGGCGTGGGCGTGGTCTTGCTCGACGCCGAGGCGGAGGTGAAGTTTTCGTTCCTGCGCGAGCGGTTCTCCACCCGCGTTCGGCTCGACCGCCCGGCCTTGGCCATCGATGTCGATCTTCTCTCCGGCCCCTTCCGCAAGCTCGAAAACCGATGGCGTTTCAAGCCCCGTGCCACCGGCGCCGAACTCACCTTCGACATCGACTTCGAGTTCGGTTCGAGGTTTCTGGAACGCCTGCTGGCCGCGAACTTCGAGAAGGCGGCGATCAAGCTGGTGGGTTGCTTCGAACGGCGAGCGAAGGCGTTGTATGGCTGAACAAGCTCAGCGCAGTCTCTCCCTCAGCATCTCCAGCGCCGTCTGGACGGCGGCCATCTGAATGTCCCAGCGTGAATCCAGGTCGAAGATTTCCATGCGGTGCTGGACCGATTGATTGGCGCGCGAGGTGGCCAGATGGACCGTTCCCACCGGCTTCATCGGCGTTCCGCCGCCGGGGCCGGCGACGCCGGTGACGGCCACCGCAAGGTGGGCGTGGGAATTTTCCAAGGCGCCCTCGGCCATCATCCGGGCGATCGGCTCGGAGACGGCGCCCAGATCGGCGATCAGATCGCCGGAGACCCCCAGCAATTCCTGTTTGGCGCGATTGGTGTAGGCGACGAAGCCACGCTCGAAGACGTCCGAGGCCCCGGGAATGGCGCAGATCGCCGCCGCCACCAGGCCGCCGGTGCAGCTTTCCGCCGTGACGATGCGCAAGGCGCGCTCGCGGGCGTCGTCGATCACCAACCGGGCGAGCGTCTCGATTTCCAGCGAGAACATTCAGCTTTCCTTGAAATTGGCTCGGCTGTCGCAACCGGGCGTGGCGTCAGGCCGGGGTTTCCACGCTGGCGACCGCCTGGGCGGCCAGGCCCTCTTCGCGACCGGTAAAGCCCATGGCCTCGGTCGTGGTCGCCTTGACGCTCACCTGATCTGACCGCAGGCACAGGAGTTCCGCCAGGCGCGCGCGCATGGCGTCCCGATGGGGCTTTATCTTCGGCCGCTCGCAGATCAAGGTGACGTCCACATTCACCACCCTGCCGCCTCGCGCCGCGATCAGGCCGGCCGCGTGGCACAGGAAGAGGCTGGACGGAGCATCCTTCCAGCGCGGGTCGGTCGGCGCGAAATGGTCGCCGATATCGCCTTCGCCAACCGCGCCCAGCAAGGCGTCGGTCAGGGCGTGCAGGCCGGCGTCGGCATCGGAATGGCCGACCAGGCCCCGGTCGTGGTCGATCCTCACGCCGCAAAGCCAGACCGCCGCGCCCGGCCCGAAACGGTGAGCGTCAAAGCCCTGGCCGATCCGCGTCACGCGCGCCGCCCCGGCGAGTTGTTCGGCCATGGCGAAATCCTCCGGATAGGTGAGCTTCATCAGCATGGGGTCGCCGGCGGTCAGGACGATCCGGCCGCCGGCGCGCTCGACCACGGCGGCGTCATCGGTGGGCGTCTCGTCGGGCGGCCAGGCGGCATAGGCCGCGCTCAGGGTCTCGTGGCGAAAGGCCTGCGGAGTTTGGGCGCGCCACAGGGAGGCGCGAGAGGCGGTGGAGACGGCGCCGCTCGCCTCGTCGCGCCGTTTGAGCGTGTCGGCCATCGGCAAGGCGGGGACCGCGCCGTCGGCGTCGGCCAGCGCCTCGATGAGCGTCGCGATGTGCCGGCCCGAGAGGAAAGGGCGGGCGGCGTCGTGGATCACCACGATTTCGCCGGGTTCGGCCGGCAGGGCGCGCAGGCCGGCGAGGGTGGACTCGGCGCGGGTGGCCCCGCCCACGGCCATCGACCAACGGCCGAGCCCGGCGAAGGCCTCGGCCGCCCGCGCCTCGTCGCCGGCCGCGATGACCGCGACCACGCGCCGCGCGCCGGCCGACAAGAGGGCCTCCATGGACCATCGGGCCACCGGCTTTCCGGCCAGTGGCCGCCACTGCTTGGCGCCTCGCGGGCCGGCCCGCTCGCCCGTCCCCGCCGCGACGATGACCGCGGAAAATTCCATGAAGCTGTTTAGCGCGGGCGCACCGCTTGTCCACACTTTACCGCACCGCACAATCCGCCTAAAAATCAGGCGACGCCAACGGGCGAGGAATGGGCGGTAGGTTGAAGATCGGGTCGGTCGAGGTCCCAGGGCGGGTGTGGGTCGCGCCGATGACCGGGGTTTCCGATCTGCCCTTTCGCCAGACCGCCGCGCGGCTTGGCGCGCCTTACCTCGCCACCGAAATGGTGGCCTGCG
Source organism: Caulobacterales bacterium (assembly GCA_038225765.1). Lineage (GTDB taxonomy): Bacteria > Pseudomonadota > Alphaproteobacteria > Caulobacterales > Caulobacteraceae > Acaudatibacter. The sequence continues at coordinate 47,203 of JBBRQW010000010.1, read as the reverse complement.
CCCAGTTCGCCCAAAATCGGCCCGATGCGGTCAGGCGCGCCGCGGTGGGCGGCGGTCTGCCGCTGATGGTGGTGCAACTTGTCGGCCGCGAGCCCGCTTGGATCGCGGCGGGCGCCCGACTGGCCGTCCGCGCCGGGGCCCAGATCGTCGATCTCAACTTCGGCTGTCCGGCAAAGGAGGTCACCGGCCATTTGTCGGGCTCGGCGCTGATGCGCGACCTGGATCTGGCGCAATCCCTGGTCGCCGCCGCCGTCGAAGCCGTCGATGCGTCGGTTACGGTCAAGATGCGCCTGGGGTGGGACGACGACACTCGCAACGCGCCGGAGTTGGCCGCCCGCGCCGAGGCCGCGGGGGCGGCGGCCGTCACGGTTCACGGCCGAACGCGCCGCCAGTTCTACGCCGGCGCCGCCGACTGGGCCGCCGTGCGCGCGGTGAAGGCCGCCGTGACCATTCCGGTGCTGGTCAATGGCGACGTGGTGGACGCTGGTTCGGCCAGGGACGCGCTGACCGCCTCCGGCGCCGATGGCGTCATGATCGGCCGCGCCGCCACGGGTAGGCCGTGGCTCGCGGCGACGATCGAGGCGGGGTTGGATTCGCGCTTGGTGCGGGAACCCGGCTGTCGAGAGCGCCTTCACATTGTCGTCGAACACCTGGAGGCCAGCGTCCGATTCTATGGCGAAGCCATGGGCGCGCGCATGTTTCGCAAGCATCTGGCGGCCTATGTCGCCGCCGCGCCGTGGCCCAGCTCGGCGGAGGAGAGGCGCGCCGCGCGGGCGCGCCTGTGCCGCCTGGAAACGCCTCGGGATATTCGGGCGGCGCTGGGCATTCTTTGGACTTCTCGGCCGTCAAGACTGGCCGCATGACCCTCGCCGTCGATGGGATCTACAAGCGGTTCGGCCGCTTCCCGGCTCTGGCCGGCGTGTCGTTGGAGGCGCGGGACGGTGAGTTCCTGACCCTGCTGGGGCCTTCGGGGTCGGGCAAGACCACTCTGCTGCGGGTCCTGGCCGGTCTCGACAGGCCCGACCGCGGCCGGGTGTTTCTGGACGGAACCGACTTTCTCGCTCTGAGCGCCCGCGAGCGCCGGGTGGGGCTGGTGTTTCAGCAGTACGCCCTGTTCCGCCATATGACGGTGGCCAGGAACATCGCTTTCGGCCTCGAGGTGCGCCCCGCCCGCTCGCGCCCCTCCCGCGGCGCGATCGCGGCGCGGGTCGAGGAGCTGCTGGCCCTGGCGCGGATCGACGGCCTCGGCGGCCGCTACCCGGCCCAGCTTTCCGGCGGCCAGCGCCAGCGGGTGGCGGTGGCCCGGGCCCTGGCGGTCGAGCCGCGGCTGCTGCTCCTGGACGAGCCGTTCGGGGCCCTGGACACCAAGGTGCGCAAGGCGCTGCGGGCCGAGCTGCGCCGCATCCACGACGCCACCGGCGTCACCACCGTCCTGGTCACCCACGATCAGGAGGAGGCCATGGCCCTGGCCGACCGGGTGGTGCTGATTAACCGCGGCCGCGTCGAGCAGATCGGCGCGCCGCACGAACTCGACGACGCGCCGGCCACGGCGTTCGTGTTCGAGTTCCTGGGCGAGTGCAACCGCCTGCCCTGCGAGGTGGCCGGCGGCGTCGCCCGCTTCGAGGGATTCGCCGCGCCGGCGCCAGGCGCGGCCGGCCTCGCCGGCCGGGGGGTGGCCCTGTTTCGCCCCGCCGACACCCGCCTGGACGCCGGCCCGGCCCATGAGGGCCTGCCGGTGCGCGTGGTCGAGGCGCGCGGCCGCGGCGCCGTGCGCTCGGTGGAATGCCAGGCCCTGAGCGGCCATCGCCTGACGGCGGACATGCCCGAACATCTCGCCGTTCATTTCGAGGCCGGCCAGCGCGTGCGGCTCACCGCTCTGCGCGTGGTGGTCGATATGTCGCCGGGCGCGGTTCAAAGCCATGCGGCGCGTGCGACCGATCGGCCACAAGGCTGTTGAATTTGGGGCACAGCCCGCACTAGACTCGCCGAATGTCTGGCGAGCCGAGTTTGATCTCAACGCCGTTCGTGTCGCGAACGGGTGTTGTGCGTTTGAGGCTGCTGATGGGCGGGGGCTATGCGCTGGCCGCCGCCTTGACCGCCGTTTCCGTGGCCCTGGGCTCGTCGCCAAACCTCAGCGGGGCGCTGGGCCCGGCCAGTCCCCTGGTGCTCACGTTTCTAGGTCTCGGCTTTCTGCTGATCGCGGCCCTCGGGGCGTTGTTGGCTTGGCGCGTGTTGCGGCTGCTGGAAGCCCGGTCAAGCGACGCCGGCGTCCGACTGCACCTGCGATTTGTCGCGCTGTTCTCGCTGGCGGCCGTGGCGCCGGCGGTGATCGTCGCCCTGTTCTTCGGCGTTCTGGTCACCCGCGGCGTCGATAACTGGTTCAGCGCCCGCGTTCAAAGCGTGGTTGAAAATTCCGCCACGGTGGCGAGATCTTATGTGGAAGAGCAGAAGGACTACATCGGCACCCATGTGGCGGCGATGGCGCGCCAACTGGATCAGGCGGCGCCAACCCTTTCGGACACGCCGGTGGCGTTTGGCCATTTTCTCAGGGATATGACCGCCGACAACGGTTTTTCGGCCGCTTATCTTATCGACCGAGAGGGAAGGGTGCTGGCCCGAGCCGAACCGCCGGGCGCCGCGCCGCTGTTGATTCCACCCCTGTCCACCTTCAAGGCGGCCGATGAGGGGGATGTGTCCGTGGGAGCTTTCGAATCGGTCGATCTGTTCCGCGCTCTGTATCGCTTGAGGGGCTACCCGGGGACCTACCTCTATGTGGTGCGTCCGGTCGATCGCGGGATCTTCCGGCACCTGCGTGAGACCGAGGCTTCCCTGGCCGCCTACCGCGAAGCCAAGGCCCGCCGCACCCGCATCCAGGCGGCGTTCGCGTTCAGCTATCTGGAGACCGTGTTGCTGGTCCTGATCGGCGCGGTTTGGCTCGGCATGGCGGCCGCCAACAGCATCGCCGCGCCGGTGGCGCGTCTTGTGCATGCGGCCGGGCGCGTGGCGGCCGGGGATTTGACGGCGCGGGTCGATACGGCCAGCGATCCCGAGGAGATCGCCGTACTTTCCCGCGCCTTCAATCGCATGACCCGCGACCTGAGCGATCAGCAGGAAGCCTTGCGCGCCGCCCACGTTGACGCCGAGTCGCGGCGCCTGTTCATGGAGACGGTTCTGTTTGGGGTCAGCGCGGGGGTCATCGGTCTCGATCCACATGGACGCGTCTCGGTGGTGAATCGCCAGGCGGGGCTGTTGCTGGCGCTGGCCGAAGGGGAAAATCGGGGCCGCGGGCTGGCCGATATCGCGCCTGAGCTGGAAGCGGTGGCTATCGCCGCCTCCGGCCAAGGAGAAGCCGAGGAAGACGTCGATATTGCCCGAGGCGGGGAATCGCGCCGTCTCCGGGTGCGTGTCAGCCGCGGCGCCGAGGGCATGGTCCTGACCTTCGATGACATCACCCGGCTGGTGGCCGCGCAGCGCAACGCCGCCTGGAAGGACGTCGCTCGGCGCATCGCCCACGAAATCAAGAACCCCCTGACCCCGATCCAACTTTCGGCGGAGCGCCTCCGCCGCAAATACCGCAAGGAGATCACCGGCGATCTCGAGACCTTTGATCGCTGCACGGACACCATAATTCGTCAGGTGGGAGATATCGGTCGCATGGTCGATGAGTTCTCCGCCTTCGCGCGCATGCCCGCGCCGATGTTCGCTCCGTACGACGCCGTCGAACTCCTGCGCCAGGCCGTGTTCACCCAGCGCGTGGTCGATCCCAATGTCGCGGTGGAGATTGTCGAAGCGACCTCCGAGGCGATGTTGGTATGCGACGGTCGCATTGTCGGCCAAGCCCTGACCAATGTGTTCAAGAACGCCGGCGAAAGCGTCGCGGCGCGGCTCGCCGCCAGGCCGGGAGCGCCGGGCCGCATCCGCGCGAGCCTGATCGCTCGTGGCGACACGCTCGACTTCGTGATCGAGGACAACGGCGTCGGCCTGCCCGCCAAAAACCGCGACCGCCTTACCGAGCCCTATGTCACCACGCGCGAGAAGGGCACCGGCCTGGGATTGGCGATCGTCAAACGAATTCTGGAGGACCACGGCGGCGCCCTCGTCCTCGCCGACGCCGCCGAAGGCGGCGGCGCGCGGGTCACTCTGTCGTTCCCCCTCGGCCACGCCGTCGCGCGCGAGGCGGCCGATACGAGCGAAGCTTTGCAGGTGCGGGCATGACCGGGGACGTTCTGGTGGTCGATGACGAAGCCGACATCCGCGAGTTGGTGGCGGCTATCCTGGAGGACGAGGGCTACGCCGTGCGCACCGCCCAGGATTCGCAGACCGCCTTGGCGGCCATTCGCGCGCGCAAGCCATCGCTGGTGGTGCTCGACATATGGATGAAGGGCGGCGGCCTGGACGGGCTGGAATTGCTCGACGTGGTCAAGGCCCTCGATCCCGACCTTCCGGTGATCATGATTTCCGGGCACGGCAATATCGAGACCGCCGTGAGTTCGATCAAGCGCGGCGCCTACGACTTTCTGGAAAAGCCGTTCAAGTCCGATCGTCTGGCCCTGCTGGTGTCGCGCGCGCTGGAGGCGGCGACTTTGCGGCGCGAGAACCAGCGGCTGCGCACCCAGGTCATCGTGCCCGACGGTCTGGTGGGCGCCTCGCCGGCCGCCCAGCAACTGCGATCCATGATCGCCAAGGTGGCGCCCGCCAACAGCCGGGTGCTGATTTCCGGGCCGCCGGGTTCGGGCAAGGAGACCGCGGCCCGCTTGATCCATGCGGCCAGCCCCCGCGCCAAGGGCGAGTTCGTGGCCATCAGCGCCGCTGGCATGAGTCCGGAGCGCATGGACCTGGAACTGTTCGGCGAGGAAGGGGAGGGGGGCCGCCCGCGCAAGATCGGCGTCTTCGAGCGCGCCCACGGAGGCACCCTCTACATCGACGACGTCGAGGGCATGCCGCGCGAAAGTCAGAGCCGCATCCTGCGGGTCCTCGTCGATCAGCGGTTTCGGCGGGTGGGCGGAGATCTGGACGTCCAGGTGGATGTGCGCGTCGTCTCGTCCACCTCGCGCGATCTGCGCGAGGAGATCGCCGCCGGTCGCCTGCGGGAGGATCTATTCCATCGCCTGAACGTGGTGCCTCTGCGCGTGCCCGGTCTGGCCGAGCGCCGCGACGACATCCCCGAACTGATCGCCTACTATGTCGATCGCCTGAGCACCGCCTCGGGCCTGCCCAAACGACGCCTCGCCGACGACGCCTATGCGACGCTGCAGGTGCAGTCCTGGCCCGGCAACGTGCGTCAGTTGCGCAATCTGGTGGAGCGCATCCTGATCCTCGCCGGCGGCGACCCGTCGCAGCCGATCACCGCCGCCATGCTCCCCGCCGAATCCGCCACCGCGCCGCACGCCGGGGGCCTGGGCGCCGAGCGGATCATCGCCCTGCCCCTGCGCGAGGCGCGCGAGCTTTTCGAGAAGGAGTATCTGACCGCGCAGATCATGCGTTTCGGCGGCAACATCTCGCGCACCGCGGCCTTCATCGGCATGGAACGCTCCGCCCTGCATCGCAAGCTGAAGTCGCTGGGTTTTCCGGCCGGCCGCGCCATCGATGAAGGGACGGGCCGATGACGCGCGTCGCCTATGTCAACGGCCGCTTCCTGCCGCACGCCCGGGCGATGGTCCATATCGAGGATCGAGGCTATCAGCTCGCCGACGGCGTCTATGAGGTGTGGGCGGTGTTCGGGGGTCGCCTCGCCGACGCCGCGGGTCATTTCCGACGCCTCGCTCGAAGTCTGGGCGAACTGCGCATCGACGCGCCGATGAGCGACCCTGCGCTGAAAATCCTCCTCGCCGAGGTCGTTCGCCGCAATCGGGTGACCGACGGGGTTGTCTATCTGCAGGTCACGCGCGGCGTCGCCCGTCGCGACCACGCCTTTCCCGACCCGCCGGTCGCGCCCAGCGTCGTTATCAGCGCCAGGAACGTCGATCACGCGGCGGCGCAGGCGCGGGCCGCCAAGGGCGTCGCCGTGGTGACCCAGCCGGAAACCCGCTGGGCCCGCTGCGACATCAAGACCATCGCCCTTCTGCCCAATGTCCTGGCCAAGCAGGCGGCGCGCGAAGCGGGCGCGGCGGAAGCGTGGTTTGTCGATGAACTGGGGTTGATTACCGAAGGCGCCTCCAGCAATGCCTGGATCGTCGATGGCGAGGGAAGCCTGCGCACCCGTGATATTCAGGCCAACATCCTGCGCGGGGTGACCCGCCACGCCCTTCTTTCCATCGCCGCCGCCGCCGGGTTGACGCTGGAAGAGCGCCCGTTCACCGCCGAGGAAGCCAAATCGGCGCGGGAGGCTTTCATCACCGGCGCCGGGACCCTGGTCATGCCGGTGGTGCGCATCGATGGGCAGGCGCTCGGCGATGGAACGCCCGGGCCGGTGGCGAAACGTCTGCGGGAACTCTATATCGAGGCGGCGCGGCGGCCGGCCGACCCGGAGTCTTGACGGATACCGGTTCGGCGCGGCCCGCCGATGCGGGCGAACCAGAACAGAACACAAGGGAATTCAACCCGTGCCGAGCGAAAAAAAGCAGAACCTGCAGGACACCTTCCTCAACAGCGTCCGTCGCGCCAAGACGCCCCTGACCATTTTCCTTATCAACGGGGTGAAGTTGCAGGGCGTGGTGAGCTGGTTCGACAACTTCTGCGTCCTGCTGCGCCGGGACGGCCAGGCGCAACTTGTCTATAAGCACGCCATTTCGACCATCATGCCCGCCCAGCCCGTGCAGCTCTACGAGCCGGCCATCGACGAAAACGGCGACGATTGAGGTCCAAATCCATCGACCGGCGAGCGATCCCCCAGGCGGCGCTCGTCATCCATCCCACCCATTCGCGACAGGGGTCTTCGCGCGCGCCGGAGGCGAGGCTCGAGGAAGCCGTCGGCCTCGCCCGAGCGCTGGATCTGGAAGTTCGCGAGCAGCTGATCGCGCCTCTGCGCGCCCCGGCGCCGGCGACCTTGTTCGGAAAGGGCAAGGTGGCCGAGATCGCCACCCTGTGCGAAATCGAAGCCATCGACGTGGTGGTGGTCGATGACACCCTGACGCCGGTCCAGCAGCGCAATCTCGAACGGGCGTGGCGGGTCAAGGTGATCGACCGCACCGGCCTCATTTTGGAAATCTTCTCCCGGCGGGCGCGGACCCGCGAGGGCCGGCTGCAGGTCGAACTGGCCCGCCTGGATTATGAGCGTTCTCGCCTGGTTCGCACCTGGACCCACCTGGAACGGCAGCGCGGCGGCTTCGGTTTCCTGGGCGGTCCGGGCGAGACCCAGATCGAGGCCGACCGGCGCCTTCTGCTGGAGCGTATCGTCAAACTCAAGGGCGAACTGGCCGACGTGCGTCGAACCCGCGGCCTGCAGCGGCGGGCCCGTGGACGCGTGCCCTACCCCACCATCGCCCTGGTCGGCTACACCAACGCCGGCAAGTCCACCCTGTTCAACCGGCTGACCGGGGCCAAGGTCGTGGCCGCGGCCACGCTCTTCGCCACTCTCGACCCGACGCTGCGCCAGCTAGGGTTGCCGGGCGGCCGGCCCGCCGTCCTCTCCGACACCGTCGGTTTCATCTCCGATCTTCCCCACGAGCTGGTGGAGGCCTTCCACGCCACCCTTGAAGAGGTGCGGGCGGCCGACGTCCTCGTGCATGTGCGCGACATCGCCGGCGCTGAATCGGACGCCCAGCGCGCCGACGTGCTCGAGGTTCTCGCCGAGATCGGGATCGCCCCCGAGTCGGGGCGGCGCATGGTCGAAGTGTGGAACAAGATCGACCTTCTGGGCGCCGAGGCGCGCGAGGACATCGACGAACGGGCGCGCCGGGCCGGGGCCGTCGTTGTTTCGGCGGTCACCGGCGATGGCCTCCCATTGCTGCTCGACACCCTGACCGTTCTGATTGACGAAGGGCCCGAGGTCGTCCTCGACCTCGATCCCGCCGACGGCGAAGCGCTCGCTTGGCTCTATCGCCACGCCCGAATCACCGGCCGGGAGGAAACCCCCGGCGCCCTTGTCCTCCACGCCCGGCTGGATCCCCAGGCGCTCGGCCGTTTCGAGCGGATGAGGCCTGGCGCCGTGGATCGATCATCGCCGCCCATCGGGAAGGCCACGCGCAAAAAAAAGCTCTAGAGACTGGTCGAGCCATCTGGAGTGACCGCAATTGCGCCCGATCGCTCCACCGCCTTTGCCGCCCGCCACAGGTCTTCCTTCTCCTCCAGGCTCGACTCGGCGGGCGACTTGCCCGCTTCGCGCAGCCGCGCCTCGATGAAGGCGAAGCGGCGTGCGAACTTGGCGTTGGTCCCCCTCAGGGCGGTTTCGGGATCGACGTCGAGTTCACGGGCGATGTTGGCGCAGACGAACAGGATATCGCCCAACTCCTCGCGCGCCCTGGCCGTGTCGCCCGCCGCCAGTTCCGCCCGCAGTTCGGATATCTCCTCTTCGAGCTTCTCCAGCACCCCGGCCATCGACGGCCAGACGAATCCGACGCCGGCGGCGCGCTTCGAAAGCTTCGCCGCCCGTGTAAGGGCGGGCAGGGCGATGGCGATTCCATCCAGCAGCCCGGCGCCGGCGGGGCTCATCGCCGCTCGCTCCTCGGCCTTCAGAGCCTCCCATGCCGATGTTTGCTGGGCGGCGCTTCGCGCCTCGCCCGCGCCGAACACATGGGGGTGGCGGCGGATCATCTTGGCGACGATAGCCTCGGCGACATCGGCGAAGTCGAAGGCGCCCACTTCGGCCGCTATCTGGGCGTGGAAGACCACCTGCAACAGCAGGTCGCCCAATTCCTCCTTCAGATCGGCCAGGTTCCCGCGCGCGATCGCGTCCGCCACCTCATAGGCTTCCTCCACCGTATACGGAGCGATGCTGGCAAACGTCTGTTCGAGGTCCCACGGACAGCCGCCATCCTTGTCGCGCAGCCGGGCCATCACCGCGATCAGACGGAAGATGGGATGGCCGGGAGGTTTGGCGGCGGCGGCCATCCGGCGGGTTAGGCGCGCTCGTCTCGCCGATCGCGCGCCGATATCAGGCCCCAGCCGTTCGGCCGCAGAATCTCCAGGGGCGAAAATCGGGCCTTGTAGTCCATCTTCTCGCTCCCCCGCACCCAATAGCCGAGATAGAGATAGGGGAGGCCCAGCAGGCTCGCCTGGATTACATGGTCCAGAATGATGAAAGAACCGGGGCTGGCCCGGGAATGCCCCGGATCGAAGAAACTGTAGACCAGGGAGAGGCCGTCGGCGAGCTGATCGACCAGGGCGCAGGCGACCAGGGCGCCCGGCCCACGATCGTCGGTACGCGTCCGATATTCGACCACATGGGTGCGCACCGCCGTATCCTCGATCATGGCCACATAGTCGGCCCAGGTCATGTCGGCCATGCCGCCGTCGGCGTGGCGGGAATGCAGATAGCGCCGCAGGAGATCGAACTGTTCGACCGTGGCCTCCGCTTCGACGACATGGCGCGCGAAGACGTCGCCCCTCGCCAGCACCCGCCGCTCCGAACGTGAGAACAGGTAGTCGTCCACCGGCAGGCGCGCCGACACGCAGGCCGCGCAGCTCTCGCAGGCCGGGCGATAGGCGATGTTCTGCGAGCGGCGAAAGCCGCCCTGTGTGAGGGAGTCGTTGACCGCCGCGCCGTCCAGCATCGGCAGATGGGCGAACACCTTGCGCTCCTCGCGCCCGGGCAGATACGGGCAGGGCGAGGGCGCCGTCAGGAAAAATCGCAATTGGCGGGTTGGAAAGTGCTGGGTCACCTGACTTGAATTCGTCCTTCGAAACCGCCCTTTCAAAGAGGGGATTAGGGGTCATGCCGGGCCGCGACGCAAGATGGTTGTTTCGCCCACGCCGGCGAAGGAGAAATCAATGAAACTTGCCTTCATCGGCCTGGGCGCCATGGGCGCTCCCATGGCCGGCCACCTCGTGGCGGCGGGACACAATGTCACGGTTTTCAATCGCGGCTCGGCCAAGAGCGAGGCGTGGGTCGCTTCATATGGCGGTCGCGCCGGCGGATCGGTCGCGGAGGCGGCGGCCGGGTGCGAAATGATCGCGCTCTGCGTCGGCGCGGACGACGACGTGCGCGACGTGATCGCCAAGGCCCTGCCCGCCCTGGAAACCGGCGCGGTTGTCGTCGATCACACCACCACCTCGGCCATGCTGGCCCGTGAGATGGCGGCGCTGGCCGACGCGCGCGGCTGCCATTTTCTGGACGCCCCGGTTTCCGGCGGCGAGGCGGGGGCCATTAAAGGTGCCCTCTCGGTCATGATCGGCGGCGAGACCGGCGCGGTCGAGCGGGCCTCGCCGGTCATCGGCGCCTACGCCAAGGCGATCACCCACATGGGCGTGGTGGGCGCCGGCCAACTCACCAAGATGGTCAATCAGATCTGCATCGCCGGCGTCGTCCAGGGGCTGGCCGAGGCGGTGGCCTTCGCCCGCCGCGCCGGCCTCGATCCGGCCATCGTCTACGAGGCCGTCTCAAAGGGGGCGGCGCAGTCCTGGCAGATGGACAACCGCTGGGCGACCATGACCAGGGGCGAATTCCAGTTCGGCTTCGCGGTGGACTGGATGCGCAAGGACCTGGGCCTGGTCCTCGACGAAGCGCGCGCCAACGGCGCCCGCCTGGAGCTCACCGCTCTGGTGGATCAGTTCTATGTCGAGATCCAGGCCATGGGCGGCGCCCGCTGGGACACTTCGAGTCTGGCGGCGCGGCTGATGCGACGGTGAGCGTCGCCATCCAAAGGCGCGTCCGGGCGGCGACCCTAGGCCCCCAGCAGCTTCGCCGCCCTCGGGGCGAAATAGGTGATGATCCCGGCGCATCCGGCGCGCTTGAAGGCGCCGAGGCTCTCCAAGATCGCCCGCTCCTCGTCGATCCAGCCGTTGGCGGCGGCGGCGGCGATCATGGCGTATTCGCCGCTGACCTGGAAGGCGAAGGTCGGCATGGCGAAGGCCTCGACCACCCGGCGCACGATGTCGAGGTACGGCAGGCCCGGCTTGACCATCACCATGTCGGCCCCCTCGGCGATGTCCAGGGCGACCTCGCGCAGGGCCTCGTCGGCATTGGCCGGATCCATCTGGTAGGTCTTCTTGTCGGGAGGGTTGGGAACGCCGCCGCCGCCCAACATTCCCGAGCCGATGGCCTCGCGGTAGGGGCCGTAGAAGGCCGAGGCGTATTTGGCCGCGTAAGCCATGATCATCGTATCGCAGAGGCCCTCGGTCTCAAGGGCCGCCCGCAGGGCGCCGACCCGCCCGTCCATCATGTCGGACGGGGCGAGGATGTCACAGCCGGCCCTCGCCTGCATCAGGCCCTGCTCGACCAGTCGCTCGATCGTGGCGTCGTTACACACCCTGCCGGCCTCGATCACCCCGTCGTGGCCGTGGTCGGTGAAGGGATCGAGGGCCACGTCGCACATCACCCCCACCTCGGGGGCGGCCTCCTTCATCGCCCTGACGGCGCGGCCGATCAGCCCGTCCGGATCGGCCGCCGCGGCGCCCGCCGCATCCTTCTTGGCCCCGTCGACATGGGGAAAGACGGCGATGGCCGGGATGCCGAGGGCCCTGGCCTGCGAGGCGGCGGCGGCGGCCTCGGCGACCGAGAGGCGCGGCGCCCCCGGCATGGAGGCCACCTCCGCCCGCCCTTCGCCCTCGTGAACCACCACGGCCCAGATCAGGTCGGCCGGCGTCAGCACGCTTTCGCGCACCAGGCGCCGCGCCCATTCGGCTTGGCGCGGGCGGCGAAGGCGCAGGGCGGGGTAGGGGGCGAGCGGCGGGCGGCTCATGGCGGGTGTCCCTTGCCAACGGACGATCGCCAGCGCTGTGGCCGATCGAACCGGCGGACGCAAGGCGCCCCCTGACTTGGCTGTCGCACCGCGCTATGAGGGTGGCGCCATCAATCGACGGGAGACGACGAACATGAAACGCGCGACATTCGCGGCCCTGATCGGCGCCGCGGCCATTTCTGGGGCCATGGGAGCGGCGACGGCGTTCGCGGCCGGCGCGGCGCCCGCCGCTATCGCCGCCGCCATGGCCAATCCAAGCCGCCCTCAGGCCGACCGCGATCTCGACGCGGCGCGCAAGCCGGCGCAAACCCTGGCCTTCGTCGGGCTCAAGCCGGGCGGCAAGGTGGTCGATGTCTTCGCCGGCCCCTATTTCGACCGGCTGTTCGCCGACGTGGTGGGCAAGAGCGGCAAGGTCTATATGTTCATCCCCGCCGAGGTAGTGAAGATGAAGGAGGCGCCGGACTTGGCCAACGGCTCGACGCCTTTCGCCGACCACCCCAATGTCATCGCCCTGACCGCGCCGATCAACGCCTTTTCGGTCCCCGAAAAGGTGGACGTGGTGTGGATTCGCCAGAACTATCACGACCTGCATGACAAGTTCATGGGCCCGGCCGACGTGCCGGCCTTCAACGCGGCGGTGTTCAAGGCGCTGAAGCCGGGCGGCGAGTTCATCGTCATCGATCATTCCGCGCCGGACGGTTCGGGCCTGGCCGACACCGACACCACCCACCGCATCGACGCCGCCCAGGTGAAAAAGGAAGTGACCGCCGCCGGCTTTGTGTTCGCGGGCGAGAGCGACCTTCTGCGCAATCCCGCCGACCCGCGCACCGTCCTGGTGTTCGACAAGTCCATCCGGGGTCACACCGATCAGTTCGTCTACAAGTTCCGCAAACCCGCCTAAGTATATGACCAAGATTGCTGTCATTGGTCTCGGCCATATGGGGGCCGGGATGGCCGCGAACCTTGCCAAGGCCGGGCGAGAGGTGCTGGCCTTCGACATCGCGGCAGAAGCGGTGGAGCGGGCGGCGGCGGCGGGATGCCGGGCGGCGGCGTCCGGAGCGGAGGCGGCGCGGGCGGCGGACATTGTCGTCACCATGCTGCCGGCCGGCTCGCACGTGCGGGCCGTGTGGTCCGCCGACATCATCCCCAACGCCAAGCCGGGCGCGCTGCTCGTCGACTGCTCGACGATCGATGTGGAGAGCGCCCGCTTCGTCGCCGCCGCCGCCGCCAGGGCGGGCCTGCGCTGCGCCGACGCTCCGGTCTCGGGCGGCATCATGGCCGCCGACGCGGGAACCCTGGCCTTCATGGTCGGCTGCGCCGACGCGGTGTTCGCCGACGTGCGGGCGGCGCTGGACCCGATGGCGCGGGTGGTGATTCACGCCGGCGGCGCGGGGGCTGGCCAGGCGGCCAAGATCTGCAACAACATGCTGCTCGGCGTCTCCATGCTGGGGGTGTGCGAGGCTTTCGCCCTGGCCGAGAAGCTGGGCCTGGACGCCGAGCGGTTCTTCGACATCGCCGGCAAATCGTCCGGCCAATGCTGGTCGCTGACCAACTATTGCCCGTGGCCCGGCCCCGTCCCCTCGGCCCCGTCGAACCGCGGCTACGACGGCGGATTCCTTACCGCCCTGATGCTCAAGGATCTGAAGCTGGCCCAGGAAGCGGCCGCCAGATCGGGCGCCGCGACTCCCATGGGGGCGCAGGCCGAGGCGCTCTATGCCCTCTTCGATGGCCTGGGCTATGGCCAAAAGGACTTTTCAGCCGTATTGCAATTGATGCGCGGGCGCCTCGCCGAGCTTTGAGCGGCGCCCCGGCCCGGCAGCTTGGAGCGCGCTAAAGCCGATGGACTACAAGGCCGCCTTCCGGGACGCCGTCGAACAGGTGCGCGGCGAGGGCCGCTACCGCGTCTTCGCCGACCTGAAACGCCATCGCGGCGACTTTCCCTTCGCCACCTGGACGCCGCCGACCGGCGCGCCGCGCGACGTCATCGTCTGGTGCTCCAACGACTACCTCGGCCAGGGCCAGAACCCGGTGATCCTGGAGGCCATGCACCGGGCCATCGACGAGGCCGGTTCGGGCTCGGGCGGCACCCGCAATATTTCGGGGACCACCCACTACCACGTCGAACTGGAAGCCGAGTTGGCCGACCTGCACGGCAAGGAGGCGGCCCTGCTGTTCACCTCCGGCTATGTCTCCAACGAGGCGGCCCTGGCCACCCTGCAGAAGATCCTGCCCGGCCTGATCGTCTTTTCCGATGAACTGAATCACGCCTCGATGATCGCCGGCATCCGCCACGGCGGCGGCCCGCGCAAAATCTTCCGCCACAACGACCTCGCCCATCTGGAGGCGCTGCTGGCCGCCGCGCCCGCCGACGCCCCGAAACTGGTCGCCTTCGAAAGCGTCTATTCCATGGACGGCGATATCTCCGACGTGGGCGCCACCGCCGCGCTCGCCCGGAAATACGGCGCCCTGACCTATCTCGACGAGGTCCATGCGGTGGGCCTCTACGGGACGCGCGGGGGAGGGGTCTGCGACCGCGACGGCGTGGCCGACCAGATCGACATCGTCGAAGGGACGCTCGGCAAGGCGTTCGGGGTGATGGGCGGCTATGTCGCCGCCGACGCCAGCCTCATCGACGCCATCCGCTCCCACGCCGGCGGCTTCATCTTCACCACCTCCCTGCCGCCGGCCCTGACCGCGGGGGCGCTGGCCTCCATCCGCTGGCTCAAGGAGCACAACGAGGTTCGCGTCATCCATCAGGAGCGCGCCGCGTCCTTAAAGGCCCGCATGGCCGCCGCCGGCCTGCCGGTCATGCCTTCGGTCAGCCACATCGTGCCGGTGTTGGTGGGCGATCCGATCCACTGCAAGCTGGTTTCCGACATGCTGCTGGCCGAACACGCCATCTACGTCCAGCCGATCAACTACCCCACCGTGCCGCGCGGGACCGAGCGCCTGCGCTTCACCCCCACCCCCTTCCACACCGACGCCATGATGGACGACCTGGTCGGCGCCCTCGAAGCCCTCTGGGCCCGCTGCAACATCAAGCGCATGGGCGGCTACGCGGCGTGAGGGATTTCAACCCTCCCCTTTGAAGATCGGCGGGAGTATGGAGCGTCTCCACCCGTCACGAAGGAGGCGAATCATGACCGCGCGCGCCCACGCTTCCAACGAGACCGCCGACCCATTTTTCGCCGCCGGCCTGGCGGACGGCGACCGCGCCGTTTTCGATGCGAGCGCGCGCGAACTCACCCGCCAGCAGAACCAGATCGAATTGATCGCTTCGGAGAACATCGTCTCGCGCGCCGTGCTCGAGGCCCAGGGCTCGGTGCTCACCAACAAATACGCCGAGGGCTATCCGGGGCGGCGCTACTACGGCGGCTGCGAGTGGGTGGATGTGGTGGAGACCCTGGCCATCGAACGGGCCAAGGCCCTGTTCGGCTGCGCCTTCGCCAATGTGCAGCCGCACTCCGGCTCGCAGGCCAATCAGGCGGT
The DNA here is from genome assembly GCA_038225765.1 of Caulobacterales bacterium. Lineage (GTDB taxonomy): Bacteria > Pseudomonadota > Alphaproteobacteria > Caulobacterales > Caulobacteraceae > Acaudatibacter. Next base: position 31,937 of record JBBRQW010000010.1, on the reverse strand, counting down.
GTTCATGGCCCTGATGAAGCCGGGCGACACCTTCATGGGCATGGACTTGGCGGCCGGCGGCCATCTTACCCACGGCAAATCCGTCAACCAGTCGGGCAAGTGGTTCCATCCGGTGGCCTACACGGTGCGCACCCAGGACCAGATCATCGACTATGAGGGCCTGGCCGAGATCGCCCTGGAATGCCGGCCCAAGCTGATTATCGCCGGCGGCTCGGCCTATAGCCGCACCATCGACTTCGCCCGCTTCCGCCAGGTCGCCGACAGCGTCGGCGCGTATCTGATGGTCGATATGGCGCACTTCGCCGGCCTGGTGGCGGGCGGCGTCTTTCCCAGCCCCCTGCCGCACGCCCACGCGGTCACCACCACCACCCACAAGACCCTGCGCGGCCCGCGCGGCGGCATGATCCTGTCCAACGATCCGAAGCTGGCCAAGAAGATCGATTCGGCGGTTTTCCCCGGCCTGCAAGGCGGGCCGCTGATGCACGTCATCGCCGCCAAGGCGGTGGCGTTCGGCGAGGCGCTGCGCCCGGATTTCAAGCTCTACGCGCGCGCCGTGATCGACAACGCCAAAGCGTTGGCCGACGCCCTCGCGATCGCGGGGATGGACATCGTTTCGGGCGGCACCGACAGCCATCTGATGCTGGTCGATCTGCGGCCCAAGGGGGTCACCGGCAAGGCGGCCGAAGCCAGCCTGGAGCGGGCCGACATCACCTGCAACAAGAACGGCATCCCCTTCGACCTGGCCCCGCCGGCCGTCACCTCGGGCCTGCGCCTCGGCAGCCCGGCCGGCACCACCCGCGGTTTCGGCCCCGCCGAGTTTCGCGACATCGGCCGGCTGATCGCCCGGGTCGTCGATGGTCTGGCGGCGAACGGCGAGGAGAACAACGCCGAGGTGGAGGCGGCGGTGCGCGCCGAGGTGGCGGGCTTGACCGCGCGGTTCCCGATCTACACTTGATCGCCGAAGGCCTGGGCGGAGGGGCTTAGACATGCGTTGCCCTTTCTGCGGTGAACTGGAAAGCCAGGTGAAAGACAGTCGGCCGTCCGACGACGGGGCGGCGATCCGCCGCCGACGCCTCTGTCCGCGGTGCGGCGGCCGTTTCACCACCTTCGAGCGGGTCCAGCTCCGCGAACTGACCATCCTCAAGCGGTCCGGGCGCCGCGCCCCCTTCGATCGCGAAAAGCTGGTGCGGTCGATCTCCATCGCCACCCGCAAACGACCCGTCGAGGATGACCGCGTCGAGCGCATGGTCAGCGGCATCGTGCGCCAGCTGGAGAGCATGGGCGAGACGGAACTCGCCTCGCACGTGGTCGGCGAAATGGTCATGAAGGCGCTCAAATCCCTCGATGACGTGGCCTATGTCCGCTACGCCTCGGTTTACCGGGACTTTCGCCAGACCGAGGATTTCGCCCGCTTTCTCAACGACGAGGGGTTCGCCGACGAACCGGACGCATGAGGGTCACGCTCAAGCTGGCGACTTCGCTGGACGGCAGGATCGCCACCGCCTCGGGTGAAAGCCGCTGGATAACCGGCCCGGCGGCGCGCGAGCAGGTTCACCGGCTGCGCGCCATGCAGGCGGGGATTTTGGTCGGGGTGGAAACGGTCATCGCCGACGACCCGGAACTGACCGTTCGGCTCGGCGGCTACGCCGGCGTTCAGCCGTGCCGCATCGTCATGGATAGCCGCCAGCGCCTTCCGCTCGCCTCGAAACTGGTCGAGACCGCCGCTCGTGTCCCAACCGTGGTGGTGACCGTTCAACCGTCAAACAAGCGTTTGACTGACGCCGGGGTAGGGGTGTTGACGGTGGCGGAACTGGATGGGCGCGTCGATCCAAGGGCGGCCCTGGAGGCCTTGAACGCGATGGTGTCCTTCCCGGCCATCATGATCGAGGGTGGCGGACAGGTCGCCGCCAGCTTCCTTAGCCTGGGCCTGATCGACGCCGTCGAGTGGTTTCGCGCTCCCATCGTCCTCGGCGACGAGGGGCGGCCGGCCATCGGCGCCTTTGTGCTGAAAGATCTCGCCGCCGCGCCGCGCCTGCGCCGGGTTTCGGTGGAGGCGGTGGGCGAGGATCTGTGGGAGCGCTACGAGCGGGCCTGATGTTCACCGGCATCGTCACCGATATCGGCAAGGTGCGCTTCGTGCGCGAGACCGACCGCGACCGGCGCATCGAAATCGAAACGGCATTCGATCTGGCGACCGTCGCCATCGGCGCCTCGATCGCTCACGCCGGCTGCTGCCTCACGGTGATCGACAAGGGCGACGGCTGGTTCGCCGTGGAGGCCTCGCGCGAGACCCTGGCCATGAGCACCCTGGCCGACTGGCGCCCCGGCCAGAGGGTCAATCTCGAGCGCCCGGCGCGAGCCGGCGACGAACTGGGCGGCCATATTGTCTCCGGTCATGTCGATGGCATGGGCGAAGTCCTTTCCGTCGAGCGCGCCGGCGGCTCTCGCCTCGTGACCGTCCGGGCGCCGCGCCCGTTGCATCGCTATATCGCCGCCAAGGGCTCGATCGCCGTCGATGGGGTGTCGCTGACCGTGAACGAAGTGAAAGATCAGGCCTTCGCCGTTAATGTCATCCCCCATACGTGGGATGTCACCACCTTGGGCGAACTGGCGCCCGGCGCGCGGGTGAACCTGGAGATCGACATGCTGGCCCGCTACCTCGCCCGCTGGCAAGACACCGCCCCCTTGAAATGACCCCATGACCCGCGACACGCCCATCTCGGCCATCGAGGACATCATCGAGGACGCCCGCCAAGGCCGCCCCTACATTCTGGTGGACGCCGAGGACCGCGAGAACGAAGGTGATGTCATCATTCCCGCCCAGTTCGCCACCCCCGATCAGATCAACTTCATGGCCAGGCACGCCCGCGGCCTGGTTTGCCTGTCGATCTCCGCCGAACGGGCCCGCCAGCTTCGCCTGCCGCCGATGACCATGGAAAACGGGGCTCAGCACGGCACCGCCTTCACCGTCTCCATCGAGGCGGCCGAGGGCGTCACCACCGGCATTTCCGTCCACGACCGGGCCCATACGGTCGCGGTCGCCATCGATCCCACCAAGGGTCCGGCCGACATCGTCTCGCCCGGCCACGTCTTTCCCCTGGTCGCCAAGGAGGGTGGCGTCCTGGCCCGCGCCGGCCACACCGAGGCGGCGGTGGACATCTCGCGCCTGGCCGGCCTCACCGCCGCCGGGGTGATCTGTGAGGTGATGAACGACGACGGGACCATGGCGCGCCTGCCCGATCTGGTGGCCTTCGCCCAGCTCCACGGCCTTAAGATCGGCACCATCGCCGACCTCATCGCCTATCGCCGGCGCACCGAACGCCAGGTGGAGCGGGTGCTCGAGACGCCGTTCGACTCCACCTACGGCGGCCATTTCCGCATGGTCATCTACCGCAACACCATCGACGGGACCGAGCATCTGGCTCTGACCAAGGGGCGGATAGAGGCCGACACGCCGACGCTGGTGCGCATGCACCGGGTCGATTTCGCCGCCGACATGCTGGGTCATACCGAGGCGCGCCGCGACTATGTTCCGGACGCCCTGCGGCGCCTGGCCGCACACGATGGGGCCGGCGTCGCCGTCTTCCTGCGCGATCCCAGCCCCTCCTGGCTGTCCGAGCGCTACGGCGGGCTGCGGACGGGGGAAAACCGCGGCAACGCCCTGCGCGACTATGGCCTGGGGGCGCAGATTCTGCTCGACCTGGGGGTGAGGGATATGATCCTGCTGGCCAGCCGGCCGGTGCGCCCGGCCGCCCTGGACGGCTACGGCCTGCGAATCGTCGGCTGGCGTCCCATGGGGCCCGAGGGGTCGGAGGGTGGCGAAGATGCCTGACCGCCCTTTGCGTGTGCTTGTCGTCGAGGCGCGTTTCTACAATGACCTGGCCGACGAACTTCTCAAGGGAGCGAGCGACGTCCTCGCCGCCTTCGGGGCCGGCTTTGAGGTGGTGACCGTTCCCGGCGCCCTGGAGATTCCCGCCGCCGTCGCCATGGCCGAGGCCGGCGCGGCTGCGTTCGACGGCTATGTCGCCCTGGGCTGCGTGATCCGCGGCGAAACCTGGCATTTCGAGATCGTGTCGAACGAATCGGCGCGCGGCCTGATGGACCTGGCCGCCCGTGGCGCGCTGGCCATCGGCAACGGCATCCTCACCGTCGAGGACGACGCCCAGGCCTGGGCGCGGGCCCGCGTCTCGGAAGGCGATAAGGGCGGCGGCGCGGCGCGCGCCTGCCTCGAAATGATCGCCGTCAAACGCCGCCTGGCGGGCGCCGCGCCCGGCCCCTCCCCATGAACCGGCCCGCCCGCCCGGCCCGCTCGGCGGCGCGTCTGGCCGCCGTGCAAGCCCTCTATCAGATGGAGGTTTCTGGGATCGGGGCCGAGGCGGTGGTGCGCGAATTCCGCGATCATCGCTTCGACCGCCACGCCGACGGCTCCGCTCCCGCCGGCCTTGCCCCGGCTGGCGTGGACGAGGCCTTCTTCGCCGAGCTTATCGCTGGCGTGGTGGCGGCCCAGGGCGACATCGACCGGGCGATCGGCCGACGCCTGTCGAGCGGCTGGCGGCTCGAGCGCATCGACGCCACGGCGCGGGCCATCCTGCGTTGCGGGGCCTTCGAACTGATGCGCCGGATCGACATTCCCCACGAAATCGTCATCGATGAGTATGTCGAGGTCGCCAAATCCTTCTTCGACGCGGCGGAGCCCGGATTCGTCAACGCCGCCCTGGACGCCATCGCGCGCGATGAGCGGGCCGCCTGACGAATTCGCCTGGATCGCGCGGCTTCGCCCCCTGACCCTGGGCGACCCGCGCGCCCTGGGCCTGGCCGACGACGCCGCCGTCCTGCCGGGACGACCGGGATTCGATCTGGTGATTTCCAAGGACGCCATGGTCGAAGGAATCCATTTTCTCGTCGATGAGGCGCCCGAGACGATCGCCCGGCGCCTGATCCGCACCGCCCTTTCCGACCTCGCCGCCAAGGCGGCCGAACCGTTCGGCTATCTCCTGATGACCGCCTGGCCCGAGGGCCGCGACTGGGCCTGGCGCGACGCCTTCATCCGCGGGCTGGCCGTCGATGGAGAGGCGTTCGGCGTCGCCCTGCTGGGCGGCGACACGGTCGCCACGCCGGGTCCGTTCAGCGTGTCGGCCACCGTGCTCGGCTGGGCGCCGGCGGGCGGAACGATCCTTCGTTCCGGCGCCAGAGCCGATGACGCCGTGGTGGTCTGCGGCTTCATCGGGGATGGCTGGCTGGGCCTTGAGGCGGCAAGGGGGGAGATCGCCGACCCCGACGGCCGGCTCGCCGATTGCTACCGTCTGCCGACGCCGTTGCTGAACCTGCGCCAGGCTCTGCGCGATCATGCCCACGCCGCCGCCGACGTCTCCGACGGCCTGGTGGCCGACGCCCTTCACGTCGCCGACGCCAGCGGCCTTGGCCTCGCCATCGATTTGGGCCGCCTTCCCCTCTCGCCCGCCGCCGCCGCCTGGCTGGACGAACGGCCCGACCCGGCGGCGGCCCGCCTCGCCCTGGCCACCGGCGGCGACGACTACGCCATCGTCTGCGCGGTCGGTCCGCCCGAAGGCGCTTTCGCTCGAGCCGTCCAGGCGTGCGGGGTTCCGGTGGCCACGGTCGGCCGGTTCACGAAAACAGCGGGCCTGGCGGTGAGGGCGGGCGGCGGCCAGATTGCCGTGGACCGGCTGGGATGGCGCCATTGAGGCGAGCGGGCGACAGGCATCGTTCCGCGCCGCCCGCGCGCTGGCGGATCGGCGAAAACGTCCCGTGGTCGGTTTCCTGGACCGGGGAGCAGTCCTTCGAACTGAAGCCCTCGCGCGATTTTCCCGGCCTGACCGACCTCGTTCAGGCGCACAACCCCGGCGTCGGCTCTCCCGCCTTCGCCGCGGTGCACGTGACCCGCCAGCGCCTGGGCATGGCCGCCCACCTGTGCCACGTCTGCGGCCGGCCAACGCCGAAGCACGACCGCTACCTTTTCCCGGTCCAGTCCGGCGGCTTCGTCACCCTGGCCGACGGCGCGGTTCGCTACGGCGGCAATGTGCCGCCGGTGCATCTGGCCTGCGGCAAGAAGGCGCAACGCCTTTGCCCCCATTTGAGCGGCTCCGTGGCGCCGCCGGTTCCTTTTCCCCGAGAGCCTGGCCGCCTGGTGCAGCGTACGGATGTCGTTCCGGGCATGGAGGCTCTGGCCAAGACCCTACCGGCCGGCCTGGTGATCGTGTTCAGTTGCTATCGCCTGTTTGGCCTGGAGTTCACCCGCCAGGTCGAACGCCTGCGGCGCGACCACGAAACAGGCGCGTCCGCCGCCGGCGCCTTGCGCCACGCCCCCTGATCCCTTCTATTGGCGTATCGACCAGCCAAGGGTGCCCCTCGCCGTGACCATGATCCTGAACAAGCCCGAGAAATCGGCGCGCAAGGCCAAGGGGGACGGGCATCTGAGGCGGGCGGAAATCCTGCGCGCCGCCGAGCGCATCTTCGTGGCCGAGGGCTATGAAGGCACCACCATTCGCAAGATCGCCGACGAGGTGGGCGTCTCCTCCACCGCCCTCTACATGCATTTCGCCGACAAGGACCGCATCCTGCTGGAGATCTGCGACCAGGCGATGAGCCAGCTCATGGAGATCAACCGCGAGATCTCTGCCCGCCCCACCGACCCCGTCTCGCGGGTGCGGGACATGCTGGAGGCCTATGTGGCTTTTGCCTTCGGCAATCCCAATGCCTACCGGCTGGTGTTCTGCGCTTCGTCCCTGGCCGATTCCGCGCACCGCCAACACGCCACCATGGAATTGGGGCGCCAGTGCTTCGAGCGCTTTTCCGGCGTGGTGCGCGAGATCGCCGCCGAGGGGCGGCTGCGGGTCGGCGACGCCAGGAGCGCCGCTCAGGCCTTGTGGGCCGCTTGCCACGGCCTGATCGCCCTTCGCATCGCCAAGCCCGACTTCGACTGGGCGCCCACGGGCGAACTGACGGCGGTGATGATCGAGGGCCTGCTGTTCGGCCTGATCGCCGACTAGCGGGTGGGATGGACGCCAGGCCGGCGCTCGCCGCTGGACGCCCCCTCCGTCACGCGATGCGAGCGGGCATCGCGCGCCACCTCCCCCGCGAAGAGGCGCGGGGGAGGAAAGAGGAAAGATTGAGCCTTTTACTTTCCTCCCTCGCGAAGCGGGGGAGGTGGCGCGGCGCCCTTTCTTGCGCCGTGGCGGAGGGGGCGCTAGGCCTCGCCAACCGGCTCCGCGACGCGGCGATCTTTGCCGCCCTCGCCATGTTCGTCACACCCCTCCACGCCGGCCCGCGCGCCTATTCCCTCGACCAGTGCGCCGACCAGTATGTGCTGGCGCTGAGCGACCGCGCCGACATCGTCGGCCTGTCTCGGCGCGCGACCAAGGCCGATTCCTACCTGCGGGCGAACGCGCGCGGCCTGCCGTTGCGGCGAGCGACCAGCGAATCGGTGCTGGCGGCCCGGCCGGCGGTGGTGGTGCGCTATTGGGGCGGTGACGCGCGCCTCCTGGCGGATTTGCGGCGTCGCGGCGTGCGGGTGGTCGCCATCGACGACGCTGCTGATTTTCCGGGCGTCCGCGCCAACATCCGCCGCCTCGCGGCGGCGCTCGGCAGGCGCCGGGCCGGGGAGGGGCTGATCGCCCGCATGGAAGCCAGGCTGGCCGGCGCGCGCGGCGCTTGGCGGGGCGCGGGCGCGCTCTACCTCACCTCCGGGGGCGACACGGCCGGGGCGGGAACGCTCATCGACGCCATGCTGCGGGCCGCCGGCCTGACCAATCGGGAGGCCGGGGCCGGATTCCACGCCCTTTCCCTGGAGCGGCTCATCCTCTTGCCCCCCACCGCCCTCGTTCTCGGCTTCTTCGACGCCGGCGCGAACGCCCTCGAACACTGGGGCATGGGCCGGAGCGCGCCCATGCGCCGACTGGCAAGCCGCCACGCCATCGTCTCCCTCCCTGGCGCCCTTCTGGCCTGCCCCGCCTGGTTCGCCGCCGACGGCGTCGCCGCGATCGAGCGAGCGAAGGCGCGTCGGGGCTGAAGCCAATGCGCCTCCTCGCCCTCCTTGCCCTCGCCCTCGTCCTCCTGATCGCCCTGGGCGTCGCCCTGGGCGAGACGCCGCTTAGCGCCCGTCAATACGCCCAGGCCTTCGCCGATCCCGCCTCGCCCGCCGGCGAGGTTCTGTGGAGCCTGCGGGCGCCCAGGGCCGTGGCCGCGGCCCTGGTCGGCGCGGCGCTGGGGCTGGCGGGGGCGGCGATGCAGGGGTTGTTGCGCAACCCGCTGGCCGACCCGGGCGTACTCGGTGTCTCGGCGGTGTCGGCCCTGGGCGCGGCCACCGTCATCGCCGGCGGCCTGGCGCTCGCCATCCCCGGGGCCATCGAACTGGCCGCCCTGGCCGGCGCGCTCCTGGCCGGCGGTCTGGTGGTGTTCCTGGCGGCGCGGTTTCGCCAGCCCGAAACCTTGATCCTGTTCGGCGTCGCCCTGTCGGCCATGGGCGGCGCCCTGACCGCCCTGGTGTTCAACCTCTCCCCCTCGCTGATGGCCACCAACGAGGTGCTCAACTGGCTGCTGGGCTCGGTGGCCAACCGCGACTGGGGCGACATCGCCGCCGCCCTGATTCCCGCCGTGCCGGGAGCCGCTCTCACCGCTTACGCCGGTCGGGGGCTGCGCATGCTCGCCCTTGGGGAGGAAACCGCCGCCCTGTCCGGCCTGCCGATGGCCCGCCTGCGCGCCGCCGCCGTGGCCGGCGCCGCCCTTCTGACCGGCGCGGCGGTGGCCATGGCCGGGGTGATCGGCTTCGTCGGCCTGGCCGCGCCGCACCTGGTTCGCGGCGCCGTATCGGACGACCCAGCCCGAACCCTCGCTCCGTCGGCGCTGATCGGGGCCATCCTGCTGGTCGCGGCCGACCTGGTCGCCCGCCTCATCCCGACCGACGAGGAATTGAAGCTGGGGGTGGTCACCGCCCTGTTCGGCGCGCCGCTCTTCGCCCTGGTCGCCTGGCGCGCCTCGCGGAGCTGGCGGGCGTGACGGCGGCGCTGGAGCTGATCGGGGTCGGCGTCGATCTCGCCGGCCGCCCGGTTCTGGACGGCGTCAGCCTGGCCGTCGAGCCGGGCGAGATGGTGGGCGTGCTGGGCGCCAACGGCTCGGGCAAGACCACCCTGCTGCGCGCCGCCCTCGGCCTTCTGCGGCTGAAGCGCGGCGCGGCGCGCCTGGCCGGCCGCCCGGTCGGCGCCTTGAGCGAGGGCGAGCGGGCCTCCCTGGCCGCCTATCTGCCGCAGGAGCGGCGGATCGGCTGGAACATGCCGGCCTGGCGGGTCGCCGCCCTGGGCGCCGTCAATCGCCCGCCGGCGACGGCCCGCCGGGTGGCCCTGGACGCCCTGGCGCGAGTGGGCATGGCCGCCCTGGCCGAACGGGGCGTGCGCGACATGTCCGGCGGCGAGCGCGGGCGGGTGCTGATCGCCCGCCTGATCGCCACTGGAGCGCCGCTGCTGATCGCCGACGAGCCGGCCGCCGGCCTCGACCCCGACGCCCAGTTCCTGGTCATGGGCCTGCTGCGCGAGCGCGCCGCCGCCGGCGCCGCCATTCTTGTCACCCTGCACGACCTCACGCTGGCCGCCCGATCCTGCGACCGCCTTGTCGTCCTGGCCGCCGGTCGGCGGGTCGGCCTGGGCTCTCCGGCCGAAGTGCTCAACCCCGAGGTTCTCTCCGCCGCCTTCGGCCTGGAAGGTGAGTTGATCGTCACCCGCGCCGGCCCGGTGATCGCGGTCCGGCGCGAAACGGCCCCCTACCGCCCCCCGCCGCCCACGCCTTTCGCCGGGCCGAACGAGGCGTAGCCGTAGCCGCCGCGCCTCAGGTCGGCCGCCAGGGTGTCGGCGGCCACCCCGCCGTGCAGCCGGGCGCGATAGATCTGGGTGTTTTCCAACACCCGCATCACGTAGTCGCGGGTCTCGGAGAAGGGGATGCACTCGATGAAGTCCACCGGGTCGGTGGAGGCGCTGCGCGGATCGCCGCACGTCATGGCCCATTGGGGTGGCCGGCCCGGCCCGGCGTTGTAGGCGGCCGCGGCCATGACGTAGGAGCCGCTGAACTGGCTCACCAACTGGCCCAGAAACGCCGCGCCAAGCGTCATGTTGTAGGTCGGATCGTCCAGGTCGCCGTAACCGAGCCCCAGCCCCTGAGCCACCTTCTGGGCGGTGGTCGGCATGAGCTGCATCATGCCGCGCGCGCCCGCGCCGGAATGGGCCGCCGGATCGAAACTGCTTTCCTGGCGCACGATGCCGAGCACGAAGGCCGCCTCGGGCGCGTTGTAGCCTATCGGCGCGGATCGGAGCGGATAGCCCCGCTCGGGCAGGATGAGGTCGCGGCGGGCGGCGTTGCGCACCACCCGCATGGCCAGCGCCGGATCGCCCAAGCCGCGCGCGAAATCGACCAGCAGCGCCTCGTCGGCGGCGGTGGGCAGCGTGTCGGAGAGAGCGCCGACAAAGCCCTTGAACGTATCCTTGGCCCCGATCTGGGCCAGCAGGCGGGCGGCGCGGATCGGCTCGCGCGCCTCGAAGGCGGCCCGGTCGGCCGCAGTGATCTCCGGGTCATGGCCGAGCCTGATCGTCGCCGCGCCGCCCTTGGCCGCGGCGAGCTGGCCGTAGAAGGTGGTCTGGTAGCGCGCCGCCTGGCCGTAAAAAAGCTGGGCGGCCACCGGATCGCCCATGGCCTCGGCCGCCCGCCCGCGCCAATAGAGCGCCCGGCTCTGGGTCAGGGGCGATTTGCCGATCGTCTGCAAGCGCGCGAAGTGGGTGTCGGCGGTCCGGGCATCCTTGTCGCGGGTGAGGGCCGTCCAGCCGGCTTGGAACTCCAAGTCCGCCTCGGCGACGAGCAACTTGTTTTGCGCCGTCAGGGCGCGCCGATCGGGGCTCGGCCAGCCGGCCAGATCGCGCCGGGCGCTGTCGGATTCCTGATAGCTCATGGAATCGGGCGCGGCGTCGGCCAGGGCCCACAGGGCGATCTTGCGGGCCAGGGGATCTTGGATGCCGGCCGTGGCGATGTGCATCCGCGCCCCGTCGCCGTTCTTCGCGGCGGCCAGGACCTCGGTCAGCGCCTGGGCGTCCGACTGCGGGCCCTGGCCGTAGACCGGGGGCAAACCGTTTGGCGCGTAAGCCGGTGGCCGATAGCCGGGGGAGGGGGCGTAAGGGGCGGCCGAGGGGCTCGGCGGCGCGTAGACCGGCGGCTGGTAGGAAGGTGGGACGTAACTGGGCGGCGTGGCGTAGGGCGCGGGCCCGTAAGGCTGCGACGGCGTGTAAATGCCGGAAGTCTGGGCGCCGACGGCGTTGGCCCCGGCGAACAGGACCGCGGCGGTCAGGGCGAATCGGCGAATCTTCGGTTTCAACGGGGGCTCACTCCTTGACGCCGGTTCATATCATGGCCTTGTGCGCGTCAATGACCCGATTGCCATTCAAAGGCGTGTTTACCGCGTTGATCACGCCTTTTTCGTTAGGCGCGGTGGATGAAGGCGCCTTCGCCCGCCTGATCGAGCGCCAGATCGCCGCCGGCGTCCACGGCCTGGTCCCCATGGGCACCACCGGAGAGGCCTCGACTCTCACCCACGCCGAACACGAACGGGTCACGGAGTTGTGCGTACAGACCGCGGCTGGCCGCGTGCCGGTGATCGCCGGGGCCGGCGCCAACTCCACCGCCCGCGCCATCGAGCTGGTCCGCCACGCGAAAGGGGCGGGCGCCCAGGCCGCCTTGGTGGTCGCGCCGTACTACAACCGGCCCAGCCAGGAGGGTCTCTTCGGCCACTACGCCGCCATCGCCGAGGCGGTGGACTTCCCGGTCATCGTCTACAACATCCCCTCGCGCAGCGCCGTCGATATCGCCGACGCCACCTTGGCCCGCATCGCCACCCTGCGCGGCGTCATCGGGATCAAGGACGCCACCGGCGATCTGGCCCGCGCCAGCCTGCAGCGCCTGACCTGCGGCGCCGACTGGACGATGCTGTCGGGCGACGACCCCACGGCGCTGGGCTACATGGCCCACGGCGGCCACGGCTGCATCAGCGTCACCGCCAATGTGGCGCCGGCGCCGGTGGCCGCCTTTTACGACGCCTGTCTGGCAAAAGATTGGGACAAGGCCTTGGCTTTGCAAGACAAACTGATCTATCTGCACAAGGCGCTCTTCCTCGACGCCTCGCCGGCCCCGGCCAAGTTCGCCCTGGCTCGCCTGGGCCTGTGCGCCGAGGATTGCCGCCTGCCCATCGCGCCCTGCGCCGAGGCGGCCCGCCCGGCCATCCTCGCCGCCATGGCGCAGGCGGGCGCCGCCCCTTGACCAAGCTGATCGCCGAGAACCGGCGCGCCCGGTTCGACTATTTCCTGGAGGAAAAGTTCGAGGCCGGCCTGTCGCTCACCGGCTCGGAGGTCAAGTCCCTGCGCCTGGGCAAGGCCAATATCGCCGAATCCTACGCCGCCGCCGAGGGCCGCCAGCTGACCCTGGTCAACGCCTACATCCCCGAATACGGGCCGGCCAACCGATTCAACCACGAGCCGCGCCGCCCCCGCCGCCTGCTCCTGCGCCGCAAGCAAATCGACAAACTTCTGGGCGCGGTGCGCCGCGACGGCCGCACCCTCATCCCCACCCGCCTCTATTTCAACGACAAGGGCCTGGCCAAACTCGAACTCGCCCTGGCCAAGGGCAAGTCCGCCCCCGACAAACGCCACGTCGTCGCCGAACGCGACTGGAAGCGGGAGCAGGGGCGGCTGATGCGGGAGAAGGGGTAGGGGGTCGCCGCCCTCCTCAAGCTACGGCTACGGGATGCACACCTCTCCGAGCGGAGAGCCGTCGCCGGAAAATTCCTCAGTCATGCAATGAAAATGAAGTTCCTTCCCCTCCTTGCGGGGGAAGGTGGCGCCCCCGGCTCCGAGAGGAGCCGGGTGAAACGTCAAGATTTGGCGCCGGATGGGGGGTGCTTCCCCGGCGGCGCGCGCTGAGGTGCCCCCACCCCCAACCCCTCCCCGCGAGGGGGAGGGGAGCGCTACGGAGAGGGCGCCGCGCGACGCCGCCTCAAAAATGAAAGGCCGCCATCAGGTCGCTGATCGACGGGCCATTGGTGGGGACGTAGGGGTCGGCGCCGGTGACCGGGTTGGGCAGGTTGTCGCGGCTGCGGCTGGTGATCGGCCCAAGGCCCCAGTTCGCCTCGATGAACTTCACCACCGAGGCGTGGTCGCTGTAGAGGTGCGAGACGTGTCCGCCTTTGGTGTAGGGCGAGACGACGATCAGCGGGATGCGCGTGCCGTCGCCGAAGAAATCGAGCGGCTGAACATAGCCCGAGTCGTAGTAGCCGCCGCCCTCGTCCACCGTGATCAGGATGGCGGTGTCGGCGGCGAGCCTGGGGTTGGCCTTCACCTCGGTCACCACCTTCTTCACGAAGGCCTCGAAGATCGACATCTTCGACGATTGCGGATGGCCGTCGTTGAGGGCGCCCGGCTTCACATAGGACACCGCCGGCAGCTCGCCGGTCCGCACATCGTCATAGAAGTCGGCGGTGTCCTTCAGATAGGTCAGCCGGTAGGGGATGCCGGTGGTCGAGTCGAAACCGGTCATGATTTTCGTCTCGTACTGAAACGGGTTGCACGCGCGGCAATAGACCCCCGCCACGTTCGGATCCGCCACATACTGGTTCCAGCCTTCGCTGAAGTAGGCCCACGAAATACCGCGCGCGATCAGCTCGTCGGCGATGGAGGGGGTGGAGGACGGCGGAACGGTGAAGGGCTGCGTCCCGCGGTCCACCACCTCGCCGTCGCCCAGGTAGCCGGGATTTAGGTTGTTCAGCATGTAGTAGTGGCCTGCCTCGCAGTTCAGCCCCACGCCCAGGCTCGAGAGGTAGGCGCCGACCGACGCCACCCCCGGTTGGGCGGTGTCCGAGCAGTTGCTGTAGCTACCACCCAGATAGCCATCCTGCGAGTACCAGTTGTCGGTGCCGGCTTGCGGGTCGGGATTTTCGATCTGGTCGGCCGACGGCGTCGCGACGTGGCCGCGCCCGTCGCTGTACCAGATGGCGTCGGCGTAACCGAGATAGAGGCTGCTCAGGGTCGTGCCGCCCATCGCCGGCTGGTGATAGTTGTCGAGGAGGGTGTAGCGGTCGGCGAGCGACTTCAGATAGGGAGTATCGCCCCCCTGGACGTTGTAGAAACCCATGGCGGTGGCACCCTCGTGGGTCGACTCGATGTGGAAGTGGGGCGGTTGCGGCCCGCCGCTGGCCCCGGCCCCCACCGTCACCTCGACCCAGGGGAAGAGGTCGGCGCGGCAGCCGCTCGGATTGCCGGCGGTGGCGTAGCCGGCGTTGCAGTCCATCTGCTGGTACATCTGGTAATAGCGGTGCGTCGGGCTGTTGGCGTAGTCGTCCGAGGTGACGCCGGGCGAGAGCGGATAGGGCCCGGACGGCAGGTGGTTGGCGCCGGCGATGCGGGTGTCGATGGTCGCGAACGCCAGGCCGGTGGCCCCGGTGGTCAGGGTCACCAGCGCATTGGGCAAAACGCCGTGGTCGTACTGCTCGGCGATCTTGGTGGACACGAACGGCGCGGCGGTGCGGCTCTGCTGGCTGGGTGTGAAACCCACGTTGGGCGGCGGCAGGTGCGCGTAGGCGGCGGCGATCGTCGGGCTGACGCTGTAGGTCGTCGTGTCGGACGCCTTGAACTGCGTGGCGGCGGCGAAAGATGGGCCCGGCGTCCCATCGGCATTGACGATTCCCAGCGCGAGGAGATTGCGTACGCCGTCGCCGGACGGCGACACATAGGTCGCGAACAGGTGATCGAAGCTCCGGTTCTCACCGACGATGACGATCACATGCTTGATCGGCGTCGTGGTCTTATTGTCGTTGGCGCCGGGCGACGGGGCGGCCAGCGCCGACCCCACGACCACGGGCAAGGTCGCCAACATCGCGCCCCCGAGGCGCAGGCGCTCCTTGAGCGAACGTCGTTTCAATTGCATGTCGTTTCTCCCCGGCCTGGCGGCCCGCCGTTCGCGAAAACATGGCAGAATGACGGCGGCCCCGCTAGGGGATAGATGAACAGGCGCCGCCCCCTGGATCAATCCGCGCCGTCCACCACCGCCCGCGCCCGCGCGAACACCGCCTCGAACATCGCCGCCGTCAGGCGCCCGGTGTTGGTGTTGAGCCGGGAGCAGTGATAGCTGTTGATCAGCCGATAGCCCCCGACCGCGGTTTCGGCCCCATGGCCGCCGGCCCCCGCCGAGGCCGGCCGGCCCAGAGCGCGCATCACGTTTCGCCGCGCCACGTCGCCCAGGGTGACAATCGCCTTGAGGCGGGGGAGGGCGGCCATCCGCGCCGCCAGGAACGGCCGGCAGGTGGCTTCCTCGGCCGGCAGGGGCTTGTTGCCCGGCGGAGCGCAGCGCACCGCGTTGGCGATGAGGCAGTCGGTCAGGGTCAGGCCGTCGTCGATCCGCGCCTCGTAGGCGCCCAGCGCGAAACCGGTCTTGATCAGGGTCTGGTAGAGCAGCACGCCGGCGTGGTCGCCGGTGAAGGGGCGGCCGGTGCGGTTGGCGCCGGCCCGGCCCGGGGCCAGGCCCACCACCAGCAAGCGCGCCGCCGGATCGCCGAACGACGGCGCCGGACCGTTGAACCAATCGGGATGGGCCGCCCGGTTCTCGGCCCGGTAGGCCACCAGGCGCGGGCAAAGCGGGCAGTTCCTCGGTGGTTCGGCCGTATCCATCGCCACCCCGTCCATCACCGTTCAGGCCTCGTCGCGGTCCGGCCCCTCGCGCCCGCCGCCCTCGTGCAGGAACCTCGGCAGCCGGTCGCGCGCCGGGCGGCCGATGATCTCCGACAGATCGGCCAGATCGACGAAGGCGTCGGCCTGGCGGCGCAGATCGTCGCTGGCCATCGGCGGCTGGGATTTGACGGTGGAAACCACGGTCACCCGCACCCCGCGGCGCTGCACCGCCTCCACCAGGGGCCGAAAATCCCCGTCGCCGGAAAACAGCACCATGTGGTCGCAGCGGGCGCTGAGCTCCATCATGTCCACCGCGATCTCCACATCCATGCCGCCACGCCAACGCTTGCGCCCCTCGCGGTCGGTAAACTCCCGCGCCGTCTTGGTGACCAGGGTGAAGCCGTTGTAGTCCAGCCAGTCGACCAGCGGCCGGATCGGCGAATAGTCCTCGTTCTCCACCAGAGCGGTGTAGTAGTAGGCCCGGATCAGGAGGCCGCGCTGGCGGAATTCCTCCAGCAGTTTCTTGTAGTCGATATCGAAACCCAGCCCCTTGGCGGCGGAATAGAGATTGGCCCCGTCGATGAACAGGGCCAGGCGGTCGGTGGGATAGAAAGTCATGGCTGTAATTCCTTGAAAGAATGAATAAATCAAATCAGCTCGACAACGCCGTGGTCGTCGCCCTGGGTTCGAACGTCAAGGGCCGATACGCCTCGTGTTCGGCCCTTCTGGACGCCGCCTTGAAGGAATTCGCCGACATCGGCCTGACCGTCGCCCGGCGCTCGAGCGACTGGCGCTCGTCCGCCTGGCCCGATCCGACCTTGCCTGAGTATGTCAACGCCGTCGCCCTTGTCGAGACGGCCCTCGCGCCCCGCGCCCTCCTCGCCGCCCTCCTACGCCTCGAAACCGCGTTCGGCCGCCGTCGCGGGGAGCCCAACGCCCCGCGAACCTTGGATCTCGATCTCATCGCCTTTGGCCGGCTGGTGATTGACGAGGCCGGCCTCACCCTGCCGCACCCCCGGGCCCATCACCGCCGTTTCGTCATGGGGCCCCTGGCCGAAATCGCCCCGGGCTGGGTCCATCCCGTCAGCGGAAGCACCGCGCCCGATCTCGCGGCGAACGCCGACATCGGCGCCGACGCGGCCGTCGCCGGACTTGGCGCCCACTCGCCTGGATGCCGAGCGCGCCCTCATGCGGCATTGCACAATCGCCCTTCGCGCGCTACTTGAGAGACGTCCCCATTCCGCTCCCCAAGAGACTTGCATGGCCCGCGTCACCGTCGAAGATTGCGTCACCCGCGTCCCCAACCGTTTCAACCTCGTCCTCCTGGCGGCCAACCGCGCGCGGGCGATCGCGGCGGGCGGGACCCTGACTCTCGACCGCGACAACGACAAGAACCCGGTGGTGGCCCTGCGCGAAATCGCCGAGGACATGGTCGATCCTTCCCTGCTGCGCGAGACCCTGATCGGTAGCCTGCAGCGCGTCGATGAGCATTCGGAAGCCGAGGAGGAGGCCGAAACCCTGGCCCTGC
Source organism: Caulobacterales bacterium (assembly GCA_038225765.1). GTDB lineage: Bacteria > Pseudomonadota > Alphaproteobacteria > Caulobacterales > Caulobacteraceae > Acaudatibacter. The sequence goes on along the minus strand of JBBRQW010000010.1, from coordinate 14,708 downwards.
TTTCCGATCCCTCGCACGTTCAGATGAGCGAGCAGGAACTGGTGCGGGCCCTGCAGAGCGACCGCGACGGCGGCCAGGAGGAGCGCTACTGAGCCTCGAAGGCGCAGAACCCCTCGTCCCGGACAAGGCGGCGCTCCCCCCCGCCGTCGCCGCCGCTCCGATGCCGTCGCCCCGGGCGAAGGGCAAGCCCGAGCCGCGCAAATTCCTTCGCCAGTATGAACTGATCGAGCGCGTCCGCGCCTACGATCCCAGCGTCGACGAGAATCTGCTCAACCGCGCCTATGTCTACGCCCTGCGCATGCACGGGTCGCAGAAGCGCGCCTCGGGCGATCCCTATTTCGCCCATCCCATCGAGGTCGCCGGCATCCTCACCGACTACCGGCTGGACACCGCGACCATCGTCACCGCCCTCCTGCACGACGTCATCGAAGACACCCAAGTCACCCGCGCCGAGGTCGATCGCCTGTTCGGCGAGGAGATCGGGGAGCTGGTGGAGGGAGTCACCAAGCTGTCGCGCCTGGAGACCACCGCCGATTACAAGCGCCAAGCCGAGAATCTGCGCAAATTCATCCTGGCGGTCTCCAGGGATGTGCGGGTGCTGCTGGTCAAGCTCGCCGATCGGTTGCACAACATGCGCACCCTGGGCTTTTTGAAGAACGCCGCCAAGCGCGAGCGCATCGCCCGCGAAACCCTCGACATCTACGCCCCTCTCGCCCGCTCCATCGGCTGCCACCGCATCTGCACCGAACTGGAGGAACTGGCCTTCACCCATTTGAACCCGGTGGCCCGCGACGCCATCCTGCGCCGGCTCGATACCCTGCGCGGGCGCCAGGGCAAGGCGGTGGCCCTGGCCAGCGAGGAGATCGCCGAGAAACTGAGCGACGCCGGCATCGCCGCGCGGGTGGTCGGGCGCGAGAAGACCGCCTTTTCGATTTGGCGCAAGTTGCAGCGGAAATCGATTGGTTTTGCTCAACTATCGGATATTTACGCCTTTCGGGTGATCGTCGATACGGAGGACGATTGCTATCGCGCGCTCGGGGTGATCCATCGCGCCTGGCCGGGCGTTCCCGAACGCTTCAAGGATTTCATCTCCACCCCCAAGCGCAACAATTACCGCTCCATCCACACCACGGTGGTGGGGCCTCACGCCATGCGCATCGAGATGCAGATCCGCACCGAAGCCATGGACCGGGTGGCCGAACAGGGGGTGGCGGCGCACTGGCGCTACAAGAACGAGACCTACGCCTTCGATCCGGAGGCGGCCGAGGCGGCGGGCGGCGCCGACCCCCTGGCCAGTCTGCGCCAATGGGTTCAGGTCCTCGACCAGGGCGGCGACGCCGAGGATCTGCTGGAACACGCCAAGCTCGAGATGTTCCTGGATCAGGTGTTCGTCTTCACGCCCAAGGGCAAGCTGATCAGCCTGCCCACCGGCGCCATGCCGCTCGATTTCGCCTACGCCGTGCACACCAATGTGGGCGACACCTGCCTGGGGGTGAAGATCAACGGCGAGCTTCGCCCTCTGCGCACCGTCCTTGCCAATGGCGACGTGGTGGAAGTCGTGCGCGGCGCGACCGCCCAGCTCCCCGCTGACTGGCAGGCGCTCACGGTCAGCGCCCGCGCCCGCTCGGCCATTCGCCGACGCCTGCGCCATTCCGAAAAGGAGGAGTTCCTGCGCCTGGGGAAGGCTTCCCTCGATCAGATCTTCGGGCGGGCGGGTAAGGCGCGCTCGGAGGTTTCCCTGCGCCCGGCTCTCGACCGCTTCGCCGCCGCCGGCGAGACCGAGCTCTTCGAAGCCGTCGGGCGCGGGCGAATCGCTCCGACCCAGGTTCTCGAGGCGGTGTTTCCCGGCCTGAAGGACACCGAAAAGGAGGCCGCCTCGGCCCGCCGACGGATCGAAGACGGCCGAGCGGCCCGCTTCTATGTGCGTGGCGGCAACCTAGCGTCCGCCGTGGCCTTGCGTTTTTCGCCCTGCTGCAATCCGATGCCCGGCGACCGCATCGTCGGCATATTGGAGAGCGAAGAGACCTTGGCCGTCCACACCATCGATTGCGCCTGTCTGGCCCAATACGAGGACCGCGAGGAGCTCTGGCGTGACCTCCAGTGGACGCCCGAGGCCGAGCGCAACACCCTTTCGGCGGCCCGCCTGCACGCCACGGTGCGCGACGCGCCGGGCGTCATGGGCCAGGCGTGCACGGTCATCGGCGAAGCCGGCGGCAACATCGCCGGCATCAACATGCGTCATCGCCATTCCGACTTTTTCGACATCGACTTCGATGTCGAGGTCAAGGACGCCCGCCATCTGACCCATATCGCCGCCGCCCTGCGCGCCTGTCCCAGCGTCGAGACCGTCGAGCGCGCGAGCGGGTAGGTGGGACAATCGCGCCGCCTCGATGTATTTGAAAGACTCATGACCAACGATGACGTCCTCGAGGAATTTCGCCAGGCCGGGGCCCTGCGCGAGGGCCATTTCGTACTCTCCTCGGGCCTGCACAGCGCGGTGTTCCTGCAGAAAAATCTTGTCTTCATGCACCCGGAACGCTGCGAGCGCCTGTGCAGGGCGCTGGCGGCGGCGATCGTCGCCCAGGTGGGGAGGGTGGATGTCTGCGTCTCGCCCGCCGTTGGCGCAATCATTCCCGGTTACGAGACCGCCCGCCACCTGGGCGTCCCGTCCATCTATGTCGAGCGCGAGGATGGGGTGCTGACGTTCCGCCGCGCCTTCCGCCTCGAGCCCGGCGCGCGGGTGGCGATGGTCGAGGACATCATGTCCACCGGACTTTCCTCCCGCGAGTGCGTTCGAGCCATCCGGGCCGCCGGCGGCGAGGTGATGTGCGCCGCCTGCATCGTCGATCGCTCCGGCGGCCGGGCGGACCCGGGGGCGCCGGTGGTGGCCCTGGCCACCCTCGACGTTCCGGCGTGGCCCGCCGACGCCCTGCCGCCGGCGCTGGCGGCGATCCCGGTCGAAGATCCCGGCAGCCGGAGGCTGAGCGCGTGAAACGCCTCCGCCTTGGGGTCAACATCGACCATGTGGCCACGATCCGCAACGCCCGCGGCGAGTTCTATCCCAGCCCGGCGCGCGCCGCCGAGGTCGCGCTGGCGGCCGGCGCCGACGGGATCACCGCCCACCTGCGCGAGGATCGCCGACACATTTCCGACGCCGATATCGAGGCCCTGGCGGCGCTATGCCGGCGGCGCGGGCGACCGCTCAATTTCGAGATGGCGGCGACCGAGGAGATGGAAGCCATCGCCCTGGCCCATCGGCCGCGCGCCACCTGCTTGGTGCCGGAACGGCGCGAAGAAGTCACCACCGAAGGCGGCCTCGACGTGGCGGGCCTGCACAATCGCCTCACGCCGCTGGTCGGCAAGCTCGAGGCGGCCGGCATTCGCGTTTCCCTGTTCATCGAGCCGAAGGCGGAGCAGATCGCCGCCGCCGCCGGCGCCGGCGCCCGGGTCGTGGAGCTGCACACCGGCGCCTATTGCCTGGCGGTGCGCGAGCGGGCGCCGCGGGCGGCGGCGCTATTGCGCGCCTTGCGCGAGGGCGCCGCGCGCGCCGAAGCCCTGGGCCTCGAAGTCCACGCCGGCCACGGCATCGACTTCGAAACCGTGGCGACGATCGCCGCCATTCCCGAACTGGCCGAACTCAACATCGGCCACTTCCTGATCGGCGAGGCCATCTTCACCGGCCTGGACGGCGCCATCCGCCGCATGCGAGCGCTGATGGACGCAGCCCGGATGGCCGACGGGCAGGGCGAGGCCGCCGCTTGATCGTCGGCATCGGCTCGGACCTCACCGACATTCGCCGCATCGCCAAATCCCTGGAGCGTTTCGGCGACCGGTTCCGCGCGCGCGTCTTCACCGATATCGAGCGCGCCCGATCCGACCGCAAATCCGACCGGGCCGCCAGCTACGCCAAACGCTTCGCCGCCAAGGAGGCTTGCGCCAAGGCCCTGGGGACGGGGATGCGGCGCGGCGTGTTCTGGCGGGACATGGGTGTCGTCAACGCCCGCTCCGGCCAGCCGACCCTGGCCTTGACCGGCGGCGCCGCCGCGCGCCTGGCCGAACTCACGCCGCCTGGCTGCCGGGCGGCGATCCACCTGACCCTTACCGACGATCACCCCTACGCCCAGGCCTTCGTGGTCATCGAGGCGGTCGAGGGCGCGCCTTTGTCCGGCGCGCCGCTTGCCCCCATAGCCGCCAGCGTCTAGCAACCGGCGCCACGCGCCTCCTTTTTGATCCCCGAAAGCCCCCCTCATGAGAAAAGCCGCTTCCGCTCCACCCACGGCGGACAAAAAGCTTGGCGCGGCGCGGGAGACGGGCGAGATCGTCAAGACGGTCATCTACGCGCTGGCGATCGCCCTGATCATTCGAACCCTGCTGTTCCAGCCCTACACCATCCCCTCGGCGTCCGAGGAACCCAATCTCTATCAGGGCGACTACATCATCGTTTCCAAGTGGTCCTACGGCTACAGCCGCCACTCCATCCTGTTCAGTCCGCCGCTGTTCAAGGGGCGAATCTTCTTCCACCCGCCGACGCGCGGCGACATCATCGTCTTCAAGCTGCCCCGCGACGGCCGCACCGACTACATCAAACGGCTGATCGGCCTGCCGGGCGACCGCGTCCAGATGCGGGCCAACCAGCTCTATATCAACGGCAAGGCCCTGCCCGAAGAATTCGAGCGCTATGTCGTCGCCCACGATCGCGGCTATCCGGAAAAGGTGGCCTGGATCCAGGAAACCAATCCGGAAGGGCGGCAGTACACGATCGAAGATCACGGCGCCAACCAGGCGGCCGACGATACCGGGGTCTATGTCGTGCCCCCGCACTGCTACTTCATGATGGGCGACAACCGCGACAATTCCGAGGACAGCCGGTTCGATCCTGGCCTGCCGCCGGAGGATCCGAAGCTCGGCGGCTGCGGCTGGGACAGCCGCCTGGACGCCGCCCTGGGCGCCGAGACCGGGGTCGGCTTCGTTCCCGAGGACAACCTGGTCGGCAAGGCGCAGATCGTCATGCTGTCGTGGCATGAGAACGCCTCGATCCTGAAGCCCTGGACCTGGCTCGACCTGCGCACCGACCGTTTCCTGCGGCTGCTGAAGTGACGCCGACGCGCCATGAATAGGCGGGCCGAGGCGGTGGCGGCCCTGGCGGGTCGCCTCGGTCATCGCTTCACCGATCGAGCCTTGCTGGAACGGGCCCTGACCCACGCCAGCGCGGCGGACGGCGCCGGCAAGATCCCCCACAACGAGACCCTGGAGTTTCTCGGCGACCGGGTGCTGGGCCTGCTGGCCGCCGAGACCCTGGTCGCCCTGAACCCCCGATGGCGCGAAGGCGAACTGACCCGCCGGCAGGTGGCCCTGGTCAGCGGCGCCACCTGCGCCCAGGTCGCCCGCGGCCTTGGGGTCGGGGATGCCTTGCGCCTCGCCGGTTCGATGACCAATCAGGGCGGGCGGGACAACGATCGCGTTCTGGGCGACGCCATGGAAGCCCTGATGGCGGCGGCCTACCTGGATGGCGGCCTTGCCGCCGCCCGCGCCGTGTTCGACCGCGCCTGGCGTGACGCCCTGGTCGCGGCGAGCGGCGATCAGGACGCGGAGGCCAAGACGGCGTTGCAAGAGTGGGCCATGGCCAAGGGACTCGCCGTGCCTGCCTACACCGTTCTCGCCCGCTCCGGCGCCGCCCACGCGCCGATGTTCACGGTGCAGGTCAGCGTCGAGGGCTATCCGCCCGAACGCGCCTCCGGGCCGGCCCTGCGCGTGGCCGAAAAGGCGGCGGCGCGCAAGCTGCTCGACCGCGAGCGAGGCGCCCCATGACCCGCGCCGGCTTCGTGGCGGTGATCGGCGCCCCCAACGCCGGCAAATCGACCCTGGTCAACCGCCTGGTCGGAACCAAGGTCTCGATCGTCACCCAAAAGGTCCAGACCACCCGCTTTCCGGTGCGCGGGGTCGCCATGGAGGGCGATTGCCAGATGGTGCTGGTGGATACGCCCGGCATCTTCACGCCGCGGCGCCGGCTGGACCGGGCCATGGTCCGGGCCGCCTGGGGTGGCGCGCGGGAAGCCGACGCCGTGGTCCATCTGGTCGACGCCCACGCCCAGATCGCGGTGGCGGAGGGCAAGGGCAGGGCCGCCGATCGCAAGGCCGCCCAGGATGTCGCCGCGATCGGCGAGGGGCTTAGAGGCGCCTCGTGCAAAGCCGTCCTGGCCCTCAACAAGATCGACCTTCTGCGTCGCGATTCCCTGCTGGCCCTGACCCGGGCCCTGTTCGACGCCGCCATTCACGAGGAAGTCTTCATGATCTCGGCGGCCAGCGGGGCCGGGGCCGCCGATCTCAAACGGCGGCTGGCCGCGCGGATGCCCGAGGGGCCGTGGTTCTACCCCGCCGATCAGAGCGCCGACATCCCGGCCCGCCTGCTCGCCGCCGAGGTGACCCGCGAAAAGGTCTATCTGCGCGTCCACGAGGAACTGCCCTACGCCGCCGCCGTCGAGACCACCGCCTTGGAGGAACGCGCGGACGGGTCGGCCCGCATCGAACAGACCCTCTATGTCGAACGCGACGGTCAGCGCGGCATTCTGCTGGGGAAGGGCGGGGAAACCCTCAAATGGATCGGCAAGGCGTCCCGCGAAGAGCTGAGCGTCCTGCTGGACCGGCCGGTGCATCTGTTTTTGCACGTAAAGGTGAAGGCGACCTGGGCCGAGGATCGGGGCTTCTTCGCCGACATGGGGCTGGACTTCGATGTATGAAACCCGCGACGCCTGAGACATGGAGTTTCAGGACGACGCCTTCGTCTTCTCGGCCCGGCCCCACGGCGAAACCGGCGCGATCGTCGAGGCGCTGACGGCGGGCCACGGCAAGTGGGCCGCCCATGTGGCCGGCGGCGCGTCGCGACGGATGAAGCCGTCCCTGCAGGCCGGCTCGCGGGTGATCCTGCGCTATCGGGCCCGCGTCGCCGACCAACTGGGCTCGGCCAGCGTGGAGGCGGTGGGGGAGGGGGCGTCGGCCCTTTTCGACGACCCTCTGGCCCTGGCCGCGCTGGCGGCGGCCGCCTCGGTGGCCGGCGGGGCCCTCCCCGAACGCGAGCCTCATCGCGGCGTGTTCCTGGCGTTCGAATCCCTGACCCGCGCCCTCGCCGATCGCGACGTCTGGCCGGCCGTGTTCGTGCGCTTCGAGGCCGGGTTGCTGCAGGACCTGGGCTTCGGCCTCGACCTGGCCCGATGCGCCGTCACCGGCCTCGTGGACGATCTGACCTTCGTCAGCCCGCGCACCGGCCGGGCGGTGAGCGCCGCGGCGGGCGAGGCCTACAAGGATCGCCTGCTTCGCCTGCCGCCCTTCCTGCTGTCGGCCCAAGGCCGCCTGCGGCCAGGCGACATCGGGGCCGGCCTGGCGCTCACCGGGCATTTCCTGCAATCCAGCGTCTTCGCCGCCCTCGATCGGCCGCTTCCGGCGGCGCGGCTGCGGCTGGTCGACAGGCTCGCTGAGGCCGGGCTGCTCTAACGACGACCGCGCCCCAGAAAGCGCCTCCCGAAGAATTCACGGGCGTGTGTCTGGTCTTTTGCGGGTCGCAATGACATGAGGGCGCCAACAGCTTTCCACGGGGGTCCCCTAGATGTTCGTTCACGCTCCGACGGCGCGCTCGCGGTCGCTGTTCAAAGCCATAACCTGGCGCGTGTTCGGCAGTCTGGACACCGCGGCGCTGAGCTTTCTTGTTCCGATGCTGTTCCATGTCCCCGCCGGCAAGAGCGCGGGGATCGCCCTTTCCATCGCCGCCTTCGAGACGGTGACCAAGATCGTCCTCTTCTACGTGCACGAACGCGCCTGGGCCCGGGTCACCTGGGGGCGGGCGGACAAGGAGGTCGAGGCGGAAGAATTGCACCACCACCACTGACCCGCGCGAAAATTCCCCCGGCGCGCGGCGCTGGACACGGCGCCGTGACTCGGATTCTAGGTAGCGAATGAACGAACACGTTCCGCCGCCGGGCGACGGCGGTCGCATCCTCGACGAACCGCTGAGCGAGGCGCTGTCGCGGCGTTATCTCGCCTACGCCCTTTCGACCATCACCCAGCGCGCCCTGCCGGACGTGCGCGATGGCCTGAAGCCCGTCCATCGGCGCCTGCTCTACGCCATGCGCCTGCTGCGGCTCGATCCGGAAACCTCGGCCAAGAAGTCGGCGCGGGTGGTGGGCGATGTCATCGGCAAATACCACCCGCACGGGGACGTCGCGGTCTACGACGCCCTGGTCCGCCTGGCCCAGGATTTCGCCCAGCGCTATCGGCTCATCGACGGCCAGGGCAACTTCGGCAACATCGACGGCGATAACGCCGCCGCCATGCGCTACACCGAGTGCCGCCTCACCCCCGCCGCCCAGCTTCTCCTGGACGGCATCGACGAGGACGCCGTCGATTTTCGCCCCACCTACGATGGCGAGGAAGAGGAGCCGGTCGTCCTGCCGGCCGGATTTCCCAATCTGCTGGCCAACGGCTCGTCCGGCATCGCGGTCGGGATGGCCACCTCGATTCCGCCGCATAACGCCGCCGAACTGATCGACGCCTGCGTGCTTCTTCTCGAGCGGCCGGCGGCGAGCGCCGCCGACCTCATGGCCCTCGTCCCCGGCCCCGATTTTCCCACCGGCGGCGTCATCGTCGAGCCCCGCGCGGCGATCCTGGAGGCCTATGAGACGGGGCGGGGAGGGGTGCGCCACCGCGCCCGCTGGACGCGCGAGGACACCGGCCATGGAACCTGGCGGATCGTCGTCAGTGAAATTCCCTATCAGGTGAAGAAGGCCGACCTGGTCGAACAACTGGCGGCTCTGATCGAGACCAAAAAGGCGCCGCTGCTGGGCGATGTGCGCGACGAATCGGCCGAGGACATCCGCCTGGTCATCGAGCCGCGCGCCCGCAATATCGAGCCGGCGGTACTGATGGAGAGCCTGTTCCGGCTGTCGGATCTGGAGACGCGGTTTCCGGTCAACATGAACGTCCTGGACGCGCGCGGGACGCCCGTCGTCATGGGGCTCAAGGCGATGCTGCGGGCCTTTCTCGATCATCGGCGCGAGGTGCTGGTGCGCCGCGCCCGCTACCGTCTCGGCAAGATCGAGCAGCGCCTACACATCGTGGATGGGTTGCTGATCGTCTTTTTGAACCTGGATGAGGTGATCCGCATCGTCCGCCACGAGGACGATCCCAGGACCCGTTTGATCGAAACCTTCGATCTGACCGACATCCAGGCCGACGCCATCCTCAACACTCGCCTGCGCCAGTTGGCCAAGCTGGAGGAAATGGAGCTGAGGCGCGAGCATGCCGCCCTGGCCGAAGAGCGGGACGGCATCCAGACCCTCCTGGCTTCAGACAAGGCGCAGTGGAGGCTGGTCGCCGTGGGCCTGCGCGGCGTCCGCAAGATTCTTGGTCCCGAGACGGCGGTCGGAAAGCGCCGGTCGAGCTTCGCCGAAGCGCCGATCGTCGATGCCGCCACGGCGCTGGAATCCTTCGTCGCCCGCGAGGCGATCACCGTGATTCTCTCGCAGCGCGGCTGGATTCGCGCCGCCCGCGGCAGGGTGGAGGACACCTCGGCCTTGATCTTCAAGGAGGGCGACAAGCTGGCCTTCGCGGTTCCCGCCGAAACCATCGACAAGCTGCTCATGTTCGCCTCCGACGGCCGCTTCTTCACCCTGGCCGGCGACAAGCTGCCGTCCGCGCGCGGACAAGGCGAGCCGCTGCGCCTGATGGTCGATCTCGAAGACCGGGTGGAAATCCTGGCGCTCTTCGCCCACAAGCCCGGCCGCCGGCGGGTGCTCGTTTCCAAGGCCGGCTATGGATTCATCCTGCCGGAGGGCGAGGCGATCGCCCTTCGCAAGGCGGGCAAACAGGTGCTGACCGTCGATGGCGCCGCCGCCGCCTGCCTGGACGCCGAAGGCGACCATCTGGCGGTGATCGGCGACAACGGCAAGATTCTCATCTTTCCCTTGGCCGAACTGCCGCAAATGGCGCGCGGCAAAGGGGTAAGGCTGCAAAACTATCGCGAGGGCGGTGTGCGCGACGCGGCGGTCTTCTTCGCCAGCGACGGCGCGACCTGGACCGACGGCGCCGGTCGCCTCCACGCCTGGCCCGAGTGGCGCGATTGGCTGGGCAAGCGCGCCGGGGCGGGAAAGTTGGCGCCCAAGGGCTTTCCCGCCAGCCGCCGCTTTCGCCCGAAGTAGACCCCATCTGGCGGACGAGCCGGCCAACGCCTACCTAGGTGGCAAGCCGTCGGGGACCTAAACATGATCGTGCCCATCGTCATTCTCGTCATCGTCATCGTGCTGGTGGCGATGCTGATCGGAACCTACAATCGCCTGGTCGCCCTGCGCCAGAACGCCAACAACGCCTTCGCTGACATCGACGTCCAGCTCAAGCAGCGCCAGGACCTGGTCCCCAATCTGGTGGAGACGGTGAAGGGATATGCCGCCCACGAGCGCGGGACGCTGGACGAAGTCACCGCCGCCCGCGCCGCCGCGGCGTCGGCCGGGAGCGTCGAGGGCAGGGTGGCGGCGGAAAACGCCCTGACCGGCGCGCTCGGGAGATTGTTCGCGGTCGCCGAGGCCTATCCCGACCTCAAGGCCAACCGCAACTTCCTGCAGCTCCAGGACCAACTCGCCGACATTGAGAACAAGCTCGCCGCCGCGCGCCGTTTTTTCAACAACGCGGTGGCGGAATTCAACGCCCAGGCGCAGCGTTTCCCGGCCGTCCTGTTCGCCGCCGCCATGGGCTTCACCCAGCGCGCCTTCTTCGACCTGGGCGAGGAACGCGCCGCGGCCGCCGTCCCTCCTCAGGTCAAGTTCTAGGGCCTCGGGAATCGCGCCATGCGGGCGGTCGGTCTGCAGACCTACATCTGGAACAACAACATCCGTTCGGGCCTGCTGCTCGCCGGATTCCCATTGCTGCTCGTGGGCATGGTGTTCGTCATCACCCTGGGCATGATCTGGGGCCACTTGTTGCCCTCCAGCGGCACGGCGGCTGGCGACATGCGCTACGCGGGCGGTCTGCTTGTGGCATCGGCGCCCGCCGCGATCGCCGTCGCCCTCATCTGGTTCGCCATCGCCTATGTGTTCAATCAGGCGATCATCGACATGGCCACCGGCTCGCGGAAGGTCGAACGAGCGGACGAGCGGCAATTCTATAACCTTCTGGAAAACCTTTGTATTTCGCGTGGCATGAAGACGCCGACGCCGCGCGTCATCGAAACGGACGCCCTCAACGCCTTCGCCAGCGGCCTGCACGAAGGCCGCTTCAGCGTCACCGTAACCCGAGGCCTCCTTCAGAGCCTCGACCGCGACGAACTCGAGGCCGTCCTCGCCCACGAACTGACCCATGTCATCAATCGCGACGTCCGCACCATGGTCATCGCCTCGATCTTCGCGGGCATCATCACCCTGCTTTGCCAGATCGTCTTCCGCTCCATCTGGTGGAGCGGCGGCGGGCGCGGGCGGGGTAGGGGAGCGGGGGTGTTCTGGTTGGTGGCCATCACCGTCGCGGCGGTCGGCTATCTCCTGGCCATCGTCATTCGCATGGCCATTTCGCGCGGCCGAGAATATGTCGCCGACGCTGGGTCGGTGGAGCTCACCAAAAACCCCGACGCCATGATCTCGGCTCTGGGAAAGGTCGCCGGCCACACCCATCTGGACGCGCCGCAATCCATGCGCGCCATGTTCCTCGAAGAGGACGACGAGGGGATATTCGGCCTCTTCGCCACCCATCCGCCGGTCGCCAAGCGCATCGCCGCCCTCCAGCGATATGCTGGCGGGCTGGTCATTGAACCCACCCATCCGGGCGTCATTTCGCCGGCGCCGAGCCGGCCCGCTATGGAAGCGTCCGGGCCGTGGGACCGGGCGGGGACGCCGATAGCGGAAAATCCCCCATCTGGCCCATGGGGATAGGCTCGCCCATCGGGTCGATATTGTGCGCCTAAGATATATTATCGGAAATGGTTAGGCGATGGCGTCGCTCATCGCGCCGTCAACGTCAACGCGCCCGAGACGATGCGTCGCAAGGTGTCAAGGTACAACTCCGGCTCGACGCCCATGACCTTGGCCTCGACGATTTCCGCCGTGTCGCCAGGCTGGATGTCCACCCGCGCCTGAGCGACGACGGCCCCATGATCGTATTGACCGTCCACCAGATGGACCGTGGCGCCGGTAACCGTCTCTCCGGCGGCCAACACGGCCTCATGCACTCGCCGGCCATACAACCCCTCCCCGCCGAACTTCGGCAGCAGCGCCGGATGAATGTTGAGGATGCGGTTCTCGTAGGCGGCCAGGACATTGGGGCCCAGCTTGCGCAGATAACCCGACAGGACGACCAGGTCGACGCCCGCTTCGGCCAAGGCTCGGGCCAGGTCGGCGTCGGCCGCCCAAGGATCGCCCACGGTGGGGATCCACCGGGCCGAGACGCCATGTTCGCGGGCGAAGGCCAGCGCCGCCGCGTCTTTCTTGTTGCTCACCACCAACGCCGCCCGGGCGGCCAGCTCGCCGGCCTCGATGGCGGCGACGATCGCCCGCAGGCTCGTGCCGTTGCCGGAAGCAATAAAGCCGAGCGTAATCAAATTGCTGCCTCGATGCTCTCCACTTTGATTCTAAGCCCGTCGTAGGCCGGCTCCACGCCCGGCGGAAGCCGCCGCGCCAATTCGGCGTAGTCGAGATCGATGTGCATATTGGTGAGGATGGCCCGCCTGGGCTTCACCCGCTCTATCCAGCCAAGCGTCTTTTCGACATGGGCATGGGTTGGATGCGGCGCGTAGCGCAGGGCGTCGACGATCCACACCTCGAGATCTTGCAGGGCGGCGAAGGATTCCTCCGGCAGATCGATCACGTCGCTGGAATAGGCAACCGGGCCAAAGCGATAACCCAGAGAGGTGACGTCGCCATGGGCCTGTTCGAAGGTGGCGACGGGAATAGGGCCGGAAGGCCCCTCCACCCGCCAGGCCACGCCGTGCGGCGGCATGGCGCGTATGTCGGCGATGGCGGGATAGGCGCCCTCGCCTTCGAACACATAGCCGAAGCGGCGCATTATCGACGCCCGAGTCGCCGCGTCCATCCAGCAAGGGATGCGCCGGCCCTGCTTGACGGCAAAGGCGCGGATGTCGTCGATCCCGTGGCACTGATCGGCGTGTTCGTGGGTGAGCAACAGGCCATCGAGACGCTTTACCCCGGCCGCCGCACACTGCAGGCGAAATTCCGGCGCGGCGTCCACCACGACGGTCGTTTGCGGGCCGCCTCCTGTCGCCGGGGCGCGCCGCACCAGGAGCGAGCAGCGAGATCGCCAGTTGCGCCGATCGCGGGCATCGCAGGCGCCCCAGTCGCCGTCCGCCCGCGGCACGCCGCCGGATGACCCGCTGCCCAAAATGACGATGTCCAGTGTGCCGGTCACGGCCTGGGTATCTTGTCGAACAGGCTGAAAAAGGCGTCCGCCGTTCGCGTCTCCGTCTCGGCGAGCGACCATCGGCGAATCTCGGCCAGTTTGGCCAGAACGTGCGGCAAAAAAGCCGGCTCGTTACGCCGCCCGCGCATGGGGACGGGCGCGAGATAGGGGCAGTCGGTCTCGACGACGATGCGGCCTTCCGGCATGTCGGCGATCACCTCGCGCACGGCGTCGGCGGCCTTGAAGGTGGCGATGCCGGAGACCGAGAACCAGGCGCCCAGGGCGGCCACGCGCCGCGCCAGCTGGGCGCCCGAGGTGTAGCAGTGCATGAGCAGACGGAACGGCGCCTTGGCGTATTCCTCTTCCAGAATATCGGCCATTGCCTGATCGGCCTCGCGCGTATGGACCACCAGGGGCAGGCCGGTGCGCCGCGCCGCCTCGATATGAACGCGAAATACGGCGATCTGCACGGTGCGCGGGCTGAGGTCGTAGTGGAAATCCAGTCCTGTTTCGCCGATGCCCACGACTTTGCTCCCCCCGGCTAAATCGCACAAGGTATCGGCGTCAAGCGAAGGGTTTTCCTTGGCTTCGTGCGGATGAGTTCCCACCGTCGCCCAGATGTCGTCGTGGGCGAGGGCCAGCGCTTCCACCGCCGCGAAGTCGCTCACCCTGTCACAGATATTGACCATCAGGCCGACCCCCGCCGCCCGGGCGCGGGCGATCGCCGCCTCGCGATCGGCGTCGAACTGCGGCGCGTGCAGATTGACATGGCTGTCGATCAGCATGGACGGCCGCTCTAGAGCAAGATGGTCCGAGGCGGAATTGCCTCGGAGCTGAATCTTGCTCTAAATTGAAAGTTTAGAGCCGGATTCAGGCTTCGTATACGAAGCCATCCGGCTCTAGGCGATCGCCCGCAGGCGCGAAAGGGCGGTGAAAAAGACGTCGGCGCGGTCGAGATTCACCGCTTCGGCCGCGCGTGGCAGCTCGATCAGCAATTCCCAGACATCGGCCCAGGAATCGAGCGTCCCCCCTCCCCGCCCATTCTTCCCCTCTCCGCTCACGGCCTCGACGCTGGCCATGGCGTGGACCTGGTCGGCCAGGCGGTCCATCAACAGATCGAATCGCGCCGCGCCCCCCGCGCCGCGAAACCCTTCGGCCAGGGCGACCATCGCGACATCGTCGGCCCGCGGAAGCGCCGCCAGGAGATCGCGCGCGGTGCGATCCATGTCGAGGGCGCCGGCGACCGCCAGCCGCCAGGCGCGGCCGGGCGCGCCGCCGGCCATGGCGAGCAGCCGCCGCGCCTCGTCATTGGCCACTCCCGCCCT
>JBBRQW010000009.1:0-51362 GCA_038225765.1 Caulobacterales bacterium | reverse complement strand
GACGCAACGCCCGTCGGTGGACGTCATTACCGGCACCATCAAGGCCAACTTCCCGACCCGGATTTCCTTCCAGGTCACCTCCAAGATCGACGCCCGCACCATCCTGGGCGAGCAGGGCGCCGAACAGCTGCTGGGCAATGGCGACATGCTCTATATGGCCGGCGGCGGCCGCATCCGGCGCCTGCACGGCCCCTTCGTCTCCGACGGCGAGGTGGAGACGGTGGCCGCCTTCCTGCGCGACCAGGGCGAGCCGCAGTATCTCGACGACATCACCGACCTGCCCGACGGCGAGGGCGAGACCGATGCGCTCGGCGGCGAGAGCGAGGGAGGAAACGAGCTCTACGACCAGGCGGTCGCCGTGGTCACCCGTGACCGCAAGGCCTCCACCAGCTACATCCAGCGGCGCCTGCAGATCGGCTACAACCGCGCCGCCTCGCTGATGGAACGGATGGAGAAGGAGGGCGTTGTCGGCGTCGCCAACCACGCCGGCAAACGCGACATCCTCGCCGGCCCGCCGCCGAACTAGCGTCGGACTCAGGAGACATCATGGCGCCAGTCAGCCGCCGCGCGGTTCTCGCGGCCGCGGCCCTCATTGGCGCGGCGCCCCTGGTGCTGGCCGCCGCGCCCGCGGCGCCGGCCCTGTCGGCGCCGGACGCCGCCTTGGTCGCCAGGGCGGCGGCCTATCTCCAGGCCCTCACCACCGCCAAGGGCCGCTTCGTCCAGACCGACGCCAAGGGCGCGGTGACCGAAGGGACCCTCTACCTGCAGCGCCCGGGCCGGGCGCGGTTCGAGTACGATCCGCCGTCCGGCCTGGTCATCGCCTCCGACGACCACGAGGTGTCGGTGGTCGATCGGCGCCTCAAGACCATCCAGAGCTATCCCCTCGGTCTGACCCCGCTTTCCCTGTTCCTGGCCCGCGACATCCGCCTGGACAAGGGCGTGACAGTGAGTCGGGTGACGCGCCAGAGCGGCGGTTTCGCGATCACGGCGCGGGACGGCCGCAAGAAGGCCGAGGGCCAGATCGTCCTCGATTTCGCCGACACCCCCGTGGCCCTGACCGGCTGGGCGCTCACCGACGCCCAGGGCCGAACCGTGCGGGTGCGCCTCGTCGGCCTCGCTCCCGCCCCGCCGCGCCCGGCCAAATTCTTCGAACTCTACGGTCCGACGCCGCGCCCGTGATTCTGACGCGCCGCGAGGAAATCGGCGCGAGGCGGGGCGAAATCGCGTAGTGATCCGGCCATGCGCCTGCGGATCGCCTCCTGGAACATCAACTCCGTGCGCCTGCGCGCCGAGCAGGTGGCCCGGTTCGTCGCCGAGCAGGCGCCCGACGTGGTCTGCCTGCAGGAGATCAAGTGCCGGGAAGCCGAGTTTCCCGTCGAGGCCCTGGCCGCGGCCGGCCTGACCCATCTGCGCATCGCCGGCCAGAAGGGCTGGCACGGGGTCGCCATCGCCTCGCGCCTGCCCCTCGAGGACGCCCCGGCTCTCGATGTCTGCCGCGAGGGCCACGCCCGCTGCGTCGGCGCGGTGGTGGCCGGGATCGAGATCCAGAACTTCTATGTCCCGGCCGGCGGCGATGTGCCCGACCGCGAGGCCAACCCCAAGTTCGACCACAAGCTCGACTTCTACGAACGCCTGACCCGCGAAATGGCGCGCCGCGACCCCACGGCGCCGCTTGTCATCGCCGGCGACCTCAACGTCGCTCCCGGCGAGAACGATGTGTGGAACCACAAATTCATGTCGAAGGTGGTCAGCCACACCCCGCCGGAGATCGCCGCCATGGCCGCCCTGAAGGCCAGCCTGGGCTTCATCGACCTGGCGCGCGAAGCGGCGCCCGAGCCGGAAAAGCTGTTTTCCTGGTGGAGCTACCGCGCCGCCGATTTCCGCGCCTCCAACCGCGGCCTGCGCCTGGACCACATCTGGATCGCGCCCGGCCTGCGCGACGCCGCCTTCCGCCAAGGCGCCCCTTCCGCTCAAGTCCACGCCGATGTCCGAGCCTGGGGCCGCCCCAGCGATCACGCCCCGGTGACGGCGGATCTGGAGCTTTGACCTAGAGGGAACTGGTTTGGCGATCGGGTTGAACCAACCCGAATCGGGACAGGCTCTGGCCGCGCCTCACGGCGCCAGCCGATAGCCCCCGGCCTCGGTGAGCAGCAGCCGCGCGTGGCTGGGATCGGCCTCGATCTTCTGGCGCAGGCGGTAGATGTGGGTTTCCAGGGTGTGGGTGGTGACGCCGGCGTTGTAGCCCCACACCTGGGCCAGCAGCTCGTCGCGGGGCACGGGCTTGGCCCCGGCGCGGTAGAGGTATTTGAGGATGCTGGCCTCCTTGTCGGTGAGGCGCAGCTTTTTGCCCTTCTCGTCGATGAGAAGCTTGGCGGCGGGGCGAAACTCGTACGGCCCGATGCGGAAAACGGCGGCCTCGGACTGCTCGTGGCTGCGCAGCTGGGCGCGGATGCGGGCCAGCAGGACGCTGAACTTGAAGGGCTTGGTCACATAGTCGCTGGCCCCCGAATCGAGGCCCAGGATGGTGTCGGCCTCGCCGGCGGCGGCGGTGAGCATGATCACCGGCGCGGTCACTCCCGCGATGCGCAGCAGGCGGCAGGCCTCGCGGCCGTTCATGTCGGGCAGGTCGACATCCAGAAGGATGAGGTCGGGGCGGTTTTCCCGCGCCGCCCGCACCCCCTCGCCGGCGGTGGCCGCCGCCGGAGCGTCGAATTCGTCATGCAATTGAAGCTGTTCGGCGAGCAGCTCGCGAAGATCGGCGTCGTCGTCGATGATCAGGATGGTCTTGCGTTGAGCCATGGGCTGGAACATGCACCGTTTGGCGCCCCGCCGCAAAGGGGCTTTAAAGGCGCAAGGAGTCGCGCGATCGTGATCTTCACCGCCCACGCCGACGGCCGCCTGGACCTCGCCGGGCGGTGGGTGCGCTGCGCCCTGGGCAAGGGCGGGGTGACCGCCGCGACCGACAAGCGCGAGGGCGACGGGGCCTCGCCGGCCGGAACATGGCCCTTGCGCCGCGTCCTCTACCGCCCCGATCGCGGCGGGCCGCCGGCGACGCGCCTGCCGGCCCGCGCCCTGACCGCCGATGACGGCTGGTGCGAGGCTCCGCGGGACAGGAACTATAACCGCCTGGTCGCCCTGCCCCACGGCGCCGACGCCGAGCGGTTGTGGCGCGAGGATCGCCTCTACGATCTGATCGTGGTGCTTGGCCACAACGACGCGCCGGTGGTGGCGGGCGCGGGCTCAGCGATCTTCCTGCATCTGGCGCGGCCCGACTTCGGGCCGACGCGCGGCTGCGTCGCCCTGGCCCGGCCGGATCTGGAGGCCCTCCTGGCGCTGGCCGCGCCCGGCGACGCCCTGGCGATCTCTTTGGACTCCGCTCCCTAGCCGTGCGCCTCCCGCGCGCCGAACAGGGCCGAGCCGACCCTCACCTGGGTGGCGCCGAAGGCGATGGCGGTCTCGAAGTCGGCGCTCATGCCCATGGAGAGGGCGGCGAGGCCATGGCGGGCGGCGATCTTGGCCAGGAGAGCGAAATGCGGGCCGGCCGGCTCGGCCGCCGGTGGAATGCACATCAGCCCCTCGACCGCCAGGCCGTAGTCCCGCCGGCATCCCTCGATGAAGGCGTCCGCCTCGACCGGCGCGACGCCGCCTTTCCGCGCCTCCTCGCCGGTGTTGATCTGGATGAGGAGGCGCGGCGCGCGGCCCAGCCGCTCAATCTCGGCCGCCATCGCCGCCGCCAGCTTCGGCCGGTCGAGAGTTTCGACGACATCGAACAGGGCCGCCGCCGCTCGCGCCTTGTTGGTCTGCAGCGGCCCGATCAGGCGAAGCTCGACGCCGGCCCGGCGGCCCTCCCAGCGGTCGGCCGCCTCCTGGACCCGGTTTTCGCCGAACACCCGCTGCCCCGCCGCCAGCACCGGCGCGATGGCCTCCCACGACTGCTGCTTGCAAACCGCCGTCAGGGCGACGGCGGCGGGATCGCGCCCGGCCGCCCGCGCCGCCGCCTCGATCCGGCGGCGAATGTCGGCGAGGGCGGCGGGGCCGGTCATTGAGCGGATCGGGCGTCAAGGCGTTGTGGCGGGAGGCGATGAGGCTAAGGGTTCGCGCGGGCCCGCGAAAGGCCCTACCCCCACTCTTGTTCTTCACCGACCCGGCGCGCACGCCCCATCCGGAGCGGACGATCGCTCGTCTGCCGCGCGGCTCGGGGGTGGTGTTCCGCGCCTTCGGCGCGGCGGACGCGGCGACGCGGGGCCAAGCCCTGGCCCGCCTGGCGCGGGCGCGCCGTTTGGTGTTTCTGGTCGGCGCGGATGCCCGCCTGGCGATTCGCCTGCGCGCCGACGGCGTGCATTTGCCGCAGCGCGCGGCGGGGCGGGGCGGAACGATCGCCGCCCTGCGCCGCCGCTTCCTGGTCACCGCCGCCGCCCACGATCTTCCCGCCGCCCTGCGCGCCCGCCGCGCCGGCGCCGACGCCGTGGTCGTCTCGCCGGTGTTCGCCAGCGCCAGCGCCTCGGCGGCCAGGCCCCTGGGCGCCTTGCGATTCAACACCCTTATCCGCCGCGCCGGCGGGGCGGCCTACGCGCTCGGCGGCATCAATGCCGACACGATCCGGCGCCTGAAGAACTCCGGCGCCGTGGGGGTGGCGGCCATTGAAGGGTTGCTGGGCCAGGCGGGCGTGCGACCCGCGGCCTGCTCTAGAACTTGAAGGTCGTTTCCAGCCGCACCCGGGGGGCCGGGAGCTGCGGATCGCCGAGCCGCTGGTTTTCAATCTGGTCGGGGGCCAGGCTCACCGCGCCGCCAATGTGCAGGCGGGGCGTCAGGCGGTAAAAGACGCCGGGCTGAATGTCCTTCCACTGGACGTCGCGGTCGGTGTGCTGTTCAACGCCCAGCTTAAGGCCCCAGCGCCCCTTGCGGGCGTCCCATTCAAGCGTTCGCCGGGGGGTGGTGTCGTGGCCATCGCTGGTCTGGGAAGCAAAGGTGTTGGCGACCAGGGTCACGCCCGCCAAGGCCTGCTGAGCCCGCGCCCCGCCGGCCGCCAAGGCCAGCGCGACCGCCGAAACCATCGCCATCGTGAGCCGCGCCGGTGTCATCACCTGCCAAATATGCCCCAAATTCGCCTCAGGAGAGGCCCGCGCCGAGCGCCTTGCTTAACGATTAAGGCGACGGCGCCGCCAAGGTCAACCGGGCGGCCGGCGATTCAGGGGGCGCGCGGCGCGATGGGCGGCGGCCTGTGGCGGCGGAGCCACGCGATTCCCGTTTGGCGGTGTGTCGCGAATGTTATAGACGCTTCAAGCGCCGGCGGGGCGAGAGCGGGCGCGCGCGGGCGCGCAACCGAAGGTGAATGAGTGGAACAGATGATCATGCCCTCTAGAGGCGAGCGGATGGGGCGCGGATGGGCGGGGCGCGGCGTGAGGACCGCGGTCCTGTGCCTGGGCGTCCTCGCCCTGGCGGCGTGCGGCGGGCGGGCGGCCCACCCCCTGAACGGCCAAGCCAACGCGCGCGCCGCGCCGGCCGGCGCCATCGGCGTCAACGGCTATCTGTGGCGCGCCACCCTCGACACCCTGGCCTTCATGCCGCTGGCGTCGGCCGATCCCTATGGCGGGGTGGTGATCACCGACTGGTACGCCAACCCCGAAAAACCCGACGAGCGTTTCAAGGCCACCGTCTATATTCTCGATTCGCGCCTGCGCGCCGATGGCCTCAACGTCACCGTGTTCAAGGAGATCAGTAACGGTTCCGGCGGCTGGACCGCGGCCCCCACCGCCGATCAGACCTCGACCGACATCGAAAACGCCATCCTCACGCGCGCGCGCCAGCTTCGGCTCTCCAACCTGCGGGGCTAGAGCCTTCCGCGCCATGGTTCGCTACAATCCCAAAGAGGTCGAGCCCAGGTGGCGCGCCGCCTGGGCGGCGGCGGGCGTTTTCCGCGCCGAAACCGGCTCCGACCGGCCCAAATACTATGTTCTGGAGATGTTTCCCTACCCGTCGGGGCATCTGCACGTCGGCCATGCCCGCAACTACGCCATGGGCGACGTGGTCGCCCGGTTCAAGCGGGCGCGGGGCTTCAACGTCCTGCACCCCATGGGCTGGGACGCCTTCGGCCTGCCGGCCGAGAACGCCGCCGCCGAACGCGGCGTCGATCCGGCCGCCTGGACGCGGGCCAACATCGACACGATGCGCGAGGAGCTGAAACGCCTGGGCCTCTCCATCGACTGGTCCCGCGAGTTCGCCACCTGCGATGTCGACTATTACGGCCGCCAGCAGGCCCTGTTCCTGAAGCTGATGGACCGGGGCCTGGCCTACCGGAAGGAAAGCCTGGTCAACTGGGACCCGGCCGACATGACGGTGCTCGCCAACGAGCAGGTGATCGACGGCCGCGGCTGGCGCTCGGGGGCGGCGGTCGAGCGCCGCAAGCTCACCCAATGGTTCCTGCGCATCACCGACTATGCCGACGACCTGCTGGCGGGGCTCGAAACCCTCGATCGTTGGCCGGCCAAGGTCAGGCTGATGCAGGAAAACTGGATTGGCCGCTCGAGGGGCCTACGGCTGACCTTCGCCTTCGCCGGCGAGGCGGGCGGCCCGGTCGCCGGTCTTGACGCCGGCATCGACGTCTACACCACCCGCCCGGACACCCTGTTCGGGGCCAGTTTCGTGGCCGTCAGCCCGCACCATCCCTTGGCCGAACATCTCGCCGCCGAAGACGCCCGCGCCGGCGCCTTCGTCGCCGAATGCCGAAGGGGCGGGGCCTCCGAAGCCGCGATCGAGGCGGGGGAGAAGCTCGGCTTCGACACCGGGATCAAGGTCGTTCATCCCTTTGATTCTACACTTGAATTGCCAGTCTGGATCGCGAATTTCGTGCTCATGGACTATGGAACCGGAGCGATCTTTGGCTGCCCGGCCCACGACCAGCGCGACCTCGATTTCGCGCGAAAATACAATCTGCCCGTGCGGCCGGTCGTTCTGCCGTCCGGCGAGGAGGCGGCGTCGTTTCACGTGAAACAGGAAGCCTACGTGGGGCCGGGGCGCATCTATAATTCAGGCTTCATGGATGGCCTGGAGGTGGAAGCGGCCAAGGCGGCGGCCATCGCCCGCGTCGAAGCCGCGGGACAGGGGCTGGGGGCCACCGTCTATCGGCTGCGCGACTGGGGCGTGTCGCGCCAGCGCGGCTGGGGTTGCCCGATCCCCATCGTTTACTGCCCGGGCTGCGGCGTCGTGGGGGTGTCGCCGGGCGACCTGCCGGTGCGGCTCCCCGAGCAACTGGACTTCTCCACGCCCGGCAATCCGCTGGCGCGGCATCCGACGTGGAAATACACCACCTGCCCGCGGTGCGGCGGCCCGGCTGAACGCGAGACCGACACCCTGGACACCTTTGTCGATTCCTCCTGGTATTTCGCCCGCTTCGCCGACCCCGCCGCCGAGGCGCCGATCGACAAGGCGGCGGCCGACTATTGGCTGCCGGTCGATCAATATATCGGCGGCGTCGAACACGCCGTGCTGCACCTGCTCTACGCCCGCTTCATCACCCGCGCCCTGAAGGACGACGGCCTCCTCGGCGTCGCCGAGCCGTTCGCCGGCCTGTTCACCCAGGGCATGGTGACCCACGAGACCTATCGGCGCCAGAACGGCGAGTGGGTCGAACCGGCCGATGTCGAGTTTCGCGTCGAGGGCGCCGGCCGGCGGGCCGTGGACGCGGTCACGGGGGAGCCGCTGATCGTCGGCGACAGCGAGAAAATGTCGAAGTCCAGGCGCAACGTGGTCGCCCCGGCCCGCATCGCCGACGCCTACGGGATCGACGCCGCGCGCCTCTTCGTCCTCTCCGATTCGCCGCCCGATCGCGATGTCGAATGGACCAGCGCCGGGGTCGAGGGCGCCGCTCGCCTGATCCAGCGGGTTTGGGCCGAATTCGACGATCCCCCCGCCGGGGCCCGTCTGGGCGATCCTTCCGCGTCCGATGCGGCCGCCCAGAACCTTCGCCGCGCCACCCACCGCGCCATCGGCGCGGTGACGGGGGCCATCGAGAGTTTCCGCTTCAACAGCGCCGTCGCCCGCCTCTACGAGTTCGTCGCGGCTATCCGCGCCTGCCCAGACGCGCCCGAAACGCGGGCGGCCCGGCGTGAAGCCCTCTCCGCCCTGGCGCGGCTGATCGCGCCGTTCGCGCCCCATCTGGCCGAAGAGTGCTGGCTGCGGCTCGGGGAAGAAGGCATGGTCGCGCGGGCCCCCTGGCCGACCTACGACCCGGCCCTGGCGCGAGACGAGGAGAAGGTTTTGCCGGTGCAGATCGACGGCAGGCGTCGCGGCGAGGTGCGCGCCCCTCCGGGGGCCTCGGAGGCCGAGGTGCGCCGCCTCGTCCTGGACGATCCGGAAATCAGCCGCCGCCTCGAAGGCCTGACCTTGCGCAAGATGATCGTGGTCCAGGACCGGATCGTCAATCTGGTGACGGGTCAGCCGTGACGACGCCCCCCATTTGGCGGTGCGTTCGGCTGGCGCTCCTCGCCCTGGCGGCGACGAGCCTCGCCGGCTGCGGTTTCACCCCCCTCTACGCCACCCCGGGCGTCTCGCCGGGCCTCGCCGCCATCGACGTGGTGGCTCCCCAAGGCCGGGTCGGCTTCCTTCTGCGCGAGGATCTGGACGACGCCCTGGGCCACGACAAGGCCGCGTCCCCCCTTTGGCGGCTGGATATGACCGTCACCCAGACGCGCGACCCGCGCGGCCTCACCGCCACCGACGTGGCCGAGCGCTATGTGCTGGGCGTGGGGGTCGAATACACCTTGACCGAACTGGCGACCGGCAAGGTGGCGCACAGCGGCCAGGTCGCCTCGCATGTCAGCTACGACGCCGCCGATGCGCCCTACGCCGGCATCGCGGCGCGCCAGGACAGCCAGGAGCGCGCCGCCGCCGACGCGGCGCGGCGCATTCAGCTCGATCTCGCCGCCTGGATGGCGGGGCGCGCCGGGCGCTGACGGTCGCGCCGGCCATGATTCTCAAACGGCGAGCCGATATCGAACGATTTCTAGCCAGGCCGGACGCCGGGTCGCGGGCGGCGCTGATCTACGGTCCCGACCTTGGCGTGGTGCGCGAGCGCGCCCAGGCGCTGGCGACCGCCTCCACCGAGCGCCCGGACGACCCCTTCGATGTCGCCTTGCTTGGCGAGGCCGATCTCGGCGACGACGGCGGCCGGCTCGAGGGAGAATTGATGGCCTTCTCGATGATGGGCGGCCGGCGCCTGGTGCGCCTGCGGCTGGACGGGGAGGCGAAAGAGCCGGCCTCGGTGGCGGCGGCGTTGTCGGCGCACCTGGCGGGCGACTTCAATCCCCAGGCGTTTTTCCTGATCGAGGCGGGAAACCTGAAGGGCGACTCGCCGCTGCGCCGGGCGGCGCAGAAGGCCGACGCCTGCGTCGTCATCGCCTGCTATGCCGACGAGGCGGGCGATCTCGCCCGCTTCACCCGCGAGGCCCTCGGCGCCGACAAGCTGGGCCTGACCGCCGAGGCGCTGGAGGTGTTCGTCGCCCGCCTGCCCGAGGAGCGCGGCGTGGCGCGCCAGGAAATAGAGCGCCTCGCCCTGTTCCTGGGGCCGGGAAGCGGTCGCATCGCCGGACCCGCCGACCTCACCGACTTCCTGGGCGTGGAGCCGCGCGCCTCCCTCGCCGAGGCCGCCTTCGACGCCTTCGGCGGCCGCCTCGCCGCCGCCCACGCCGGCCTTGGGCGCGCGGCGCGGGAAGGCGAGGACGGCCCCGCCGCCGTGCGCGCCATGAGCGCTCACCTCGGCCGCCTGCGCCGCGCCATCTCCTTGCACCAGGGCGGCTCGCCGCTGGCGCAAGTGGCCAAGGAGATGAAGATCTTCTGGAAAAGCGAGCGCGAATTCCTGCGCCAGGCGCGCGCCTGGACCCTGGCCGACATCGACCGCGTTCAACCTGATATTCTCGGCGCCGATCGGGCGTGCAAACAGGCCGGCGCCCCAGGCCGGCTGATCGGAGAACGCCTCGCCCTGGCCATCGCCGGCCGCGCCCGGCGACTGGGGCTGTAGCGACGCCCCTACGAAGCGCCGGCCGGCCCCGCCCGCGTCAACCGCCGGCACAGATCGTCCAACTGCTCCAGCGTGGCGTAGCGGATGCGAACCTCGCCGGCCCCGCCGACATCGCGAATCTCCACCTCCAGGCCGAGCATGTCGGCGAGGTCGCCTTCCAGGGCGCGCGTGTCGGCGTCCTTTGGCGCCGGCGGGCGAGCGGCGGCTGGGGGGGGGCGGTCGCGAACTCGGCGCGCCAGGGCCTCGGCCTGGCGCACGTTCAAGCCGCCCTTGACGATTCGGTCGGCGAGTTCCTCGGCCTCGTCAAGATCGAGAAGCGCCCGCGCGTGTCCCGCCGTCAGCCGGCCCGCCTCCAGATGTTCCTGGACCGCCGGCGGCAGGCGCATCAGCCGCAGGGTGTTGGCCACATGGCTGCGGCTCTTGCCGACGATGCCGGCGATGGTCTCGGCGCTGCGATTGAAGCGCTGTTGCATCGCCGCGTAGCCCCGCGCCTCTTCGAGGGCGTTGAGGTCAGCCCGCTGGATGTTTTCGATGATCGCCACTTCCATCACCTCGAGCTCGTCGAGGTCGCGGACCAGGGCCGGAATGGCGCGCAACCCCGCCTGCTGGGCGGCGCGCCAGCGCCGTTCCCCGGCGACGATTTGATACTCGCCGTCGGTGTCCGGCAGCGGCTTGACCAGAATAGGCTGGAGCACGCCGCGCTTGCCGATGGAGGCGGCGAGTTCGCCAAGCGCCTCCTCGGCGAAACGCCGGCGCGGCTGATTGGGGTTCCTTCGGATCAATTCGATGGGAATATCCAGAGCGCCGACCGCCCGGCGCCCTTCCGGCGTGGACGCCGTCTCGGCCTCGTCCAGCAAGGCCGAAAGGCCGCGCCCCAGGCCCCTTCGTTCGGTCATGGTCGAGCGCCCCTGAAAAAAGACCTCACGCGGCCGCCGCCCGCTGGGCCCGTTCGCGCTCGACCACTTCCCGGGCGAGCTGTAGATAGGCCTGGCTGCCGGCGCACTTGAGGTCGTAAATCAGCGCCGGCTTGCCGAACGACGGGGCCTCGGAGACGCGTACATTGCGCGGAATCATCGTCTGATAGACCTTGTCGCCCAGGTTGTCGCGCACATCCCTGGCCACCTGGGCCGACAGCCTGTTGCGCCGATCGTACATGGTGAGGACCACGCCTTGGATCTGCAGGGTGGGATTGAGGGCGCCGCGCACCAACTCCACCGTCCTCAAGAGTTGGGTGAGGCCCTCCAGGGCGAAGAACTCGCATTGCAGGGGCACCAACACCGCGTCGGCGGCGGCCATGGCGTTGAGCGTAAGCAGATTGAGCGCCGGCGGGCAGTCGATCAGCACATAGCTGTAAGCGCCGCCGGCGCGGAGCGGGGCCAGGGCGTCCCCTAGCCGAAAGGCCCGCCGCGGCGCCTGACCGAGCTCCAATTCGACCCCGGATAGATCGGCTTCGGCGGCCAGCAGGTCGAGGCCGGGAAGCTGGGTGGCCACCGCCGCCTGGTCGATCGGCAGATTCTCCATCAGCACGTCGTAGAGCGTCGTCGACCGCCTGATCGGCGGGACGCCCAGGCCGGTCGAGGCGTTTCCCTGGGGATCGGCGTCGATCAGCAGCACCCGCTCACCCACCGCCGCCAGGGCGGTGCCGAGGTTGATGGCGGTGGTCGTCTTGCCCACGCCCCCCTTCTGATTGGCCACGGCCAGAACGCGCAGCGGTCTATCGGCTTGCGGCACGCGCCAGCTCCGTCACCACAAGCACCCGTCCGCGCGGGTCGCTGAGGCTGGCGTGGGCTTGGGCGCGAAATCGCCACGCCGCCCGCGCCGCGGCGATTTCCGCCTCGACTTCCCGGCCTTTGAGAAACAGCCCGCGCGCGCCGCGCTCCATGTAGGGCCGGGCGAAACCGAGCAGGCGAGTGAGCGGCGCGCAGGCGCGCGCGGTGACGGCCTCAACGCTCAATTCCAGGATTTCGGCCCGGGCGTGGTGGACGGTCGCCGGCAGATCGAGGGCGGCCGCCGTCTCGGCGAGGAACCGGGCGCGCTTGGCCACGCTTTCGATCAGGTGCACATGGCCGCCCCGCCGCCCCTTCATCAGTATGGCCAGGACGATCCCCGGCAGGCCGGCCCCCGAGCCGAGATCGGCCCACACCCGCTCGTGCGGCGCGAACCACACAAGCTGCGCGCTGTCGATGAAATGGCGGCGCCAGAAGTCGCCGAGGGTGGAGTCGCCCACGAGGTTCATCCGCGCGTTGGCCCGCGCCAGCAAGGTTCGGTAGGCCTCGATCTCGGCCCGGCGCTCGGCGCTCGCCCCGATGGCCTCGAAAAACCCGTCGGGCAGGGCGAGGGCGTCATGCGGCGCGGCGGCGTCGGGCATGAGCCAGAAGGGCGGTGATCGCGCCGGGCGTGACGCCTTCTATGCGGGCGGCCTGGCCGAGGGTCAGCGGCCGGACGGCGGCGAGCTTCTCGCGAACCTCGTTCGACAAGCTCCCCAGCGTCGCGTAGTCGAGATCGCCGGGCAGGGTCAGCGCCTCGTCGCGGCGGAAGAGTTCGATGTCGGCGTCCTGGCGGTCGAGATAACCGGTGTAGGCGGCGTCGATCTCGATCTGCTCGCGCGCGAAATCCGGCCACGCGGCCAGCGCCGGCCAGACCGCGATCAAATGCGAGAAGGCGATGTCGCGATGGGCGAGGAGCTGACTCATCGTCCGCCGCCGGCCATCGGGGTTGACCTTGAACCCCGCCCGGGCGGCCTCGCTTGGCGAAAGCGCGAGGCTCGCCGCCTGCGCGCGGGCCGCCGCCAAAACGGCGGCCTTGGCGGCATAGGCGTTCGCTCGCCTCGCCCCCACGCAACCCAGCGCCTCGCCCGATGGCGTGAGCCGCTGGTCGGCATTGTCGGCCCGCAGGCGCAGGCGATACTCGGCGCGGCTGGTGAACATGCGATACGGTTCGGTCACCCCGCGGGTGACCAGATCGTCGATCATCACCCCGATATAGGCCTCGTCACGGCCAAAAACCGCCGGAGAACGGCCAAAGACAGCCCGCGCGGCGTTCAAACCGGCCACCAATCCCTGGGCGGCGGCCTCCTCGTAGCCGGTCGTTCCGTTGATCTGTCCGGCCAGATAGAGGCCGGGCAGCCGCTTCGCCCCCAGGCCCGGATCCAGTTCGCGCGGATCGACGTAATCGTATTCGATGGCGTAGCCGAAGCGAAACACCTCGGCGCGTTCCAGCCCCGGGATGGTGCGGAGAAACCGCCGCTGCGTTTCCTCCCCCAACGAGGTGGAGACGCCGTTGGGGTAGACGGTGGGGTCGTCCAGGCCCTCCGGCTCCAGGAAGATCTGGTGGCTGTCGCGATCGCCAAAGCGGACCACCTTGTCCTCGATGGACGGGCAATAGCGGGGTCCCCGGCCGCCGAGCCGACCGCCATAAACCGCCGATTCCGCCAGCCGCTCGGCGATGATGGCGTGGGTGGCCGCGGTGGTGGCCGTGACCCCGCATTGAATCTGACGGGTGGCGATAGGGCCGGAAAGGAAGGAGAAGGCCGTCGGCGGCTCATCGCCCGACTGCATGTCCAGGCCGGTCCAGTCGATCGTCCGCCCGTCGAGGCGGGGAGGGGTGCCGGTCTTCAGCCGCCCCATGGAGAAACCCAGGCCATAGAGACGGTCGGCCAGGCCGATGGCCGGGGCGTCCCCCAGGCGCCCGGCTTCGAACCGCTCGTCGCCGCGGTGAATGACCCCCTTGAGAAAGGTGCCCGTGGTGAGCACCACCGCGCCGGCGCGATGCGCCGCCCCGCCCGCCGCGACGACGCCGACCACCCGCCCGCTCTCGACCAGCAGGTCCTCCACCGCCTCGGCGCGAATCTCCAGGCCAGCCTGTTCGCTGAGAAGGCCCCGCATGGCCTCCCGGTAGAGTTTCCGATCGATCTGGGCGCGCGGGCCGCGAACCGCCGGGCCGCGCGAGCGATTAAGCAGGCGAAACTGAATGCCGGCGGCGTCGGCGGCGCGGCCCATCAGCCCGTCCAGGGCGTCGATCTCCCGCACCAGATGGCCCTTGCCCAGCCCCCCGATGGCCGGGTTGCAGGACATCTCGCCGATGGTTTCGAGCTTGTGGGTGATGAGGAGGGTGGCGGCACCCACGCGGGCCGCCGCCGCCGCGGCTTCGCAGCCGGCGTGGCCGCCGCCGATGACGATAACATCCCAGGCCTTGGTCACCGATTCCGTCCTGACGGGCGCCGCCAATAAAAACGCCCGAAGGGCGGGCGGGGCGTGGGATTCGATTAGCCCATCCTCGGCGGCCGGTCGAGCGGCGGACGGCCTGTTTCACGTGAAACAGGCTTATTTGCCGATGCAAAAATGGCCGAACACCTGTTCCAGTATATCCTCGGCCCCGACCCGCCCGGTGATCCGCTCCAGCGCCCGCAGCGTCAGGCGGATATCCTCCACCGCCAATTCGGGCTCGGCGAGGTTATCGACGGCGCGGGCCAGATGGGCGCCGCCCTCCTCCAAGAGCTGACGATGTCTCGCCCGCGTCGCGGCCGGAAACTCGCCGCCGGTCAAATCGAGGAGGGCGCGGGCGGCGAGAATGTCCCGGACGCTGGTTTCTTCCGGCGCCGTGAGCGACACCCGATGGGTTTCGGCGCCGAGGTCGAGCGCGGCCCGCGCCGCCGCCTCGCCGTCCGGCCCCACCGGCAGATCGGCCTTGTTGAGCAGGCAGATGTCGCCGCCCCGGACCAGGTTCGCCGCCTCCCGCCAAGCCCCTCCGGCGCCGTTCTGGTCCACCACCCACAGGCGCAGGTCGGCGCCGGCGGCCCAGGCCCGGGCGCGGCGCACCCCCTCCCTTTCGATGGCGTCCCCGGCCTCGCGGACACCCGCCATGTCGGCCAGCAGGACGCGGAAACCGGCCAGGGTCAGCGGGGTTTCGATCACATCGCGCGTGGCGCCGGGAGTTGCGGTGACGATGGCCGCGTCCCGTTCGGCGAGAACATTGAAGAGGCTGCTCTTGCCGGCGTTGGGCGCGCCGACGATGGCCACGCGATAGCCGTCGCGCACCCGCCGGCCGCGGTCGGCGTCGGCGAGGCCGGCGCCCAGGTCCGCTAGCACCGAAGCCAGAGACGACCGGGCGCCCTCGGCCACGTCCGCCGCCAGGCCTTCGTCGGGAAAATCGACCGCCGCCTCGAGATGGGCCAGGGCGTCGATCAAGGCCCCTCGCCAGGCCTCGTAGCGCCGGCCGAGCGCGCCGTCGAGCTGCCCCAGGGCCTGGCGCGCCTGGGCGGCGCTCTCGGCGTCGATCAGATCGCCGACCGCCTCGGCCTGGTCGAGGTCGAGCTTGCCGTTTTCGAAGGCGCGGCGGGTGAATTCGCCCGGGGCCGCCAACCTCGAGCCCGCGCCCAGCAGGGCGGCCGTCACCGCATCGACCACCGCCGCGCCACCGTGCAGATGCAACTCGACGCAGTCCTCGCCAGTGTAGCTGGCCGGGGCCGGGAACCACAGCACCAGGGCGCGGTCGAGCATCGTCCCATCGGCGGCGCGCAACACCCGCAGCGCGGCCCGCCGGGGTTTTGGCGTTCGCGGCGTGAGAGCCGCCAAAGCCCGGCGCGATCCAGGCCCCGACAATCGCAACACCGCCACCGCCGCCCGTCCCGGCGCGGTGGCCAGGGCGAAGATGGTGTCGGTCATCCGCCCTTCGGGGCGCCCGGCCGGGCCGAGGCGGTCGCCGCCGTCATCAGCTTCATGAACTGTTCCGACGCCTGGCCGCCGAAGGCCATCCAGTTGCGCATCAATTCCTCGGGGGCGGCGGCGGCCAGATTGGCGTCCATCCGCGCCTTCATCTCCTTCACCATATGTTCGTTGAGGGCGCTGACGTCGGGCAGGCCGAGAAAGGCGCGCGCCTCGGCCGGGGTGCAGTCGACTTCGAGTTTGGCTTTCATGAGTCCGAGCTTCCTTGTTCCCACGATTTTGTTATGGGCCACGCGGCGCCGGGCGCGCTAGGGGTTGCGCGACCCTCGCGCGACCAAGGAGCCGAACCATGGGCGAAAACATCACCCTTTCCACGCCGGACGGCGATTTTAGCGCCTACGTGGCGCGCCCGGCGGCGGCGCGCACCCCCGCCGTCGTGGTCATCCAGGAAATTTTTGGCGTCAACCCGGTGATGCGCGGCATCACCGACGATCTGGCCGAAGCCGGCTATCTCGCCATCTGCCCCGACCTTTTTTGGCGCATCGAGCCCGGGATAGACATTACCGACCGTACCGAAGCCGAGATGAAGCGCGCTTTCGCGCTCTTCGCCGCCTTCGACGTGGACGCTGGGGTGCGCGACATCGCCGCCACGATGGCTCATATCCGCCGCGACGCGGGGTGTTCGGGCAAGGTCGGGGCGGTGGGCTTCTGCCTGGGCGGCCTGCTGGCCTTTCTCACCGCTACGCGAACCGACGCCGACGCCTGCGCCGCCTACTATGGGGTAGGGATCGAACGCCACCTCGCCGAAGCGGCCAACCTTGACCGACCGCTCCTTCTGCACATCGCCGGCGAAGACCAGTTTGTCCCCAAGGCGGCGCAGGAGGCGATCGTGGCGGCGCTGGGCGACCGGCCCGGGGTGGAGATTCACCGCTACCCCGGCCGCGACCATGCCTTCGGCCGCGAGGGCGGCGACCACCATCACGGCGCCGACGCCGCGCTCGCCTGGAGTCGCACCCTGACCTTCTTCAGCGAAAACCTCTGATGCTGGCCGTTCGCGCCCGCGAAGCCGGCGGCCCGGAGGTTCTCGAAGTCGTCGATCTGCCGGTTCCGGTTCCCACGCCCGGCCAGATACTTGTTCGCCATGAGGCGGTCGGCCTCAACTTCATCGACACCTATCAGCGCTCGGGCCTCTATCCGACGCGCTTTCCCGCCGTCCTCGGCCAGGAGGCGGCGGGGACCGTGGAGGCGGTCGGCGAAGGGGTGACCCGATTCGCCGTTGGCGACCGGGTGGCCCACGCCGGCCAGGGCGGCGCCTATTCCCAGATTCAGGCGCTCGCCGCCGACCGCGCCGTGCGGCTGCCGCGGACGGTCTCCTTTGAGGTCGCCGCCGCCGCCTTTCTCAAGGGCATGACGGCGGAGTTCCTGCTGCGCCGCTGCCATCGGGTTGAGAGCGGCGAGACCCTTCTCGTCCACGCCGCGGCCGGGGGCGTGGGGACGATCCTGGTCCAATGGGCCAAGGCGCTGGGGGCGCGGGTGATCGGCACGGCGGGCTCGGCGGAAAAGGCGGCGCTCGCCCGGTCGTTCGGCTGCGATGAGGTGATCGCCTACCGCGACGAGGATGTGGCCGCCCGCGTGCGCGAGCTGACCGGCGGCACGGGCGTCCAGGTCGCCTACGATTCGGTGGGCAAGGATACGTTCGAGGGCACGCTCGGCAGCCTCGCCCGCCGCGGCGTCTTCGTCAGCTTCGGCAACGCTTCTGGCCCGGTCCCGGCCTTCGAGCCCCTGCGCCTGTCGCGCGCCGGCTCCCTCTTCTTCACCCGCCCGACCCTCTTCGACTATATCGCCGCACCCGAGGAACTCGACGCCAGCGCCGCCGCCCTCTTCGCCATGATCGCCTCGGGCAAGGTCAGGATCGAGATCGGCCAGACCTTCCCGCTGGCCGAAGCCCGGCGGGCGCACGAGGCGCTGGAGAGCCGGGCGACGACCGGGGGGAGTGTGTTGATTCCATAGGTTGAAACTTGATCGAGAGCCGAATGATATCGTTTGCAGGGGGCACATACCCGGAGAACGTGGCTTGTTTTTTCTGCGGTCATGTCCTGAAGGGTCAGCCGATCATGGCCGTTTTTCTTGATGAGGACGGTGACTTGCAATTTCTCTGCGCGCGGAAAAGACACGAGAAGTCCGACGCCCGCCTCGTCGGATTGGGTGAAGGCGCGATCCAAGAGAACGGGTTGAGCCAGCTTCCACGTATGGAGCCCGGGACACGCGCGGTCGAGTATCGGTACTCGACAAATGGATCGTCTCGACCTGGAAGGAATCTTAGCGGCCCTCTAAGTGTTCATCGACTGGAAGAAATCCGCGTTGTTCTTGGCGTTCTTGAGTTTGTCGAGCAGGAACTCGATGGCGTCCTGCGGGCCCATGGGGTTCAAGATGCGGCGCAGGACGAAGGTCTTCTGGAGCTGATCCCTGGGGGTGATCAGCTCCTCCTTGCGGGTGCCGGATTTCAGCACGTCGATGGCCGGGAAGATGCGCTTGTCGGAGACCTTGCGGTCGAGGATGATCTCGGAGTTGCCGGTGCCCTTGAACTCCTCGAAGATCACCTCGTCCATCCGGCTGCCGGTGTCGATCAGCGCCGTCGAGATGATGGTCAGCGAGCCGCCCTCCTCGATGTTGCGCGCCGCGCCGAAGAAGCGTTTGGGCCGCTGCAGGGCGTTGGCGTCCACCCCGCCGGTCAGCACCTTGCCCGACGACGGCACGGTGGTGTTGTAGGCGCGGCCGAGGCGAGTGATGTTGTCCAGCAGGATGACCACGTCGCGCTTGTGCTCGACCAGGCGCTTGGCCTTCTCGATCACCATTTCGGCGACCTGGACGTGGCGGGTGGCCGGCTCGTCGAAGGTGGAGGAGATGACCTCGCCCTTCACCGTGCGCTGCATGTCGGTGACTTCCTCGGGCCGTTCATCGACCAGGAGCACGATGAGGTAGCATTCGGGGTGGTTGGCGGCGAGCGACTTGGCGATGTTCTGCATCATGATCGTCTTGCCGACCCTGGGCGGGGCGACGATCAGGCAGCGCTGGCCCTTTCCCAGGGGGGCGATGATGTCGATCACCCGGCCGGTGCGGTCCTTCAGGGTCGGATCGTCGATCTCCATGGTCAGCCGCTCGTCGGGATAGAGCGGGGTGAGGTTGTCGAAATGGACCTTGTGGCGGACGTTGTCCGGGTTCTCGAAATTGATCTGATCGACCTTGGTCAGGGCGAAATAGCGCTCGCCCTCGCGCGGGGCGCGGATGCCGCCATCGACGGTGTCGCCGGTGCGCAGGCCGAAGCGGCGGATCTGCGAGGGGCTGACATAGATGTCGTCGGGGCCGGGGAGATAGTTGGCCTCCGGGCTGCGCAGGAAGCCGAAGCCGTCCTGGACCACTTCCAGGGTGCCGGAGCCGAAGATTTCCACCCCCTCTTCGGCGGAGGCCTTGAGGATGGCGAACATCATGTCCTGCTTGAGCATGGCGTTCGCGTTTTCGATGTCGAACTGCTCGGCGAAGGCCAGCAGGTCGG
Source organism: Caulobacterales bacterium (assembly GCA_038225765.1). Lineage (GTDB taxonomy): Bacteria > Pseudomonadota > Alphaproteobacteria > Caulobacterales > Caulobacteraceae > Acaudatibacter. The sequence goes on along the minus strand of JBBRQW010000009.1, from coordinate 32,131 downwards.
CCGGCGACCGCTCCTTCAGCTCCTGCAGGGACATGCGGGTGATGCCGAGGGTCGCGATCGCCTTGCTGGCTTCGGAGGGTTCGGCCAGGTCGGGGCCGTTGTCGGCCTCCATGGTGGTTTCATCGGCCGATGGGGCGGCTTCGATGTCGATGACGTCTGACATTGCGGTGTTTAACTCTTGAAAAATGGAATCCGAGCCTTCGGATGAGGATCGGGCGTGGCCGCCGCATACGTTTGAGAGGACGTCGCGACGGATGGAGAGGGGGTGGAGCGCGCGCTGGCCGACGATGGGCGGCGCGATCCTCGAGGCGGGAGAAGCGCGCCTCAAACCGAGAAACGCGTTTCCTGTAGCGAAGCGGAAACACAAGGCGCGGCGAAGGTCAAGGGTTCCATTGGATGTGGGTTTCAGGCGCCGAACTTGGTGGTCACCGCCAGGACGATGACGATGGCGGCCAGGAAGGGCGCCTCGTTGGTCATGCGCCAGAAGCGCTCCGAGCGCTCGCGCCGGCCGGCGGCCAGGCGTTTGCGCGCCACCGCCAGATAGTGATGCCAGGCGAGCAGGAAAACCACCCCGGCCAATTTTACCATCATCCAGGGCGCGCGCAGAATTCTCGCTCCATCGAACCAGACCAGGCATCCTCCCAGCAAGACCACCGCGATCATGGCCGGATTCATGATGATCCGGAGCAGCTTGGCTTCCATGACCTTAAAGGTTTCGTCCATCTCCGAGCCCACCGCCGCGCGGGTGTGGTAGGCGAACAGCCGCGGCAGATAGAGCAGGCCCGCCATCCAGGCGATCACGGCCAGGATGTGCAGCCCGCGCAGGACGTTGAAAATCATCGGCCTACCCCACCAGCCGGCGGCCGCATCGGGCGAGGCCCTTTGGGCACGGCGCGCCGTCGGGCGCCGCGCCGGCGTGGCTCAGGGCGGCCTCCACGGCGCCGGCCAGGCCGTGGATGAAGGCCGGCAGGGTCCCCACAGCCGGCGCCCGCAGATAGACCGGGGCATGGGCCGCCCTGGCCACGGCGGCGTAGTCGCGGTCGAGTTCGACCAGGGTCTCGATATGTTCGGAGACGAAGGCGATCGGATCGATCAACACCCCCAGCCCTTCGGCCCCGGCGGCGCGGATGGCGTCCGGCGTCGAAGGCCCCAGCCATTTCATCGGCCCCACCCGACTCTGATAGCACACCCGCCAGTCCCATCCGGCCCCCAGGCGGGCGGCGACGCGGGCGCAGGTGGCCTCGATCTGCCATCGATAGGGGTCGCCGGAGGCGGCGATCTTCAGCGGCAAACCATGGGCGGAAAACAACAGCCGGACCTTCGGCCGACCGGCCGCCTCCCAGGTCTGGCCAATCCGCGTGGCGTGCGCCTCGATCAGGCCGCCGTTGTCGTACCAGCAGCAGATGGCCCGGCTTGCGCCCGGGCCGACATAGGCCTTGTCCCAGGCCGCCAGGGAGGAGGCGGTGGTGGTGGTGGAAAACTGTGGATAGAGCGGGGCGAGCACGATCTCGTCGGGGCCAAAGCGGGCGACCTCGGCGGCGGCCGCCGTGGTGGTGGGCGGCCAATAGCGCATGGCGATGAAAACGCGCACCTCGGCCGCCGGGAAGCGCGCCACCAGGGCCGCCTCCAGCGCCTCGGCCTGCGCCCGGGTATTGGCCAGCAGCGGCGAGCCGCCGCCCATGACGCCGTAGTTGGCGATCGCCGATCGTCTCCGCAGCCGCGCGATGAAGGCGGCCAGCGGTCGGCGGATCAGGCCAGGCGCGGCGACGATGGCCGGATCCGAAAACAGATTTTCCAGGAACGGCCGCACGTCAGCCGGCCCATCGGGACCGCCGAGGTTGAAGAGGACGACGGCAATCTTGCGCGCCCCGCTCATCGGCCGGTCACCCGCGCGACGACCCGTTCGATATGGGCCAGCGGCGTATCGGGCAGGACCCCGTGCCCGAGGTTGAAGATGTAGGGGCCGCTTTCCCACTGCTCCAGCAATTGTTCGACCCGCGCATCCAGGGCCGCGCCGCCCCCCCGCAACAGCAGGGGGTCGAGAGCCCCCTGGATCGCCACCCGTTCCTGCAGTCGTCGACCCAGGGCGGCGGGCGCCTGGACATCGAGGCCCACCGCCTGCACGCTCGCGCCTTGCGCATAGTTTTCCACCAGGGCGCCGGCGCCGCGCGGAAAGCCGATCAGCGGCGTCTCGACCCCCTCGGCGCGCAGGCGAGCAGCGATCCGCGCGTGGGGGGCGGTGACCAGGCGCTCGAACACGTCCTCCGGCAGCGATTCGGCCCAGGATTCGAAGAGTTGCATCGCCTGGGCGCCCGCCCTGGCCTGCATGGCCAGATAGCGCGCCGTCGCTTCGACCAGAAGCTCGATCAGGGCGTCGATCCGGGCCGGCTCGGCGAAGGCCAGGGCCCGCGCCCCGGCCCGGTCGCCGCCGCGCCCCTCGAGCATATAGGTGGCCACCGTCCACGGGCCGCCGGCGAACCCGATCAGCGCCCGATCCGGCCCCAGCGCCGCCCGGACCAGCTTCAGCGTCTCGCCGATGGACGCCAACCGGCCGGTCGAGGCCTCGACCTCGCCCGCCAGGGCGGCGATCTCCGGCAGCGGGCCGAGCCTTGGCCCCTCGCCCTCCTCGAACCACACCGCCTGGCCCAGGGCCCTGGGCAGGAGCAGGATGTCGGCGAAGACAATGGCGGCGTCGAAGGCGAACCGCCGCATGGGCTGCAAGGTGGCCTCGGCGGCCATCTTCGGGTCATGGCAGAAGGCGATGAAATCCTTGGCCCCTTCCCGCAGCCGCCGGTATTCGGGCAGCGAGCGGCCGGCCTGGCGCATGAACCAGATGGGCGGGCGATCGACGGGTTCTCGATCGAGAACCCGAAGTAGCCGGGGACGTGGGGGGTGCGTCATGGCGATCCCTTAGACGCGTTTGAACGGCCAATCTCAAGCGTCGGAACTGAGGGGCGGACCCCGACCAAATCTTAAGAAAGAAGGTATTTCTTGGAGAAGGAAGTATTGGGACGCCGATTAGCGGGGACCAATCCCGCCTGGCGGCCAAGGCGCCCAGGCCATGCACAGAAGCCGCCTTCACGCCGACGCGAACGGCGGAAGGCGAAAGCTGGGGGAAACGGAATTAAATCGTTGTTTCAGGACAGAAATCGAACCCGCGATTTGGGGGCGGGAGGTGGATGGGTTTGGGCGAGGCCGAAACGGGGGAAGGCGCCATTCAATCGCCGCACAGGCGGGGCGAACGGGGTCCAAGAGGTGAACGATTCCCCGCCTTATCCCCGGCCGGCGGCGTACGCCGCCAGAAGGCGAACTTCGTCCACCGCCGCGCCTTGCCGACGCGCCTTTCTGGCCGGCGATCGGTTAAGCAATGGTTAACGCCGCCTCCACAGATATTGTTCCCCGCCGGCGTTGGCCTAAGGAAGGCTGGCGATGACCGCTTCCCAACGCCTGGCCACCTATTTCCACGTTCACCTGGTTTCGGATTCCACCGGTGAGACCCTCAACGCCATGGCGCGGGCGGTGTGCGCGCGGTTCAACAATGTCCTGCCCATCGAGCATATCTACGCCCTGGTGCGCTCGCAGCGGCAGCTTCATCGCGCCCTGGAGGAGATCGCCAACGCCCCCGGCGTGGTCCTGCACACCATCGTCGACGAGACCTTCCGCCATCTCCTCGAGACCGGCTGCCAGAAGCTGGACATGCCGTGCATCGCCGCCCTCGATCCCCTGGTCTCGGCCCTGTCGCGGCACATCGGGGCGGCGCTTTCCACCCGGGTTGGGGCGCAGTACTCCCTCGACACCGACTATTTCAACCGCATGGACGCCCTGTCCTACGCCCTGGGCCACGACGACGGCCAGGGCGGGCCGGATTTCTCGCGCGCCGACGTGGTGCTGGTGGGGGTTTCGAGAACGTCCAAGACGCCGACCTGCATCTATCTGGCGCACCGTGGGGTGCGCGCCGGCAATGTGCCCCTGGTGCCGGGGGCGCCGCTCGCCGACGCCCTGTTGGATCTCAAGAGCCCGCCGGTGGTGGGCCTGACGGTCTCTCCCGACCGGTTGGTGCATATCCGCCGCAACCGGCTGCGCACCCTGAACGAAGGCCGCGAGAGCGCCTATGTGGACACCGACGCGGTGCGCGCCGAGATCGTCGAGGCGCGCCGCCTGTTCGAGCGTCAGGGCTGGCCGGTGATCGATGTCACCCGACGTTCGGTCGAGGAGACGGCGGCGGCGGTGATCAACATCCTCTCGGGCGGCCGGGGGCAGGTGGAGGTGCTTGGGTGATCGCGGTGACGCTGGCTTCGCGAAGCGCCGCGCGGGCCGCGATTTTGCGGGCCGCCGGGATCGCGTTCCAGACCGTATCGCCCGATGTCGATGAAGCGGTCGCCAAACGCGGCCTGCGGGCCGAGGGCGCCACGCCGCGGGCGGTGGCCGAGACGCTGGCTCGGATGAAGGCCATCGCGGTCTCCAGGGATCGGGCGGGCCTGGTTATCGGCGCCGACCAGACCCTGGAGCTGGACGGCGAACTCCACGACAAGGCGGCCAGCCTCGAAGAGGCGCGGCGGCGGCTGACGCTTCTGCGGGGCAAGACCCATGCCCTGCACGCCGCGGTGGCGGTGGCGCGGGGCGGAGTCGCGATCTGGGACCATGCGGAAACCGCGCGGCTGACCATGCGCGCCTTTTCCGACCGGTTCCTCGACCGCTATCTGGCGCGGGCGGGCGAGGCCATCCTTACCTCGGTGGGCGGCTATCAGCTCGAAGGCGAGGGCGCGCAGTTGTTCGAGGCGATCGAGGGGGATTATTTCGCCATCCTGGGGTTGCCGCTTTTGCCCCTGTTGGAAACGCTGCGGCGCGAAGGCGCGCTCACGCCATGACCAGGGCCATTTCGGCGAGGCCGGCGGTGGCGGGGGTGATCGGCGCGCCGGTGAGCCATTCGCTCAGTCCGGCCATCCACAACGCCTGGATCGCGGCGGCCGGCCTCGACGCGACCTATGTCGCCATTAGGCCGCGCGAAGGGGGCTTCGCGAGGTTTGTCCGGGGGCGTCGCGGCGGGGCGATGCGCGGCCTGAACGTCACCGCGCCGTTCAAGGCGGAGGCCCTGGCCCTGGCCGACCGGGCAAGCGACCGGGCCCGTCGGGCGGGTGCGGCGAATCTGCTGATCTTTGAGGCTGACGGGTCGATCTGGGCCGACAACACGGACGGGGAAGGCCTGTTGGCCGCCTTCGCCGACCAGGCGCCGGGGTTCGATCCGGCCGCCGGCCCGGCGGTCGTTCTGGGGGCCGGCGGCGCGGCCAGGGGGGCGGCGGCGGCGTTTCTGGCGGCGGGGGTGCCGGCGGTTCGCATCGTCAATCGCTCGGCGGCGCGGGCGCGGGCCCTGGCCGCGTTTCTGGGGCCGAAGGTCCTCGTGACCGCCCCGGAGGCGGCGGCGAGCGCCATGACCGACGCCAACGCCATCGTCAACGCCACGCCCATCGATCCCGGGGCGCCGCTGGACGCGGCGCCGGCCGGCGCGGTGGTCCTGGACATGGTCTATCGCCCCCTCGACACCGCCCTGCTCCGTCGGGCGCGGGCGCGCGGCCTTCGCGCCGTGGACGGCCTGGCGATGCTGATCGGCCAGGCGGGGCCGAGCTTCACCCTGCTGTTCGGCCGCTCCCCGCCGCCTCTCGACGTCCGCGACCTCGCCCTGGCGGAGCTGGAGCGGCGGCCGTGATCGTCGTCGGCCTCACCGGCTCGGTGGGCATGGGCAAGTCCACCACGGCGGCCCTGTTCGCGGCGGCCGGGGCGCCGGTCTACGACGCCGACGCCGAGGTCCGGCGCCTGTATGCGCCCGGCGGCGCGGCGGTCGCCCCGATCGAGGCCGCCTTTCCCGGCGTCACGGTTCGGGGCGCGGTGGACCGAGGGCGGCTGGGCGAGCGCGTTCTGGGCGACCCCGCCGCTCTGGCCAGGCTCAACGCCATCGTCCATCCGCTGATGGGAGAGGCGCGGGCGGCGTTCCTGAGCGCGGCGCGGGCGTCGGGCGCCGACATCGTGGTGCTGGACATCCCGCTGCTGTTCGAGACCGGCGGCGAAGGCGCCGTCGATGCGGTGGTGGTGGTTTCCGCCCCGCCGGCGATGCAGCGCGACCGGGTGCTGGCGCGGCGGGGCATGAGCGAGGCCAAGCTCGACGCCCTGCTGGCGGCGCAGACGGCCGACGCGGAAAAACGCGCCCGCGCCCATTTCGTCGTCGATACCGGCGCCGGCCTCGACCTGGCGAAAACACAGGTGGATGAAATTCTAGGCGTCTTGCGTTCCCGTCGCGAAGCAGACCATTGATCGGCCATGGCGCGCGAGATCGTTCTGGACACCGAAACCACCGGCCTCGATCCCAGGTCCGGCCATCGCCTGATCGAGATCGCCTGCGTCGAGCTCGACGACCTGGCGCCCACCGGCCGGCATTTCCACTGCTACATCGACCCCGAACGCGACATCGATCCGGACGCCGAGCGGGTGCACGGGGTCTCCCGCGCCTTTCTGACCGGCAAGCCGCGTTTCGCCGACGCCGAGATCGTCGAGGCGTTCCTGGCCTTTGTCGAGGGCGCGCCCCTGGTGGCCCACAACGCCGGCTTCGACCGCGGGTTCGTCAACCACGAACTGGCCCGCGCCGGTCGATCCGAACTGCCGGCGGAGCGGTGGATCGACACCCTGGGGCTGGCGCAGAAGCGCTTTCCGGGCCTGCACAATTCCCTGGACGCGCTTTGCAAGCGGTTCAAGATCTCCCTGACCGAGCGCGAAAAGCACGGCGCCCTGATCGACGCGCGCCTGCTGGCCGGAGTCTATCTGGAGTTGCGCGGCGGGCGCGAGCGGCGGCTGGACCTGGAGCAGGCGGCCGCCCTGGGGGTGGGCCAGATGATCGCCCAGGCCGCCTACGGCGCCCGCCCGCGCCCTCTGGCGCCGCGCATCACACCGGCGGAAAAGGCCGCGCACGAGGCCTTCGTCGCCACGGAGCTGGCGGGTGAAGCGGTATGGCTGCGGTTCGGGGGGGCGGGCTCGTAGCGCGGGGCATGTCAGCCGCCCTTGTCTTTTTCGAAGCGGGCTGACAAACCCCGCGCTACGCGTTCCCCGCCACCGGGGCGGCGGCCTGGGCGCGGCGGGCGGCGTAGATGCCGGCGAAATCGAGCGGCTCGAGCATGAACGGCGGGAAGCCGCCTTCGGAGGAAAGGTCGGCGACGATCCTGCGGGCGAACGGGAAAAGGTAGCGCGGGCATTCGATCATGAGCACCGATTCCATGTCCTCGGCCGGCACCCCGCCGATCTGGAACAGGCCGGCGTAGACGAGCTCGATGTGGAACACCGCCGCGCTGTCGCGGGTCGCCCGCGCGGTGAGCTTGAGCTCGACCTCGAACAGGCCGTCGTCACGGCCCTTGGCGTTCAGCTCGACGCCCAGATCGATCTGCGGCGCGCTCTCGCCGCCGCGCAGGGATTCGGGGGCGTGCGGGCTTTCGAAGGAGAGGTCGCGGATATATTGCGCCAGGATTCGGATGCCGGGCGGAGCGGCTCCGTCGGGGCCGCCTTCTGGGCCGCCTGCTGGGCCGCCGGGGCCCAGGGGCGGCGGCGGGCTCTCGGTGTCGGTCATTTTAACGAAGACGTCCGTTGATCGTCGGTCGGGGGCGGCGTGGAGCGGCTCCGCTATCACGCGATCTCGCGGGCCGCAACGTCGGCGCCTGACGCGGGCGGCGATCGCGCCTATATAGGTCCGATCGCCTTGTCGTTCGAAGCCTTCGGTGTCGCCTTGCAGGTTCTGGAACTCATCATCCTCGCCGCCCTGGCGGCGGTCGTCCTCTTCCAGCTCTACGCCGTTCTCGGCCGCCGGGTCGGGCGTGGGCCCGAGGACATGACCCGGGTCCCGACCGCCCCGGCGGCGGCCGACGGGCCGCGCGCGCCGCCCCTCGCCGTCGCCGACGACTCCCCCCTGGGCGGCCTGGCGGCGATGCGAACCCGCGATCCGAGCTTCGACGTCGGCCAATTCCTGCACGGCGCGCGCGGGGCCTATCAGCTGATCGTCAAGGCCTTCGCCGCTGGCGACCGCGCGGCGCTGAAGCCGCTGCTGGCCCCCCAGGTCATGGACGGCTTCGAGGCGGCGATCCACGAGCGCGAAACGCAAGGCCGCAGCGAAAGCGTCGATTTCCTGCAACCGCCCCGAGCCGACCTGGAAAGCCTCAACCTGCTGGGCGATGTGGCCAAGGCCTCGGTGCGCTTTCTGGCCGAGCTGCGCAGCCGCACCAAGGGCTCGGACGGCGAGGCGGTGGACGATCGGCGCACGGCCGAAGTGTGGACGTTTGAACGCAATCTTAAGAGCCGCAACCCCAACTGGACGCTGATCCACGTCGACGCCGCGGAGGCGTAATGCGTTTTCGGTTTCGGCCGGTGGCAACGGTCATGGCGACGGCGGGGTGGCTGGCCGCCTGCGCCACCGCGCCCCAGCCCGCCCCGCATCCCTTCGCCCCGCCCCTCGCTCCGCGCTTCGCCCGGCCGCCGCCGCCGCAAAGCTACCTCCAGCCCTGGGCCTATCCGGCCCCGCCCCCTCCGGCGCGGCCGGCGCCCGCGCCCCCGCCGGCCCGCGACGCCTTCGCCGAACTGGCCGGCTGGGCGGCCGACGACCACGCCGCCGCCCTGGCCGCCTTCGAGAAAGGCTGCGAGGTGACGCGGGATGCGGCTCTGGCCGGGGTGTGCGGCCGGGCGCTGATGCTGGGGCCGGCGGACGAGCCGGCGGCGCGGGCCTTTCTGGAAGCGAATTTCGAGCCCGAAGCGGTCGCCGGATCGGGCCTTCTGACCGCCTATTTCTCGCCGGTCTACGAGGCCAGAGCCAGCCGCGCCGACGACTTCACCGCGCCAGTCCGGCCCCGGCCGGCCGATCTTACCGCCGGCGGTGGACTCTATCCCGACCGCGCGACCATCGAGGCGCGGGGGGCCGGCGACGCCCTGGCCTGGATGCGGCCCGAGGACCTGTTCTTCCTGCAGATCCAGGGCTCCGGCGTGCTGGTGTTTCCCGGCGGCCGGCGGGCGCGGGCGATGTTCGACGGGACCAACGGCGCGCCGTTCGTCGGCATCGCCTCGGCCATGCGCCAGGGCGGCCTGCTGGCGGACGACGACACCTCGGCCGACGCCATTCGCGGCTGGCTGGCGGCCAACCGCGGCGAGCGGGCCCGCCGGATCATGGCGCTCGATCCGCGCTACGCCTTTTTCCGCCTGCGCCCCGACGACGGCTCGGCCCCATCCGGCGCGGCCGGCGCGCCGCTGATCGCCGGGCGCAGCGTGGCGGTGGACTTAGGCAGCCATCCCCTGGGAGAACTGGTGTGGCTGGACGCCGCAGACCCCGCCTTGAACGGCGCCTTCCCCACCTATCGCCGGCTGGCGGTGGCGCTGGATGTCGGCGGGGCGATTCGGGGCGAGGCGCGGGCCGACCTCTATCTGGGCGAGGGGCCGGCGGCCGGCCTGGAGGCGGGCCGGGTGCGCCATGTGCTGCATCTCTGGCGCCTGGCCCCGCGCATTCGACCGCTCTGGTGAAGCGCAAGCCCGACCGCGCCGGCCATCGCCTTGCCGACCTTCGCCTGTGGAGGCTGGTGACGGCCACGGTGCGGCCTCTGCCCGGCCGGCCCGAGCCGGCGCCCGAGCCGGTCCCGCCCGAGGCGCCGGCGGCCGGGCGGCGGTCGCCCGCGCGCGGCGCGGCGCCTCGACCGGCCGCCACCGCCCCCGGCGCCGCGCGTCCAGCCGAGGCCATCGAGCCCGGCCGGCTCCATCGGCTGGCGTCGGGACGGATGGCGCTGGAAGGGCGGCTGGATCTGCACGGCATGAGCCAGGATCGCGCGCGGGCGGCACTGACGGCGTTCGTTCTGCGCGGCCACGCCGAGGGGCGGCGGGCCGTCCTCATCGTCACCGGCAAGGGGGCGGCGGGCGACGGTGTCCTGCGCCGGCGCGCGCCCGAATGGCTGGCCGAGGCTCCGCTCCGGCCGCTCGTCGCCGGCCTGACGCAAGCCCACCGCCGCCACGGCGGGACCGGCGCCCTCTATGTGACGCTGAGGCGCAGGGGACCCGGTTGACGGTCGGGCGCATCGATAACCCCCGGGAACTTCTCGGTCCGAGCGCCATCTAACTTAAGCGCGCCTATACCCCGCGCCTCACGCTCAGGAGCCACACCCATGAAACGAACCCTCTTCGCCCTTACCGGCGCCGGCCTGATCGCCCTCGCCGGAGCGGCCTGGGCCGCGCCCGGCCCCACCGACCCTCAGATCGCCCACATCGCTTACACCGCCGGCACGATCGATGTCGCCGCCGGCAAGCAGGCCCTGGCCAAATCGCACAACCCGAAGGTTCGCGAATTCGCCCAGGAGATGGTCCGCGACCACACGGCGGTGAACGACAAGGCCCTGGCTCTGGTCAAGAAGCTGGGCGTCACCCCGCAGCCCAACCCGACCAGCGCCGCCCTCCAGAGCCAGGCGACCGCCGAGCGGGCCAAGCTCGGCAAACTGAGCGGGGCGGCCTTCGACAGGGCCTATGTGGCCAACGAGGTCGCCTACCATAAAACCGTCAACGGCGCCCTTGAGCAGACGCTTATTCCGTCGGCCCAGAACGGCGAACTCAAGAGCCTGCTTCAAACCGGCCTGAAGCTGTTCCAGGAGCACCAGGCTCACGCCGAGCAACTGGCCGGCGGCCTTCGATAGAGCCATGGTTTTCACCACGGCGCGGAGGCGCGCCCCGATCCTGGCGATCGGGGCGGCGCTGACGCTCGCGGCCTGCGGCCCAAATCACGCCCCGGCGCCCGCCGTCCACACGGTCGTCATCGACCAGCTGGCCTTTTCCCCAAAGGCCACCACGGCGAACGTCGGCGACGTGGTGGTGTGGGTCAACAAGGACATTCTTCGCCACTCGGCGACGGACGGGGGCGGCGCCTTCGACGTGGACCTCCCGGCGGGGGCCACGGGCAAAACCGTCCTCAAACAGGCGGGCTCGATAAAATACGCCTGCCGCTACCATCCCGGCATGACCGGGACGATCAGCGTGGCGGAGAAGGGCTGAGCAGGCCGGGCGGCGTTTGGCGCCAATCGCCGGCTTAAGTCCCCTCGGCCGCCGCGAGCGCCCGCAGAGACGTTTGCGGGCGGGGGCCGTAGTGGGAGATCACCTCGGCGGCCGCCAGAGAGCCGAGGCGACCGCAAGCCTCCAGCGGCTTGCCGGCGGCCAGGCCGACGAGGAAGCCCGCCGCGTACTGGTCGCCGGCCCCGGTGGTGTCGATGACGGTCTCGACCGGAAAGGCCGGGACGAGGTGGCGCTTTGCGCCCGCCAGCACCACCGAGCCCCGGGCCGAGCGGGTGATGGCGGCAATCTGGACGCGACCGGCGATGGCGGCGGCGGCGGCGTCGAAGTCGGCGGTCTGGGTGAGGCCGAGGATCTCGCTCTCGTTGGCGAACAGGATGTCCACCTGGCTCTCGATGAAACCCAGGAGAGCGGCGCGGTGGCGCTCGACCACGAAGGCGTCGGAAAGGGTCAGGGCGATGGAGCGCCCGGCCCCGCGGGCCAGGCCGGCCGCCTTGGCGAAGGCCCGCCGCGCCTCCGGCGGATCGAACAGGTAGCCCTCCAGATAGAGGATCCTGGCGCCCTCCACGAGGTCGGCCGGCACGTCGGCGGCGGTGAGTTCGACACAGGCGCCCAGATAGGTGCACATGGTCCGCTCGCCATCGGGCGTGACATTGATCAGGCAGCGGGCGGTGGCCTCGCCGCCGATCAGCGGCGGGGTGTCAAAGGCCGCGCCGATCGCCCTCATGTCGTGGGCGAAGACTTCGCCCAGCTGGTCGTTGGCCACCTTGCCGATGAAGGCGGCGCGGGCGCCCAGGCTCGCCACCCCGGCCACGGTGTTGGCTCCCGAGCCGCCCGAGGTCTCCATCCCCGGCGCCATGCGGCCGTAGAGGCGGCGGGCGCGGGCCTCGTCGATCAGGGCCATCGATCCCTTGACCAAGCCCTCGGCGGCCAGAAAGGCTTCGTCGGCCGGGGCGATCACATCGACGATGGCGTTGCCGATGGCGGCGACGTCGTAAAGGGCGGTCATGGGCGATCCGACAAGGCTAGGAAAGAGGGCGACCTACAGCACGGCGGGCGGGCTGACGAGGCCTCAGGCGCCCATGAACAGCTCCCGCGAGGGGCAAAGATCGGCCACGATGCAGCCTTCGCACTTCGGTCGCCGGGCGACGCAGACGTAGCGGCCGTGCAGAATCAGCCAGTGATGGGCGCGGGTGAGGCGGGCCGGCGGGACGACGCGCATCAGGTCAGCCTCCACCTGGTCGGGGGTCTTGCCGGCCGAAAGCTTCAGGCGGTGGGCGACGCGGAAGACATGGGTGTCCACGGCGATGGCGCCCTCCACCCCCAGTTCGTTCAGGACCACGCTGGCGGTCTTGCGGCCGACGCCGGGCAGGGCCTGGAGCGCCTCGCGACTAAGCGGGACCTCGCCGCCGTGCCGCTCGATCAGCAGGCGCGACAGGGCGACGACGTTGCGCGCCTTGGTGCGGAAAAGGCCGATGGAGGCGATGAATGGGGTGAGGCCGGCCTCGCCCAGGGCCAGCATTCCGGCCGGCGTGTCGGCGACCCTGTAGAGGCGCTCCGTCGCCTTGTTCACCGAAACGTCGGTGGCCTGGGCCGACAGCACCACCGAGACCAGCAGGGTGAAGGGTGAGGCGTAGGCCAGTTCGGTGCGCGGGTCGGGCGCGGCGGCGGCGAAGCGGTCGAAGATTTCGCCGATCCGGCGGCGGTCGCGGGGCGAGGGTCTTTTGGCCATGACCGCGAGGATGGCGGCCTTTCGCCGTCTCGCCAAGCGGCCGTCTCGCCAAACGCCCTGGGGGCGCCTATGGTCTGCCGGCCATGGACGGCCCTCTTTTCATGGACGCGGTGATCACCCCCAACCGCTCGCTGAGCGCGCGCGGCCTGGTGGCGCTGATCCTGGCGATGACGGGGATGGACGCCGCCCTGGCCACCCTGTTCGTGGCGGTCGGGGCGGCCCCGATCCCGATCTTCATCGGGGTGGGCCTGATCGCCGCCGTGGCCGCCCTGGTGGCCAGCCAGCGCGCCGCTGCCCGCCGCGAGCGCATCCAGGTCACCGCCACCGAGGTGCGGGTGACCCTGGAATCGGCCAGGGGCGCGCAAACCATCTGGACCTCGCCGACCGCGTTCACGCGGGTCTCCTTGGCCGGCGAGGATGAGGACGACAGCCGACTGCATCTGCATCTCTCGGACCGCGAGCTGGCGGTGGCCCGCGCCTTGAGCCGCCGCGAGCGGCGTGATTTCGCCAACGCCCTGGAACGGGCGATCGCCCGGGCGCGCCTGGGCCATTTCCGGGCGTGAACGCTGGGGACGCGAGTGGCGGCCGGATCGGTCGGGCCGGCTTTCCCCGTTCAGGGACCCTTCGGACCTGAACGACGAAGGGTTTCCCCGCCTGTGGGTCGCCCGTTATTTCTCAGCCGTCTTGAGCTCGGCCTTTGCCGGCGTAAGAGTCCACGTGAAGCCGTTATCGGTGAGCGCCTGTTCCGCGCAAAGCCGGGTGAGCATGGACGAGAGACTTTCGCCCGCCACCTCGACTCCATACCTCGCCGAGATGGCTTCTCGAATCGGCTCCTCCGCCATCCCATTGGGCGCTGACTGGAGAACCTCGAGCACCATTTCCTTCAAGTTCGTCTTGCCGCCGGATCGCGCCGATTTAGGCGCCTCTTCGTCCACGGGGACGCTTTCCAACGCCCGCTCCACCACGGCGAGTTCCGCAAGCTCCCTTTGGAGCGGCTTCATCTGAAGGTCGATTTCCGACTTCCGATTGGCAATGAATTCTCTGAGAGTTGACATGCGCCCCCGACTTTCGCCTGTGAATATCGATCCGAGTTATCGCATGCGCATATCCATGGAAGGAGCTAAACATATCGTTACCCGCCGGATACTTGCGGCGAGCCATCGAGCGCGGGCGCTCTGCGAATTGCAAGGGCCGCACGACCGCGCCTCGCCTAATTGACCGTCACGCCACCGCCAGGGTGGGGATGGCGGCGAGTTCGGCGGCCAGTTCACGCTCGGCGGCCTTCACGTCGTAGAGCTGTTGCATGCTCAGCCAGATCATCGGCCCGTCGCCGCAGAGCTTGCCGATGCGCAGCGCCATGGCGGCGGTGATGGGCTGCTTCTCGCCCAGGATGTCGTAGAGCGTCTGGCGCGATACGCCCAGGAGCCGGGCGATCTCGGCTTCGGGCCGTCCCAGCGCCGGCAGCACGTCTTCGCGCAGCAATTCGCCGGGATGGACAGGCCGCAGGCCCGAAGTCAGGGGGTTGCCGGTCATCAATGATAATCCTCCAGGTTCACATCGACGGCGTCGAGGCCGTCCCACCGAAACGTGAGCCGCCAATTGCCGCTGACGGTGACCGAAAACGCGCCCTGCCGGTCGCCGGTCAGTTCGTGAAAACGCCATCCGGGAAGGTTCATTTCGGCGGGCGCGGTCGCGACATCGAGGCGTGTCAGCATCCTGGTGAGCCGATCGGGCTTCTGGACGCTGAGTTTCGCCGCGTCGCCTTTCTCGGCGAAACGTCGGAGCCCCTTGTCCTTGAACGATCGGATCTCCGTTTCGACCGTAAGGCGCCAGCTTACACCTGTCAAGCGATGCCTTACGCGCCCCTCAAAGAATGAACCGGGACAGGTCGGCGTTCTTGGCCAGTTCGCCAATGCGGTCGCGCACATAATCGGCGTCGATGGTGACGGTCTGACCGGCGCGGTCCGCGGCGGTGAAGCTGATTTCCTCGACCACCTTTTCAAGGACGGTCTGGAGGCGCCGGGCGCCGATGTTTTCCAGGGTGCCATTGACGGCCTCTGCGGCGTCGGCCAGGGCATCCAGGGCCTCGTCGGTGACGGTGAGGGTGACGCCCTCGGTGGCCAGCAAGGCCTGGTGCTGGCGGATCAGGTTGGCCTCGGGCTCGGTGAGGATGCGGCGCAGGTCGTCGCGGGTGAGGGCCTTCAGCTCGACCCGGATCGGCAGGCGCCCCTGCAGTTCGGGCAGCAGGTCGGAGGGCTTGGCCACATGGAAGGCGCCCGAGGCGATGAAGAGGATGTGGTCGGTCTTCACCGGCCCATACTTGGTGGAGACGGTGGTTCCCTCGATGAGCGGCAGCAGGTCGCGCTGCACCCCCTCGCGGGAGATGTCGGCCCCGGCCCGCTCGGCCCGCGAGGCCACCTTGTCGATCTCGTCGATGAACACGATGCCGGAATTCTCCGCCAGTTCCAGGGCCTCGGCGGTGAGGGCGTCGGAATCGAGCAGTTTGTCGCTCTCCTCGGCGATCAGGGGCGCCCAGGCGGCGGCGACGGTCGTCTTGTGGCTCTTGGTGCGGCCGCCGAAGGCCTTGCCCATGATGTCGGAGAGGTTGAGCATGCCCACCGAGGCCCCCGGCTGGCCGGGGATGTCGAAACCCTGCAGGGGCGAGGCGGTGTCGGCCAGGGTGAGTTCCACCTCCTTGTTGTCCAGCTCGCCGGCCCGCAGCTTCTTGCGGAAGGCGTCGCGGGTGGCCGGGCCGGCGCCGGGGCCGACCAGGGCGTCCAGGAGGCGTTCCTCGGCGGCCTGGTCGGCCTTGGCCTTGACCCCGGCGCGGCGGCGGTCGCGGACCATGGCCAGGGCGCTCTCCACCAGATCGCGGACGATCTGATCGACATCACGGCCGACGTAGCCGACCTCGGTGAACTTGGTGGCCTCGACCTTGAGGAAGGGCGACTGGGCCAGGCGGGCCAGGCGGCGGGCGATCTCGGTCTTGCCGACCCCGGTGGGGCCGATCATCAGGATGTTCTTGGGCGTCACCTCGTCGATGAGGTCGGCGGGCAGGCGCCGCCGCCGCCAGCGGTTGCGCAGGGCCACGGCCACCGCCCGCTTGGCCTCGGCATGGCCGACCACGAAGCGGTCGAGTTCGGAGACGATCTCGCGGGGGGAGAATTCGCTCATGGGGCCGGCGCGGCCTGAACCGTCTCCACCGTCACCTGGGCGTTGGTGTAGACGCAGATGTCGGCGGCGATGGCCATGGCCCGGCGCGCCACCTCCTCGGCGCTCAGGTCAAAATCAAGCAGGGCCCTCGCGGCGGCTAGGGCATAGGACCCGCCCGAGCCGATGGCCGCGACGCCGTGCTCGGGCTCCAGCACATCGCCCACCCCCGAGACGGTGAAGATGGCGGTGGCGTCGGCGGCGATGAGCAGCGCTTCGAGGCGGCGCAGATAACGATCGGTCCGCCAGTCCTTGGCCAGGTCGACGCAGGCTCTGGCCAGTTGGCGCGGATATTGTTCGAGCTTGCTCTCCAGGCGCTCGATGAGGGCGAAGGCGTCGGCGGTGGCCCCGGCGAAACCGGCCACCACCAGGCCGCCGGCCAGGGTCCGGACCTTCCTGGCGTTGCCCTTGACGATGGTCTGGCCCATGGAGACTTGGCCGTCGCCGGCGATCACCGTCGATCCGCCCTTGCGCACGGCCAGGATGGTGGTCCCATGCCAGCTTGGAAAGCCGCCCCTCTCGTCCATGGCCGTCTCGTCCATGGCCGCGCATGTGGCGGCGCGGCGGCGCGGGGTCAAGCGCGATGAGCTTTTCCGAAGAGGAGGTGGAGCGCTACGCCCGCCATCTGGTGCTGCGCGAGATCGGCGGGCCCGGACAGCAGAAGCTCGCGGCGGCGAAGGTGGCGATCGTGGGGGCCGGGGGCCTGGGCTGCCCGGCCGCCCTCTATCTGGCGGCGGCGGGGGTGGGGCGCATCGCCCTGATCGACGCCGATACGGTGGCTCTCTCGAACCTTCAGCGCCAGGTGCTCTACGGCGGCGCGGACATCGGCGCGGGCAAGGTGACCGCGGCGGCGGCGCGCCTGCACGACATCAACTCGCATGTGACGGTCGAGGGGGTGGCCGAGGCGCTGACCGAGGAAAACGCCCGCGCGCTGATCGCGGACACCGGTGTGGTGCTGGACGGCACGGACAATTTCGCCACCCGCTTCGCCGTCAACGCCGCCTGCGTGGCCGAGGGGCGACCCTTGGTCAGCGGCGCGATCGGCCGGTGGACGGGCCAGGTCGGGGTGTTCTCCGGGGCGCCCTGCTACCGCTGCCTGGTCCCCGAGGCGCCCCCCGACGCCGAGACCTGCGCGGCGGTTGGGGTGGTGGGGGCGCTGGCCGGGGTGATCGGCTCGATCATGGCCCTCGAAGCGATCAAGCTGATCGCCGGCGCCGGCGCGCCCTTGACCGGCCGGCTGATGGTGTTCGACGCCCTGGCCGGCGAGGCGCGCACGGTGCGGGTGGGGGCGGATCCGCGGTGCGAGGTGTGCGGAGAGACTGACCCGCCTCGATGACGCGGCCTGGGCTTCGGGCCCTCGGGCGTCGGCGTTGTTGTATTCGATTGCGTCTTTCGCCACATTCCCTTCAGCACGCTGGCCGGGGCGGGGGGGAACCGTACGATGTCGGATTCAAGCAAGGACGCGAGGTCGCCGTTGTGGGGGCTGACCGCGCCGCGAGCCGGGACCGCCGGTGTCGCCGGTTTGCTGGCCCTGGCGCTCGCGCTCACGGGGCCGGCCAGGGCGGCCTCCTTTCACTCCCTCTATTCCTTCGGCGGCGGCGCCGACGGGGCGGCCCCCAATGGGCAACTCGCGGCCGACAAGAGCGGCAGGCTCTATGGAACCACCGACACCGGCGGCGCGGGGGGCGGCGGCACGGTGTTCCGGTTCGATCCGGCCAGCGGGACTCTGACCACCCTCTATTCTTTCACCACCTTCGGGGCCAAGGGATCGGGCCCGGCGTCGGGCGTGATCGTCGACCGCAAGGGGATAATCTACGGCACGACCGAGGCCGGCGGCACGGGAACCTGTAATCTGGGTTGCGGCACGGTCTTCAAGCTCGATCCGTCCACCGGCGCCCTGAGAACTCTGGTCGATTTCCAAGATCTCGCGCAAGGCGCGCGGCCGGAAGGGCTGGTGCTGTATGGCGGGCAACTCTACGGCGTGACCGTTTTTGGCGGATTTATCCCCGGCGCCGGGAACTCCGGCGCTGGAACCATCTTCACGGTCAATCCCAAGACCAAGGCCTTCACCAGCCTGCACGCCTTCAACGAGCCCGGCGTGGCCGACGGCGTGGGGCCGGCCGCGGCCCTCGTCCCGGGGCCGGATGGCCGGCTCTATGGGGTCGCCCCGTCGGGAGGCCCGAACGGATCGGGGACGGTGTTCGCCCTCGACACCTTGACGGCGGCGGTCAGCGTCATTCACGCCTTCGACTTTCATATCGACGGGGCCGCCCCGACGGGCAGGCTGCTGGTGCGGCAGGGCCGATTTCTGGGAACGACCCGCGCCGGCGGCCCGACCGCCGCCGGCGACGGCGTGGTGTTCAGCGTCAATCCGACCACCGGCGCCCTCACCAACCTCTACAGCTTCGCCGGCGGCGCCGACGGGCAGAACACCATGGCGGGATTGGTTCAGGGCCCGAGTGGCCCCGTCTATGGCGTAACCAGCCAGGGTGGCGGCTCGGGGGCGGGCACGATCTTTTCGGTGAAGGTGACCTCGCACGCCCATGCCGTGCTGCATGATTTCTCCATCGCCGACGGCTCCCAGCCCAGCGGCGAGTTGCTGCTCCAGGCCTCCACCAAGTTCTACGGCGTGACGTCCGGCGGCGGCGGCGGCAATGGCACGATCTATGAATTCATTCCGTAGCGGCTCGATGACCTGAGACGGGGTTGTCTCAAACCTGATCGTGCTCTGGCCGGGCGGGCTCTTTCCGCCGCCACGGGCCTTCCAAGAGCCCCACCCCGCTCGCCTTCGGCGAGTCGCCCTCCCCACAAGGGGACGGGAGAAGCCCCCCTCACAGCATCGACGGAATGATCCGGTCGGGCGGCTTGTGGCCGTCCATCCAGGTTCTGATGTTGACGATCACCTTCTCGCCCATGTCGATGCGGCCCTCGATGGTGGCCGAGCTCATGTGGGGCAGCAACACCACATTCGGGAGTTTCAGGAGCTGGGGGTTCACCGCCGGTTCGTGCTCGTAGACGTCGAGGCCGGCGCCGGCCAGTTCGCGGCGCTGCAGCATGCCGGCCAGGGCGTCCTCGTCGATGATCTCGCCGCGGGCGGTGTTCACCAAGATGGCGTGAGGGGCCATCAGCTTGAGGCGGCGCGCCGACAGCAGGTGATAGGTGGCCGGGGTGTGCGGGCAGTTGACCGAGATCACGTCCATGCGGGCCAGCATCTGGTCCAGGCTCTCCCAATAGGTGGCCTCGAGGCCCTCGGCGATGGGAGCGCTGACCGGCTTGCGGTTGTGGTAGTGAATGGAAAGGCCGAAGGCGCGGGCGCGGCGGGCCAGGGCCTGGCCGATCCGCCCCATGCCGACGATGCCCAGCCGCTTGCCCCACAGCCGCCGGCCCAGCATCCAGGTCGGCGACCAGCCGCGAAACTCCCCGGCCTGGACCACGTTGGCCCCCTCCACCACCCGCCGCGCGGCGGCCAGGATCAGGCCCATGGTCAGGTCGGCGGTGTCCTCGGTAAGGACGCCCGGGGTGTTGGTCACCGCGATGCCCCGCGCGTGGGCGGCGGCCACGTCGATATGATCGATCCCCACCCCGAAATTGGCGATCAGCTTGAGCCGGTCGCCGGCCTGGGCGATGAGGGCGCCGTCCAGGCGGTCGGTGATGGTCGGAGCCAGGACATCGGCCCGCGCCATCGCCGCCACTAGAGCCGGCGCGTCCATGGGCGTATCGTCGAGGTTGAGCTCGGTGTCGAACAGTTCGCACATCCGCGTTTCCACCGCGTCGGGCAGTTTGCGCGTGACGACGACTTTCGGCTTGCGAGGGGCCATGGGCGGGTCTGACAAGGGTGGCGCGGGCGCGACGGGGGTGTCGCGGGTTCTACCAAAACGGCTTTTGACGGCCAAGCAAGCGGGATGTTGCGATTGAAGCGCGCGAGACCGGTTCCGACGACGGCCGCCGCCCTGGCCCTGACCTTGGCCCTGACGCTGCCTTTGGCCTTGGGGGCCTGCGGCGAACACGCCGGCGAGGGCAAGGACTGCCCGGCGGCGGTGTGGTCCAAGACCGTGTCGGGTTTCTGCGTCCCCCGCTGGGTCAGCCTCAAGCGCGGCGAGGTCTACGCCCGCAAGGGGCCGGGGGCCGACTATCCGGCCCTGTGGGTCTATCGCGTCAAGGGCCTGCCGGTGCAGGTGGTGGCCGAGACCACCGACTGGCGGCGGGTCTGCGACCCGGACGGTGGCGCGACCTGGGTCCACCGCTCCATGGTCGATGGGCGGCGGATGGTGATGGCCCTGGGGACGGAAGCGGTCCCCCTCTACAAACAGCCCGGCGGCGGCGCCGAGGCGGGGCTGCTGAACGCCCGCGCCCTGGCCGCCCTGGGCCGCTGCCAGGGGCCATGGTGCAAGGTCAAGGCCGGCGGCGTCGCCGGCTGGCTGGCGGCCGACCGGGTGTGGGGCCTGGCGGCGCCGGCGCAATGCCGTTGAGGCGCCCGCCCGCCCCGTGCTACGGCGCGAGGATGAAACGCGCCGCCGAGACAAGTTACGACCGCGAGGCGCTGCTGGCCTGCGCCAGGGGCGAGACCTTCGGCCCAGGCAACGCCCAGCTTCCCTATCCTCCGATGCTGATGTTCGACCGCATCGCCCACATCGACGCCGACGGCGGCTCGCACGGCAAGGGCCAGCTCGTCGCCGAGCTGGATGTTCACCGCGACCAGTGGTTCTTCGACTGCCATTTCATCGGCGACCCGGTGATGCCCGGCTGCCTGGGCCTTGACGCCATGTGGCAGCTGGTGGGCTTTTTTCTCGGCTGGTCGGGCGCGCCGGGGCGGGGCCGGGCGCTGGGGGTCGGCGAAGTGAAGTTCACCGGCCAAGTGACGCCCAAGGTGAAGAAGGTGGTTTATCGCATCGACATCAAACGATTGGTCCTGCGGCGCCTGGTCATGGGCGTGGCCGATGGGGTTCTCGAAGCGGACGGGACGCCTATCTACGAGGCGCGCGACCTCCGGGTCGGCCTGTTCAGCGCCGAGAGCCTGGCCTGAGCGACGGGCGGCCGGGGGCGGAAAGGACTGTCATGCGGCGAGTGGTCGTCACCGGCATGGGCATCGTCTCGGCGATCGGCAATGATGTCGGCGAGGTCGCCGCGTCCTTGAAGGTCGGGCGCTCGGGAGTCGTCGCGGCCCCGGAATACGCCGCGCTCGGCTTTCGTTGCCAGGTCCACGCCGCGCCGGTCATAGACTGGGAGGCCCGGGTCGATCGGCGGGCGGCGCGTTTTCTGGCCGCCGGCACGGCCTACGCCCACATCGCCATGGAACAGGCCATCGCCGACGCCGGCCTGACCGAGGCCGAGGTGTCGGACGCGATGACCGGCCTGATCGTCGGCTCCGGCGGCCCCTCCACCCGCGCCATCGTCGAGGCGGCCGACACCGCCCGCGCCAAGGGGGTCAAGCGCATCGGCCCCTTCGCGGTCCCCAAGGCGATGAGCTCGGGACCCTCGGCGACCCTCGCCACCTGGTTCAAGATCCGCGGGATCAACTATTCCATCGCCTCGGCCTGCGCGACCAGCACCCACTGCATCGGGGCGGCCTGTGAGCAGATCCGCCTGGGCAATCAGGACGTGATGTTCGCCGGCGGCTGCGAGGAACTGGACTGGACCCTCTCGGCCCTGTTCGACGCCATGGGGGCCATGTCTTCCGGCTTCAACGACGAGCCGACCCGCGCCAGCCGGCCCTACGATATCGACCGCGACGGCTTCGTGATCGCCGGCGGGGCGGGGATGGTGGTGCTGGAGGACCTGGAGCGGGCCAGGGCGCGGGGCGCGACCATCCACGGCGAGATCGTCGGCTACGCCGCCAACTCCGACGGCTTCGACATGGTCGCCCCCTCCGGCGAGGGCGCGGCGCGGTGCATGCGGCTGGCCATCGAGCGGGCCGGCGGGCGGCGGATCGACTACCTCAATCCCCACGGCACCGGGACCCCGGTCGGCGATCAGAAAGAAATGGCCGGGGTGCGCGACGTTTTCGGAGACGCCGCGCCCCTGATCGCCTCCACCAAGTCGCTCACCGGCCACAGCCTCGGCGCCGCCGGGGCCCAGGAGGCGATCTACAGCCTGCTGATGATGCGGGACGGCTTCGTGGCGGCCAGCGCCAATATCGACACCCTCGACCCCGCCTTCGAGGGCCTGCCGATCATCCGTCAGCGGGTGGAACGGCCGCTTGAGACGGTGATGTCCAACAGCTTCGGCTTCGGCGGCACCAACGGCTGTCTGGTGATCGCCAAGGTGTGAGAGCGGGCGGGGCGCCCGCTTCCCCCCCGCCCGCGCGCCTGCTAGCTAGCCACCACCCGGAGCGACAGGAATCCACCCATGGCCGACGACTACGACCTGCCCAAAGGCGCGCTGATGGCCGGCAAGCGGGGACTGGTGATGGGGGTGGCGAACCACAATTCCATCGCCTGGGGCATCGCCGCCCAGCTCGCCGCCCAGGGGGCGGAGGTGGGGCTGGCCTATATGGAGGCCAACGAAAAGCGGGTGCGGCCGCTGGGCGAGAGCGTCGGGACCAAACTGTGGACCACCTTCGACGCCTCCAGCGACGCCTCCATGCAAGCGGCGTTCAAGGTGGTCGAGGACGCCTGGGGGACGATCGACTTCCTGGTCCACGCCATCGCCTTCGCCGAGCGCGACCAGATGAAGGGCTCGTTCGTGGAGAACACCACCCGCGCCGGCTTCGCCCTGGCCCTGGACATTTCGGCCTACAGTTTCGTGGACGCGGCGCGGCGGGCCGCGCGCCTGATGCCGAACGGCGGGGCGATGATCACCCTGACCTATCTGGGTTCGGAGCGGGCCATTCCCAACTACAACATCATGGGGGTGGCCAAGGCGGCCCTGGAGGCGGCCACCCGTTACATCGCCCGCGATCTGGGGCCGCAAGGAATCCGGGTCAACGCCATTTCGGCCGGGGCCATGCGCACCCTGTCCCTGGCCGGCATCTCCGGCGGCCGGGGAATGCTCGGCGCGGGGCGGGCGCTCAGCGCGCTGAAGGAGGACACCTCCATGGAGGGGGTGGCCGGGGCCGCCCTGTGGCTGCTCTCCGACCTCGGCCGCTCGACCACCGGCGAGATCGTCCACGTGGACGCCGGCTTCCACATGATGGGCCTGCCGAGCGAAGCGGCGCCTTGAGACGCCGATGACCGCCTCCGATCGCGCCGACGCGGACGTGGACGTGATCATCGCCGGGGCCGGGATGGCCGGGACCACCCTCGCCCTGGCCCTGGCGAGCGCCGGCCTGAAAACCGTGCTTATCGACCCCCAGCCCTTCGAGGCCCAGAGCGCCCCGACCTTCGATGGCCGGGCCAGCGCCATTTCCTTCGCCGCCTTCCGCCAGTGGCGGGCGGTGGGGGCGGCGCCGTTTCTCGAACCCCATGCTCAGAGAATCGAACAGATACTGGTCACCGACGGCCGCTCGCCCGGCGCGGCGGCGCGGCCGGGAGGCTCGGCCTTCCTGCGCTTCGACGCCGCCGAGATCGCCGCCGAAAACGCTCATGGGGGCGGCGCCGGCGCGGCGGCGGGAGACGCCCTCGGCTACATGATCGAAAACCGCCATATCCGCGCCGGCCTGGCGGCGGCGGCCCAGGCGGCGGGGATCGAGGTGCTGGCCCCGGCGCGGGTGACGCGGGTCGAGGCGGCCGGCGGCCCCGGCCGCGCCCGTGTCACCGTGGAGGGCGGCGCCACCTTGAGCGCGCCCCTGGTGGTGGGGGCCGATGGGGGTGGCTCGCTGGTCCGCCGGGAGGCGGGGATCGGGACGGTGGGGTGGGACTACGGCCAGGCCGGGTTGGTGGCGACGGTCGGCCTGGAACGCGATCACCGGGGCGTCGCCTACGAGCATTTCCTGCCCGCCGGCCCGTTCGCCATCCTGCCGCTCACCGGCCGCCGCGCCAGCCTGGTGTGGACCGAGGCCGCCCGCCGCGGCGCCGCTCTCCGCGACGCCCGCCCCGAGGTGTTCGAAGCCCATCTGCGCCGGCGGTTCGGAGATTTCCTGGGCGGGCTCGAGGTGCTCGGCCCGCGCTTCTGCTATCCGCTGTCGCTGCTCCTCGCCGATCGCCTGACCGGTCTGCGCGTGGCCCTGGTCGGCGACGCCGGCCACGCCATCCACCCCATCGCCGGCCAGGGCCTCAACATGGGCCTGAAAGACGCCGCCGCCCTGGCCCAGGTGCTGGCCGAGGCGGCGCGGCTGGGCGAGGACCTGGGCGCGCCGACCACCCTGGAGCGTTACGCCCGCTGGCGGAGCCTCGACAACATCGGCGTCGCCCTGGCCACCGACGCCTTCACCCGCCTGTTCTCCAACGACCATCCAGCGGTGCGCGCGGCGCGGGGGGCGGGAATCGCGGCGGTGAACCGCCTCGGCCCGGCGCGGCGCTTCTTCATGCGCGAGGCCGGCGGCGCGGTGGGCGACCTGCCCCGGCTGCTGCGGGGCGAGGCGCTTTAGGCGAGGCCGCGATCGTAGCGCGGGCTTCCAGCCCGCATCCGTGAAAGCAAAAGGGCGGGCAGGATGCCGGCGCTACGGAATCCCTACTCCCCCTCCCCCAGTTCCCGCGCCTCCTCCGGCAGCATGATCGGGACGCCGTCGCGGATGGGGTAGGCGAGGCCGGCGGCGCGGCTGATCAGTTCGGCCCGGCCCCGGTCATAGTCGAGGGGGCCGTGGGTCACCGGGCAGACCAGGATTTCCAGCAGGCGCGGGTCGATCTCGGGGGCGGGGGGAGCGTCGGTCATGGTCGGGTCCTACTGCAGGGCGGGGGGCGCGTCGTCGGTATCTTCGTCGCCGGCCTCGTTCGCCGGGGGGGCCTGGGCGGCGCCGATGGCCAGCAGGGCGGCCAGGGCGGCGCGCCGCGCCTCCAGGTTCCCGGCCTCTAGCAGGGCCTGCTTTTCCACCGGCCGGAAGGGCAAGACCATGCACAGGCTGTTGATCAGGGCGGCCGGCGGGGCGGCGTCCACCGCCTCCCACTCGATGCCCAGGCCGCGACGGTCGAGGTAGCGGCGCAGCAGGGCCATGAACGGGGCGCGCTCGAAATCCATCGCCGTCTCGTCGGCCGCCTCCAGATCGGCCTCGTAGGGCGCGAAGCCGGCGCGGAGCTGGCGATAGGGGGTGGGAAGGCCCAACTCGTCGCCGGCGGCGAACCGGCAGACGCCGGAAAGGGCGATGAGGTATTTGCCGTCGCCGGTCTCGGCGTAGCTGGTGATCCGGCCGGCGCAGCCGACGCGGGCCAGGCGCGGGCGGCTTCGCGGGCCGCCGGGCCGGGTCTGGATCATGCCGATCAGCCGCTGGCCGGCCATGGCGTCGTCGATCATGTTGAGATAGCGCGGCTCGAAAATCTGCAAAGGCAGGACGGCGCCGGGCAGCAGAATGGCGCCGTCGAGAGGAAAAACCGGAATCGTCGCCGGCAGGTCGGCGATCTTTCTATAGCCGGTCCCGGCCATGGCGGCGCGGCCCTTTCGGCTCTTAGGAAAACAGAATCGAGGAGAGCCGCCGGCGGCCCTGTCTGGCCACCTCGCTGGCGGGGCCGGCCGCCTCGAAAACGGTGAGAAGCTGGACCCGCGCCGCCCCCTCGCTGAAGTCGCGGTCGCGCTCGATGAGGGTGAGGAGGTGGTCGGCGGCGGCCTGGAATTTGCCCTGGGCGGCCAGGGCCTTGGCCAAGTCCAGGCGGGCGGCGTGATCGTCGGGGTCGGCGGCCACGCGCTTTTCCGCCCCGGCGGCGTCGGAAGGGGCGGCGGCGGCCAGGGCCAGGGCGGCGCGGGCGCTGTCCAGATCGGGGCTGGTCGCGCCGGCCGGGGCCATGGCCGCCACCTCGCCGGCTCGCTCGGTGTCGCCGCCGGCCAGATAGCAGCGGGCCAGGCCGCCGATGGCGTCGAGATTTTCCGGCTCCAACTGGAGGGCCTGGGCGAACCCCTGGGCCGCGCCGCCGGTGTCGCCGAGGTCCAGGGACTCCCGGGCCTGGGCGATGAGCTCGTCGATCTCCGAGACCGGGGCCGGGCCGACCAGCTTGTCGATGAAGGCCTTGATCTGACTCTCCGGCACCGCCCCCATGAAGCCGTCCACCGGCTTGCCGCCGGCGAAGGCGTAGACGGTGGGCACCGACTGGACGCGGAGCTGGCCGGCCATCACCGGGTTCTTGTCGATGTCGATCTTGACCAGCTTCACCGTCCCCCGGGCGGCCTTCACCGCCTTTTCCAAGGCCGGGGTGAGCTGGCGGCACGGCCCACACCAGGTGGCCCAGAAATCGACGATCACCGGAACCGCCTTGGACGCCTCCAGGACGTCGGCGACGAAGCTCGCGTCCGAGCCGTCCTTGATGAGCTCGGCGGCCGGCGGGGCGGCGGCGGCGTGTTCTCCGATCAGCGACATGGTCTCTCCGGGGGGTTTGGCGCGCCTAAAATGGTCGCGTGGGGCCATCGCCGCAACCGGCGGCGAAATCGACGATCAGGGGCGTCACGCCGAGGGCGGCCAGGAAGCGTCGGAAGCCGGCTCGGCTCACCTGGGTGGTCGCGGTGTTGGTCAGCGGGTGGAAGTTCACAAAGGGCGCGTCGGCCAGGGCCGCGTCGAGAACGAAACCGACGCGGCGGGCGGCGTCGTTGATCAGGGCGAAGGCGGTCACCGAGCCTGCCGTTACGCCCAACGCCGCTTCGAGCAGGGCCGGTTTGCCGAACGACAGCCGCGCCGCGCCGATGGCGGCGGGCAGGCGTTTCAGGTGGATGGCCGTGTCGTCGCGGGCCGAGACCAGCCAGAGCGCGTCCCTGGCGTCCTTAAGGAACAGGTTCTTGGTGTGGGCGCCGGGGAGGGCCGCCTTGATCGCCTCGCCCTCGCCGACCCTGAACACCGCCGGGTGCTCCAGGGTGGAATGGGCGATGGCGTGGGCGTCCAGGAAGGCCATCAGATCGGCGCGGGTCTTCATGGGGCGGTTCCTAGCCGAGCGCGCGCCCCGGCGAAACTTTACGCCGCCGGCCCGGCGCCCTTACAGGAAGGGCGAGGCTTTCGACGAGGATCGGCCGATGAAGCTGGAATGCTTTCCCACCACCGCCCGGCCGCCGGACATCGTGCCGGGCCGGCCGCAGCGGGCGTGGATGGACGCCTTCCTGGGCCGCCATCCCTACCGCTGCCTGCCGATGACCATGGCCAACTCCACCGGCTGGGAGATCCTGTGCCCGGTTGGCTTCACCGCCGAGTGGAACGGCGGCGTCGAGCAGGGCGATATCAAGATCACCCCGGACCACCCGTTCGCCGGCTTCACCGACTTCGTGAAGAGCCATTTCTCGCACGGGGTGGTGACCTTCCATCCGGGCTACCTCTTCCGCACCCCGGACGGCTGGTCGATGTGGGCCGGCGGGCCGCCCAATCACGTCAAGGACGGCATCCAACCCCTGGCCGGCCTGGTGGAGACCGACTGGCTGCCCTTCCCCTTCACCATGAACTGGGTGTTCACCCGCCCGGGGAGGGTCAAGTTCGCCAAGGGCGAGCCGTTCTGTTTCATCACCCTGGCCCAGGACAAACCCCTGGAGGATTTCGACCTGGTCCAGCGCTCCCTGGAGCGGGATCTAGACCTGTTCGGCCAGTACGAGGCCTGGCGGGCCCGGCGCGACGATTTCAACGCCCGCCTCTACAAGCGCGACCCCGGCGCGGTGAAGGAGGCCTGGCAACGCTACTACTTCAAGGGCGAGATGCCCGACGACTCCGGCCCGCCGCCCAAGGCCCACGCCAACAAGCGGCGCATGAAGGCGCTGCGGCTGGGGGGGTAGAAATGAAAACGAGAATCGTCGCCGGGTGTGCCGCTGGGGACTGGCGCTTCTGACCGTCACCGCGAAGAACGGCCGATTCCTTTTCTCACCCCCGGGCGAGGGTGTCGAGATGAGCGTAGGTCTGGAGGGTTTCACCGCCAAGATCGGCGAGGAGTTTGTCGATCACTGGAGAAAGATCCGCTAGTTGGCGGCTCCGGTGAAACGGGGGGGCAGGGTAATTTGTGCACGGCCTCAGCGGGCCGCGATCTCGCCGGCCAGCCGCATCGGCAGCACCAGGCGAAGGCTCTCCGGCAAACGAACGAAACCGTGGGCGGCGTAGAAGCCGGCGGCGGCCTCGTCGATCGCATCGACCACGATCATTGACGATCCCACCGAGACGGCGCTTTCGAACGCGCGCGCAAGGGCATCGGCCAGCATGACCGCGCCAAGGCCTTGGCCCTGCCTTGACTTGGCGACGGCGAGACGGCCGATCAGGGTGGCGCTGACCAGGGGGTGGCGCGGAAGGTGCTTTCGGGCCGCCTCGGGAATCTCTCCTTGGGAAAGGGCCGTGGCGCAGAGAGTATAATAGGCCAGAATATGCGACGGCTCGCCGCGCCGGCACAGCACGAAGACGGCGTTGGCCTTCCGGCGGACATCCTGACCGGCTTGGCTATAGAGGTAGCGGTCGAGACTCTCCACGCCGCAAGTGAAGCCGTTCCGGTCGTGGCCGTCGCCCAGCGGCGTGACGGCAAGGTCGCCGGCCGGTCGCCGCGTCATTCACGACGCGATCCGGCGCTTGTGTTCGGCGAACGCCCGCGCCAGCCGCTCGCTTGGGGCCGGCGGATTGACCAGGGCTTCGAAGAAGACGGCCCGATCCCGCTCGGAAAGCACCAGCGTCTCATGTTCGGCGATTGTGCGTCGGGCGGCGTCGGTGAGCGCGGTCATGCAGAAATCGGTCACCCTCCGTTTCTGGAGGCGGGCGGCGCGTTCGATCAGGGTCTTAGTCGGCGCGTCAATGCGAAACCCGAGCCGCCCATCGCGCTTCGATGCCGTTTCCATGGTGACCTCCAGCCCATCATGTACGTCAACTGGACTAACATTTCAACCCACCGTCCCGGATAGCCGAGGACGGCGCCCGCCTCTATGATGGCGCCGCGCCGAGGGGGCGACGGGTGCTTGGAGCGAGCCATTGGGCGAGCCGCGACGCATGGCCTGGGACGCCGACTTGGCGCGGGCCATCGTCGAGCGGCACGCGGCGCGGCCGGGGGCGCTGCTGCCGATCCTGCACGATCTGCAGGGCGCGTTTGGCCACATCGACCGCGAGGCTTTGCCGATCGTCGCGGCCGGCCTCAACATTTCCAAGGCCGAGGTTCACGGGGCGATCAGCTTCTACCATGATTTCCGAACCGCCCCGGCCGGGGAGCATGTGCTGAAAATCTGCCGCGCCGAGGCCTGCCAGTCGATGGGCGCCGAGGCTCTGGTCGCCCGCGCGGGCGAGCGCCACGGGCTGAAGATGGGCGAGACGACGGCGGACGGGCGGCTGACCCTGGAGGCGGTCTATTGCCTGGGTAATTGCGCCCTCTCGCCGGCGGCCATGCTCGACGGCGAGCTTATCGGACGCTTCGACGCCGCGCGCCTGGACGCCATCGTCGTGGGCCGCGCGACGTGACGCGCCTCTTCGTTCCGATCGATTCGGCCGCCCTTTCCGTGGGGGCCGGCGCGGTCGCCGCCGCCATCGCCGCCGAGGCGGAAAGGCGCGGGCTCGACATCACCGTGGTCCGCACCGGCTCGCGCGGGGCGATGTGGCTCGAACCCCTGGTCGAGGTGGAGACGCCGGGCGGGCGCCTCGCCTTCGGGCCGGTGGGCGCGGCGGATGTGGCGGGGCTGTTCGACGCCGGATTCCTGGACGGCGGCGCCCATCCCCTCGCCCTGGGGCCGGCCGAGAACATTCCCTGGCTGAAGGGCCAACAGCGCCTGACCTTCGAGCGCTGCGGCGTCACCGATCCGCTGTCGCTTGAGGACTACGCGGCGCACGGGGGCTGGGCGGGATTGGCGGCGGCGCGGGCCCTGGCCCCGGCGGCCGTCGTCGAGGCGGTGACCGCCTCGGGGCTGCGTGGGCGCGGCGGGGCGGGCTTTCCGGCCGGGGTCAAGTGGCGCACCGTGCTGGCCGCCCCGGGCGAGCGCAAATTCATCGTGTGCAACGCCGACGAGGGCGACAGCGGCACCTTCGCCGACCGCCTGCTGATGGAAGGCGATCCCTTCCTGCTCATCGAAGGCATGGCGATCGCCGGGCGGGCGGTCGGCGCGGCCCACGGTTACGTCTATATCCGCTCGGAGTATCCGGCCGCCTTCCGCACGATGGAAAAGGCCATCGCCATCGCCCGCCGGGCCGAAGTGCTGGGCCCCGCTTTCGACCTGGAGGCTCGGCTGGGGGCGGGGGCCTATATCTGCGGCGAGGAGACCTCGCTGCTGGAAAGCCTGGAGGGCAGGCGCGGCGAGGTGCGCCCCCGGCCGCCCCTGCCGGCGATCAAGGGCCTCTACGGCGCGCCCACGGCGGTCAACAATGTGATGACCCTGGCCGCCGTGCCGTGGATCCTGGTTCACGGCGGCCAGGCCTACGCCGACCACGGAATGGGCCGCTCGCGCGGCACCCTCACCCTGCAACTGGCCGGCAACATCAAGCGCGGCGGCCTCTACGAGACCGCCTTCGGCCTCACCCTGCGCCAGGCGATCTTCGACATCGGCGGCGGCACGGCGAGCGGGCGGCCGGTGCGGGCGGTCCAGGTCGGCGGGCCCCTGGGGGCCTATCTCCCGGAAAGCCTGCTCGATACGCCCTTGGACTACGAGGCGCTGGCGGCGGCCGGCGGCATGCTCGGCCACGGTGGGGTGGTGGTGTTCGACGACACCGTGGACATGGCCCGCCAGGCGCGCTTCGCCATGGAATTCTGCGCCCTGGAAAGCTGCGGCAAGTGCACCCCCTGCCGCATCGGCTCGACGCGCGGCGTCGAACTCGTCGATCGTATCGTCGCGGGGGAGAACCGGGCGGCCGACACCGAGACGTTGAAGGAGTGTGCGCGGTCCTGACCGACGGCTCGCTGTGCGCCCTCGGCGGCCTGACCCCCTACCCGGTGCTGAGCGCCCTCACCCATTTCCCCGAAGATTTCCAGCGGGCGGCGGGGTAGGAAGGCGGCCATGACCCTGATCCTGGAACCCGACTTCGGGACCCCGCTGCGGCCCGGCGAGGCGAGCGTGGCGCTGACCGTCGATGGCGTGGCGGTGCGCGTGTCGCAAGGGACCTCGGTGATGGCGGCGGCGGCCGTGGCCGGCGTGGCCGTCCCGCGCCTGTGCGCCACCGACAGCCTGGAGGCGTTCGGCTCATGCCGGCTGTGCCTGGTGGAGATCGACGGCCGCAAGGGGACCCCGGCTTCCTGCACCACCCCGGCCGAGGACGGCATGGCGGTGGCGACCCACACCCCGCGCCTGGAGCGCCTGCGCAAGGGGGTGATGGAGCTTTACATCTCCGACCATCCCCTGGACTGCGCCACCTGTTCGGCCGATGGCGACTGCGAGCTGCAGGCGACGGCGGCGGCGCTCGGCGTCTCCGGCACGCCCTATGGATACGGCGGGGCGAACCACCTGGCGGCGGCGGACGACGAGAGCAACCCCTATTTCACCTTCGAGGGGGCCAAATGCATCGTCTGCTCGCGCTGCGTGCGGGCCTGCGACGAGGTGCAGGGGACCTTCGCCCTGACCATCGCCGGACGCGGCTTCGGCTCTGAGGTATCGGCGGGGGGGATGAGCTTCCTCGGCTCGGAATGCGTCTCCTGCGGGGCCTGCGTCCAGGCCTGCCCGACCTCGGCCCTCAACGAGAACAGCGTCATTCAGATGGGCGTCCCCGAGCGCTCCGTCCTGACCACCTGCGGCTACTGCGGCGTCGGCTGCCAGTTCAAGGCCGAGATCAAGGGGGACGAGGTGGTGCGGATGATCCCCTACAAGGCCGGGGCCGCCAACGAGGGCCATTCCTGCGTCAAGGGCCGGTTCGCCTACGGCTACGCCACCCACAAGGACCGCATCACCAGGCCGATGATCCGGGCCAGGATTTCCGATCCATGGCGGGAGGTCTCCTGGGAGGCGGCCTTCGCCCACGCGGCGGGGGAGTTCAAGCGCATCCAGGCCGCCCACGGCCGCGATTCCATCGGCGCCATCACCTCCTCGCGCTGCACCAACGAAGAGACCTTCGTCATGCAGAAGCTGGTCCGGGCCGGCTTTGGCAACAACAACATCGACACCTGCGCCCGCGTCTGCCACTCGCCCACCGGCTATGGCCTGGGCAAGACCTTCGGGACCTCGGCCGGCACCCAGGACTTCAAATCGGTCGAGAAG
>JBBRQW010000008.1:0-53378 GCA_038225765.1 Caulobacterales bacterium | reverse complement strand
TGCACCGCCCCCTCGATGTCCTTGCCGGCCACCATCATCAGGTCGGCCACCTCGTCGATCACCACCACCAGATAGGGCATGGGCTCGGGGCGCAGCTTCTCCTCCTCGTAGATCGGCCGGCCACGCTCGTCGAAGCCGGTCTGGACGGTGCGCACGAAGTGCTCGCCTTTAGCCAACAATTCGCGGGCCCGCTCGTTGTAGCCGGCCACGTTGCGCACCCCGATCTTGGACATCCGCCGGTAGCGGTCCTCCATCTCCCGCACCGTCCATTTCAGGGCGACGATGGCCTTCTTGGGGTCGGTGACCACCGGGGCCAGCAGGTGCGGGATGCCGTCGTAGACCGACAGCTCCAGCATCTTGGGGTCGATCATGATGAACCGGCAGCGGTCGGGGGCCAGGCGATAGAGGATGGAGAGGATCATGGCGTTGATCCCCACCGACTTGCCCGAGCCGGTGGTGCCGGCGACCAGGAGGTGCGGCATCTTGGCCAGATCGACGATGTAGGGCTCGCCGCCGATGGTTTCGCCCAGCGCCAGGGGGAGGGTCTGGCTGGCCTTTTCGTATTCGGCGCTGGAGAGCAGGTCGCGCAGATAGACCGTCTCGCGGCGGCTGTTGGGCAGTTCGATGCCGATGGCGTTGCGGCCGGCGACCACGCTCACCCGGCAGGCGGCGACGCTCATCGAGCGGGCGATGTCGTCGGAGAGGGCGACGACGCGGGCCGACTTGACGCCGGGGGCCGGGGCCAACTCGTAGAGGGTGACGACGGGGCCGGGGCGAATCTGGTCGATCGCCCCGCGCACCCCGAACTCGGCCAGCACGCTTTCCAGCAGGCGGGCGTTCTGGCGCAGGGCCGCCTCGTCGATGGCCGAGGCGCGGGGCGTGGGCTTGGCCAGCATCGCCAGTTCCGGCAGGCGAAAGCCGCCCGGCTCGGCGAAGGGGAAGCTCGGCTGGGTTTCGCGCTCCTCGCGCCCCGAGGGGCGCGGCGGGGCCTTGGGCGCCTTGATGGCCAGCGGCGGGCCGACATCCGCGCCGCCAGGCGCATCCTCTTCCAGGCGGCGCTCCAGGCCCGCCGCCGCCCCGCGGCCGACGCGCGGCGCGGCCGGGGGGCGCGGCGCGGCCGGGCGGGCTGGGCCCAGGAGGTTCGCCCGCGGCCAGCCGACGCCGAGGGTGAAGCTAAGGGCGGTGAGGGCGATCAAGGCCAGGAGGGCGGCGGCGATCGCCTCGGCGTGGGGCAGGCCGACGCCGGAAAGGGGATCGGCCGCCAGGCGCAGAATGCCGTCGCCGGCCAGGCCGCCCAGCCCCTCCGCCAGCGGCCAGGAGACCGGCGGGCTGGGCGCGGCCAAGGCCCCGGCCAGGGCCGCCAGCCCCAGGATCGCCAGCAGGGCGCGCGGCCCCGGGCGCGGACCCTTCGCCTGGGGCCGGCGGCGCAGCAGGCGGGAGAGGCCGGCGAACACCGCCATCAGGGCGATCGCCCAGGCGGCCAGGCCCAGCAGCTGCATGGCGAGGTCGGCGATCGTCGCCCCGGCGGCCCCCAGGGCGTTGGCCGGCCGGCCCGAGGCGGAGGCGTCCAGGCTCGGGTCGGCGGCGTGATAGGTGATGAGGATGGCGGCGAGGATCGCCCCCGCCCCGGCCGCGGCCAGGCCGCCCAGCCGCGCCGCTCCGTCGCCCGACGCCACCCGGCGCGCCAGGTCCCGCCACCGGCCCCCGCCCCGCCGCCGCGCCGCTCTGGCCATGTCCGTTTTTCCCCCGAGGCGCCGCGCAGTGGACCCGCGCCGGCGATTTGACGCAAGAGGGGTTAAGGCCCGTTTACCGAGGGCGGCGCGGATCGCGCGAACGGAGAGGCACGCCGCGCCGGCCGGGTAGTTCGCGGATCGGCGCGAAGAGGGCGTGGCGATCGGTCGCGTCGCCCGCAAAATTAAATTACGAAATGTTAATCCGGCCCGGCCGATTGTCCGCGCGGCCACATTGGACGCTCGCGCCCGTTGGCGGTTGTGAACAGGAGGGATCGTTGACCCGTTCGACGACACGCGCCCGCCTCTTGGCCTCTTCGATAATCGCCGGCGCCGCCCTGGCCGCCCTTTCGGCCGTACCCGCCGCCGCGGCCGCCGCGCCCGCCGCCGCCCCGGCCGACACCACGGTGGGCGAGGTGGTGGTCACCGGCTCGCTGTTCCGGCGCACCGACACCGAGACCGCCTCGCCGGTCACCGTCATCACGGCCCAGAAGATCGACGCGGCCGGCATCACCACCATCGCCGACGCGGTGCGCACCTTGTCGGCCGACAACAGCGGCACCCTGCCCACCGCCTTCGGGGTCGGCTTCGCGGCCGGATCGTCTGGCGTCGCCCTGCGCGGCCTGACGGTCAATTCCACCATCGTGCTGATCGACGGCCTGCGCACCGCCAACTTCGCCCTGGCCGACGACGGCGAGCGCGGCTTCGTCGATCTCAACACCATCCCTCTGAGCGTGCTGGACCGCGTCGAGGTGCTGAAGGACGGCGCCTCGTCCCTCTACGGCGCCGACGCCATCGGCGGGGTGGTCAACCTGATCTTCAAATCGCAGTTCCAGGGTCTCGAGGCCAACGGCGAGGTGGGAACCTCGCAGCACGGCGGCGGCTTCACCCGCAGCTTCGACGCGACCCTCGGCCACGGCGATCTCGATACCGACAAATACAACGCCTACGTCAATTTCGAGTTCGAGCAGGACGACGCCATCCACGTTGGCCAAAGAGGCTTTCCCTTCAACACCTTCGATCTCAGCTCGGTCGGCGGCGACGACCTGAACGGCGGCCAGCCCACCCAGGGCTCGGGCTCGATCTTCGGCACCGTCACCCCGGCCGACGCCGCGGGCAAAGCCCTGAAAGGGGCGGTCTCCCAGCCCCTGCGGCCCTGCGGATCGCCCACGACCCAGCAGGTCGATAGCCTCGGCAATGTCTATTGCGAACAGAATTTCGCCCTCGACGGCGACGATCAGCCGGCGCAGCGGCGCCTCGGCGCCTACGGCCGCTTCACCGCCCAGCTCAATCCGGCGACCCAAGCCTATCTGTCGGCGAGCTTCTACGAAGACAAGGTGACGATCGACGGCGGCCCGCCGCAGATCCAGACCGGAACGCCCAACAACACCAACGGCATCTTCCTGCCCGTCCGGCTGTCGGACGGGTCGTTGAACCCCAACAATCCCTTCGCCGCCCTGGGCGAGACGGCCCTGATCAACTACGCATTCGGCGACATCAAGGGCGGCTCGATCGAGAACAATCACGTCTACCGCCTGGTGGCCGGGGTGAAGGGTTCGGTCGCCGGCTGGGACTATAACGTCGCCGGCGTCATCGCCCACACCTCCCTGGACACCGTCAACAACGGTTTCCTCAACTTCGACGCCCTGACCGCCGACATCGCCGACGGGAGCTATAATTTCGTCGATCCATCCAAGAACTCCGCCGCCACCCTCGCCGCCCTGGCCCCGTCCCTGGTCAAGACCTCCACCACCGACCTGGATTCGGTGGATGTCTCGGCCACCCATGACCTCATCCGCCTGCCCGGCGGGCCGCTCAGGTTCGGCGTCGGCGGGCAGGGCCGCTACGAGGCGACCGACGATCCGGACCTCAACCCCAACCTGTCGGCCCAGGGCCTGGGCATCGCCCACACCATCGGCAGCCACACGGTGTTCGCCGGCTTCGCCGAACTCGACGCGCCGATCCTCCCCACCGTCGATATCGACGTTTCGGCCCGCTACGACCATTACTCGGACGCCGGCGGCGCCTTTTCGCCCAAGGCGGGGATCAAGTGGACGCCGATCCGGCAACTGGCCCTGCGCGGCACCGTCTCGCGCGGCTTCCGCGCCCCCAGCTTCTCGGAAAACGGCTCCAGCGCCTCCGAGGGCTTCATCACCTTCAACCTGCCCGCCGCCTTTATCGCCGCCCACGGCGCCGACGGCTACACCCACCCCTACTCCCTGGCCCTGGAGTCGTCGGCCAACCCCGACATCAAGCCCGAAACCTCGACCAGCCTCACCGCCGGCGCGGTGTTCGAGCCGGATCGGCATTTCAACATCTCGGTCGATTACTATCATATCAAGAAGTCGAACGTGATCGCCCAGGCCGACCCGAGCCTGGCCCTCACCGCCTATTTCGCCGGCAATCCCCTGCCGCCGGGCTACGCCATCACCCCGGATCTTCCCGATCCGGCCCATCCCGGCCTGCTGCCCCGGCCGATCCTGGTTTCGTCGCCCTATATCAACGCCGACTCCGAGACCACCGACGGTATCGACATCGATTTTCGGGCCAGGTTCGACCTGCCTGGGAACATCAAGTTCACCAGCGATGTCAGCCTGACCGACATCTTCAGTTTCAACTACACTCAGGGCGGCAGAACCGTCGATTATGTCGGCTTTCAGAGCCCCTACAACCTCTCGTCCGGGGCGGGGACGCCGAAGTATCGCGCTTCCTGGACCAACAGCTTCGACTATGGCCCCTTGAACATCACGGCCACCGCCTATTATACGAGCCGGATGTTGGAATATGCCCTCGATGACGCGCCGTTTAGGCTTGGCTGTTTCTCGACAAGCGTCGCCACGGGCCTGCCGCTACCGCTCAACTGCACCGTGAACCACTTCATCGATGTCGATCTGAGCGCCGACTACAAGATCAATGAAAGAATCTCGATCTTCGCCAATGTGCTGAACGTGTTCGACACCAATCCGCCGTTCGACCCGATCGACTATGCCGGTGTCAACTATAATCCGACCTTCGGCCAGGCCGGCATCATCGGCCGCTTCTTCAAGATCGGCGTCCATGTGAAGCTGTAGCGGCGAAGCTGGCCTGGCCCCCTGGGCGGCGGGATGGGCCTTGACGGCGGCGCGCCGAGGCGGCAGCAGAACCGGCCATGTATCTCACCGTCAACGGCGCGCGGCTGTTCTTCGACACCGTCGGTGCGGGGCTCGCCATCGACGGGGCGCGGATGGCCGAGCGGCCGGCCCTGGTGGTGCTGCACGGCGGGCCGGGGTTCGATCATTCCCTGATGCGCCCCTATTTCGACCGCTTCGCCGACACCCATCAGGTGGTCTACATCGACCATCGCGGCAACGGCCGCTCGGGCGGCGAGGCCGACGGCTGGCGCCTGGCGCAATGGGGCGACGACATAAAAGGGCTGTGCGACTCTCTCGGCCTGGTCAAGCCCACCGTCTACGGGCTTTCCTTCGGCGGCATGGCGGCCATGGCCTACGCCACCCGTCACCCCGGCCACCCCGCCCGGCTCGTTCTCGCCTCGACGGCGGCGCGAATGGATCTGACCGCCACCTACGCGACCATGGCCCGCCTGGGCGGCGAGCGGGCGCGGGCCGTCGCCGAGATGTTCTGGACGGCGCCCAGCGCCGAGGCGGCGGCGGAGTACATGGCCGTCTGCATGCCCCTCTACAATCCGCGCCCCAATCCCGACCCCCAGCAGATCCAGCGCGCCATCATGCGAACCGAGGTGATGTTCCATTTCATCGCCGGAGAGCAGCGGACCATGGACATGGCGGGCGATCTGGCGAAGATCGCCTGCCCGACCCTGGTGACGGCCGGCGGCCTCGACCCGATCACCCCGGTCGCCTGTTCGGAGGCGATCTTCGCCGCCCTGCCGGCGGGCCTGGCCGAACTCGAAGTGTTCGAAGCGGCCGGCCACGGCGTCCACCGTGACGAACCCGAGCGCGCCGAGGCCAGTCTGCGGCGTTTTTTCATGAAGGAGGCCGCCTAGATGAATTCCGCCGACAGTTTCAGCGCCGACTACCCGGCGGCGCGCGCCAAGTTCCGCGAGGCGGCGGCGCAGGCCGGCGGGACGTTGGAGAGCGTGGCCCACCCCGAGCGGGGGCCGGACGGCGGCGATCTTTCCTGCGATGTCGCCTGGCTTGGGCCGCGCCAGGCGAGCGGGGTGCTGGTGATGATCGCCGCCACCCACGGGGCCGAGGGCTTCTGCGGTTCCGGCGCCCAGGTCGACTGGCTGCGGCGCGGCGAGGCGGCGCGCCTGCCGGCGGACACAGCCGTGCTGATGATCCATGCGGTCAACCCCTATGGCTTCGCCTGGCTGCGGCGGGTCACCCAGGAGAATGTCGATCTCAACCGCAACTGGATCGATTTCGCCGCCGACCGGCCCGCCAACCCGGGCTATGACGCCCTGGCCGAGGCCATCTGCCCGCCCGACTGGAGCGACGACGCCCAGGGCGCCAGCGCCAAGACCCTGAGCGCCTACGCCGCCGAGCACGGCTTTCCGGCCCTGCAGCAGGCCCTCAGCGGCGGCCAGTATCGCCACCCGGCCGGCATCTTCTACGGCGGCGAGGCGCCCACTTGGTCGCGGATCACCCAGACCGCCATCTTCGAGGGGTGGCTTGGCCAGGCGGCGCGGGTCGCGGTAATCGACTACCACACCGGCCTTGGCCCCTGGGGCTATGGAGAACAGATCGTCACCGAGCGGCGCGGGACAGCCGCCTTCGCGCGCGCCGCCGCCTGGTATGGCGGCGCCGTCACCTCGCCAGCCGACGGCAGTTCGACCTCGGCCGACATCGTCGGCGACGGCCTGGGCGCCGCGCCGGGTCTCGTCCCCCACGCCGAGGTCACCGGCATGGCCTTGGAAGTGGGGGTCCAGTCGATTACCGAAACCCTCACCGCCGTGCGCGCCGACGCCTGGCTGCACGCCCACGGCGATGTCGCCTCGCCGCAGGGCCAGGCGATCAAGGCGCGGGTGCGCGCCGCCTTCTTCGGCGACGCCGACGACTGGAAAGGCATGGTGGCCGGCCAGTCCCTGCTGGCGACACGGCAGGCGCTCGCGGGGCTCAAAAGGTAGGGGGCCGTCCGGCCGCCTCCCCCCCTCACACCGGCGAAGGGCCGAGCGGCTCCCAGAGCTCCACCTTCACGCCGGCCGGATCGATCAGCCAGGCGAACCGGCCATAGTCCTCGTCCTGGCGGCCGGCGGGCAGGGCCCCGGCGGCCGCCGCCGCCGCCAGCACCCCGTCGATATCCTCGACGATCAGGTTGATCATGAACGGTTGGGCCGACGGCAGGAAATAGTCCGTGTCCGGCGCGAACGGCGCCAGGGTGGTGAAGCCGGCCTCCGGATGCTTGAAGATCGCCGCGCCGAAGTCCTCGAACCGCACCCCCAGCACGTCGCGATACCAGGCCCGCCACGCCTCCAGGTCCGCCGCCTTGAAGAACACCCCGCCCAATCCGAGCACCTTGGCCATCGATTCGTCTCCTATTTGGCGTCCGGCTGCCGATCCGGATGGGCGGCCTGGAAGGCGGGGTGGGCGGCGGCGCGGGCGGCGACGGCGGCCAGGGCCGGATAGGGGGCCATATCGACGGCGAAACGGCTAGAGGACCAGATCTGCGGGATCAGGCAGCAGTCGGCGAGAGTGGGCGTCTCGCCGAAGGCGAAGCCGGCCCCGTGGCGGGCGACCATGGGCTCCAGGGCGGCGAAACCGTCGTCGATCCAGCGCGCCCCCCAGGCCCTCTGCTCCGGCGAGCCCATGGAAAAGCCCAGGCGCTCCACCGCCTGGAGGACGCGCAGATTGTTGAGGGGATGGATGTCGCAGGCGACGATGTCGGCCATGGCGCGGACCACGGCGCGACTTTCCGGGTCGGCCGGCAGGAGCGGCGGCCGCGGGTGGGTCTCCTCCAGCCATTCCAGGATGGCCAGGCTCTGGGTGAGGACGGGGCCGCCGGTCTCCAGGGCCGGAACCAGGCCCTGCCGGTTGAGGGCGCGATAGGCCTCGCCCCGCTGCTCGCCGCCCCTTAGATCGACCGGCGCGTTCGCGAACGCCAGCCCCTTGAGATGAAGGGCGATCCGCACCCGGTAAGGGGCGGTGGCGCGCCAGGCGCCGTGGAGGATAAGGGGCACGGGGGTTGTCCCTTACACGACGGTGAAGTCCAGCGTCCCCACCGCCTCGATCTCGGCGTGGACGGCGTCGCCCAGGACCAGCGGCCCGACTCCCTCGGGGGTGCCGGTGAAGATCAGGTCGCCGGCGGCGAGGCGCCACAGCTTCGAGGCCTGGGCGATGATTTCGGCGACACTCCAGATCATGTCGGTTATCGACGCCTGCTGGCGGGCCGCGCCATTGACGAACAGGGCGATCCGCCCTCGCGGCGGCGGCCCGTCGGCCGGGCGGATGGCGCCGATCGGCGCGGAGCGGTCGAAACCCTTGGCGGCTTCCCACGGCTGGCCCTTGGCGCGGGCGGCGCCCTGCAGGTCGCGGCGGGTGAGGTCCACCCCGACCGCGTAGCCGAAGACGAGGGCCAGGGCGTCCCGCCCCGCGATGCCCGCCCCGCCGGCCCCCAGAGCCACCACCAGTTCGACCTCGTGGTGAAAATCGGCGGTGGCGGCGGGATAGGCAATGGCGCCGCCCAGGGGGACCGCGGCGTCGGCGGGCTTGGCGAAGAAGAACGGCGGGTCGCGATCCTCGCCGCCCATCTCGCGCCGATGGGCCGCGTAGTTGCGCCCGACGCAGAGGATGCGGCGGACCGGAAACAGGGCGTCCGACCCCAGCACCGGAACGGCGGGCGGGTCGGCGGGCGGGAAGACATAGGCGGCCATGCGACGAGGGGTAGCGCCGGCGGCGGGAATTGGGAAGGGGCGGCCGTCCGCCTCGGCGATTACCGTTGTTTCACTTGCCGGGGGGCGGGCGGGCGTGGTTTGGCGGAGATCTCTGGTTCGAGGGCGAGCGCCATGCTGATAATCGAGGCCCTGAGCCACGTCTATCCGGGCGGGGTCAAGGCGCTGGACGAGGTCACCCTGACCATCCCCAAGGGGCTCTACGGCCTCCTGGGCCCCAATGGGGCCGGCAAATCGACCCTGATGCGCATCGTCGCCACCCTGCAGGCGCCGACCTCGGGGTTCGTGCGGTTCGGCGACATCGACGTCCTGAAGAACCCCCAGGCCCTGCGCCGGCGGCTGGGCTATCTGCCGCAGGATTTCGGCGTCTATCCCCGGGTCTCGGCCCTGGAGATGCTGGACCACATGGCGGTGCTCAAGGGCCTCGCCGACCGGCGCGAGCGCAAGGGAGCGGTGGAGGGGCTGCTCCATCAGGTGAACCTGTGGGACCACCGCAAACGGGCGCTGGCCGGGTTTTCCGGCGGCATGCGCCAGCGTTTCGGCATCGCCCAGGCGCTGATCGGCGCGCCGGCCCTGATCGTCGTCGATGAGCCCACCGCCGGCCTCGACCCCGAGGAGCGCAACCGCTTCCTCGATCTGCTCTCGGAGATCGGCGAGAACGTGGTGGTGTTGCTCTCGACCCACATCGTCGCCGACGTGGCGGATCTGTGCCCCGCCATGGCGATCATCTGCGAGGGGCGGATCGTGCGCGAGGGGGCGCCGGACGCCCTCAGGGCGAGCCTGGCCGGGCGCATCTGGATGAAAAGCGTCGATAAGGCTGGGTTGGCCGCCGTCCGCGCCTCGCACCAGGTCATCTCCACGCGCCTGATCGCCGGGCGCACGGTGATCCATGTGCTCGCCGACGCCGACCCGGGCGACGGCTTTACGCCAACGCCGGGAGGCCTGGAGGATGTCTATTTCTCCACCCTGGCTCAGATGACGCGGGCCGCGTGAGGCGAAACTCTTCCCTGTTTTCGAGGGTCGCCGCCTTCGAGTTTCGCCATCAGGCGCGTTCGCCGCTGTTCTGGGCCGTCACCGGCGTCTTCTTCCTGCTGGTGTTCGGCTTCATGGCCAGCGACCACATCCACATCGGCGACACCGCCAATGTGCACAAGAACGGGCCGTTCTCCATCGGTCAGACGCACCTGATCATGGCGGTGTTCTACATGTTCGCCGCCACCGCCTTCGTGGCCGGCGCGGTGACTCGGGACGACGAGACCGGCTTTGGCCCGATCGTGCGCGCCTCGCCCCTGGCCAAGTTCGACTATCTGTACGGCCGCTTCGCCGGCGCCTTCGCCGCCGTGGCCGTCTCCTTCCTGGCGGTGACGGCGGCGATGATCGTGGGCGCCGACCTGCCCTGGCTCGATCCTGAGCAGCTTGGCCCCTTCCGCCCGGACGCCTACGCCTTCGCCTATTTCGTGCTGGCCCTGCCGGTCCTCTTCTTCATCTCGGCCCTGTTCTTCGCGGTGGCGAGCTGGGCGAAATCCATGGCCTGGACCTTCGTGGCGGCGATCGCGGCGATCGTCGTCTATGTCGTCGCCAGCATCGCCTTCGGCAAACCGGACCTGGAGCCGCTCCTGGCGCGGTGGGACCCGTTCGGCCTGTTCGCCTTCGACGTGGCCACCACCTATTGGACGGCCGCCGACCGCAACACCCTGTTGCCGGCCCTGCACGGCGCCCTCCTGTTCAACCGGCTGTTCTGCCTGGGGCTGGGGGCCGGCTTCCTGGCCCTGGCCTACCCGCTGTGCCGCTATCGCGCCGCGGCCGGAAAGGCCTCGGCCGCCGCGCCGGTGGCGCAAATTCGCGCCGGGCCAGCCGCCGCCCTCGCGCCGGCGACGCCGCGATTCGACGGCAAGGCGGCGATCGCCCAGTTCGTCGCCCGCACCCGTTTCGACATGGGCCAGGTGTTCAAAAGCCCGGTGTTCTGGGTCATTCTGGGCCTGGGACTGGCCAACGCCGGCGGCGCGCTGTGGACGTCCACCGACGACACCCCCTACGGCGGCGCCCTGTGGCCGGCGACCCGGATCCTGATTCCGGTCCTGGACGGCAGCTTCAACATCTTCGCCATGGTCATCGCCGCCTACTACGCCGGCGAACTGGTGTGGCGCGACCGCGACCGGCGCGTCCACGAAATGATCGACGCCACCCCCGCGCCCGACTGGACCTTCCTGGTTCCCAAGACCGCCGCCGTGGCCCTGGTGCTGATCGCCACCCTGCTGGCCGGTATCGTGGCCGCCTTCGTCGTCCAGGCGGCCAAGGGCTATTTCCATTTCGAGCCGGGGAAATACCTGTTGTGGTATCTGATTCCCAAGTCGGCCGACCTCTTCGTTCTGGCCGCCCTGGCGATCTTCCTGCAGGCGATCAGCCCCAGCAAGTTCGTCGGCTGGGGCGCGATGGTGCTCTACATCGTCGCCCTGTTCGCCCTGCCGGGCCTGGGCGTCGAGCACAACCTGCTGATTTTCGGCGGGGTGAACCCGGTCCCCTTGTCGGACATGAACGGCCAGGGCCGGTTCTGGATCGGCGCCTGGTGGTTTCGCCTCTACTGGGGGGCGGCGTCGCTGATCCTGCTGATCGCCGCCCACGCCCTGTGGCGGCGGGGAACCGAAACCCGCTTCTCGCCGCGCCTGGCGCGCGCGCCGGCCCGCCTGACGGGCCTGGCGGGGATTCTAGGGGCCTCGGCCCTGGCCGTCGCGATCGGCTCGGGCGCCTTTATTTTTCTCAACACCAACATCTGGAACCCCTACCGCACCCAGATCGGCGACGACCGCTGGGCCGCCGATTACGAGCGGGCCCTGCTGCGCTACGAGCCGCTCCCCCAGCCGAACGTGGTCGCGGTGCGGCTGACCGTGACCATCGAACCGCGCGTACCGATGCTGGAGACGTGCGGCGTCTATGTGCTGGAAAACGACACCGCCCGGCCGCTGCGCCAGGTGCATGTCCGCTTCGCCCGCGACCTCGAGGTGCGGGCGCTGAGCGTCCAGGGCGCGCGGGCCCTGAGGACCTACGACCGGTTCAACTACCGCATCTTCGCCTTCGACACCCCGATGGCGCCGGGGGAGCGGCGGGCCCTGGCCTTCGACACCCTGCTGACCGAGCGAGGCTTTCGCAATTCGCGGCGGGCCACCCGCGATCTGACCAGCGTGGTGGCCAACGGAACCTTCGTCGATTCCTTCGCCATCGCGCCGACCATCGGCATGAGCCGCGACTGGCTGCTCACCGACCGCGCCAAGCGGCGAAAGTACGGCCTGCCCGCCGAGCTTCACCGCGCTCCCCTGGGCGATACGGCCTCCAGGGCCCATTCCTATATCGGCCACGGCGGCTGGACGCGGGCCGACATCACCGTCACCACCGATGGCGATCAGACTCCCATCGCCCCGGGCTACAAGGTGTTCGACCAGACGCGCGGCGGCCGGCGCACGGCGCGCTTCGTCACCGAGGCGCCGATCCTGCAATTCTTCTCCATCCAGTCGGCGCGCTACGCGGTGCGCTCCGAGCGCTACAAGGGGATCGAGCTGGCGGTCTATTTCGATCCCCAGCACGGGATGAACGTGGCGCGGATGCTGCGCGCCCTGGAGGCGTCCCTCGACTACTACCAGGCCAATTTCAGC
Organism: Caulobacterales bacterium; assembly: GCA_038225765.1. Taxonomy (GTDB): domain Bacteria; phylum Pseudomonadota; class Alphaproteobacteria; order Caulobacterales; family Caulobacteraceae; genus Acaudatibacter. The sequence goes on along the minus strand of JBBRQW010000008.1, from coordinate 41,157 downwards.
CCCTATCAGTTCCGCCAGGCGCGCATCGTCGAGTTTCCCGACTACGGCCGCTTCGCCCAATCCTTCGCCGGGACCTTTCCGTGGTCGGAGGGCCTGGGCTTCATCGCCGACACCCGCGATCGCAGCCGGATCGACCTGGTGACCTATGTGGCCGCCCACGAATTCGCCCATCAGTGGTGGGCCCACCAGATCGTCGGCGCCGACCAGCAGGGAGCGACGGCGCTCAGCGAGACCCTGGCCCAATACTCCGCCCTGAGGGTGATGCGGCGGCTCTATGGGCCCGACCAGATTCGCAAGTTCCTCAAATACGAACTCGACGGCTATCTGCGCAATCGCGGCGGCGAGGCGGCCGCCGAACAGCCGCTGGAGAAGGTGGAGGACCAGGGCTACATCCACTACCGCAAGGGCTCTCTGGTCATGTACCGCCTGGCCGAGGAGATCGGCGAGGCCGCCGTCAACCGGGCCCTGCGCTCGCTGCTGGCCCGATACGCCTTCAAGGGCGCGCCCTACCCCACCGCCCTGGACCTGGTGGCGGCCCTGCGCGCCCAGGCCGGCCCGGGCGAGCAGGGCCTGATCGGCGACCTGTTCGAGAAGATCACCCTCTATGACGTGGAGGCGACGGCGGCGCGGGCGCGGCGGCGCGCCGACGGCCGCTACGATGTCGCCCTGACGGTCAAGGCGGCGAAGGTCTATGCCGACGGCGCGGGGCGCGAGACGCCGGCGCCGATGAACGAGAGGGTCGATGTGGGCCTGTTCGGCGCCCGGCCGGACGCTCCCCGTTTCGGCCCGCGCCAGGTCATCGCCTTCGAAAGGCGGCCGATCCGCTCGGGCGTGCAGACGCTGAGGTTCGTCACCGCCGCCCAGCCCAGGTTCGCCGGCGTCGATCCCTACGACGAACTGATCGATCGCCACTCGGACGACCACATCGTTCCCGTTCGGTGAGGTTCGGATCCTGGTCCCTGCGGCGAAGCGGGGGAGGCGATCTACCGCGCTGGCGCCCCCGTCGCTTGGCCCGTCGCTTGGCCCGGCGCCTGGCCCAGCGCCTGGGCGCGGGCGAGGTGATCTTGGACGATGGGCAAGGTGGCGGCGGCGTATTTCTTCAGCGCCGGCGTATCGCCGTCGCGGGCGTAGGTCTTCAAGGCGCCGAGGGCGTCCTGATGAGCGGCGATCTGATCGGCCACATAGGCCCGGTCGAAGCCTCCGGCGGGGGATCGCGTCAGGGCGTCGAGCTTGGCCTGCATTTCGTCGGGCAGGGCGGTCGGCATATTGGCCCCCTGGCCCGACGCCTCGGCGGCCGCCTGGAGGGCGGCGGCGGACTTGCCGTGGGCCGCGATCGTCATGGTGGCGAAATCCCGGATCTGGGCGTCGCTCGATCGGCTGAGCGCCAGCTTGCCCTCGGCGATCTCGAGCAGGTCGCCGGAGCCGGCCTTGTCGATGAAGTCGGGCCCGAAAACCGGGTTGGAAAGCAGCGGCAGGGCCGGGAGCGCCGAGGGGCTCCGCTGATCGGCGGCGGCCGATGTCGCGGCGGCCGAGGCGGCGACCGCCGCGGCGCCGGTCGGGCCGGCCGGCTTTTCGCAGGCCGAAAGACAGAAGAGCGCGGCAGCCGCGGCGGCGAGGGGGAGTCGGTTGATCATGGTGCGGCCTTCTAACGGCGTCGGGCGCCTGCGGAAACCGTCGATGCATCGATTTTTTGAACTCGTCCAGGCGCCGAGGTCAGCCTGGGGACTTCAATCACGGCGGAAAATACCCAACGGCATCTCGATGGCCAAAATGGGCCGACACGGCCGCCTCTGGAAAGAGTCGCTCGCGCGGACTATCTGATGGGCGCCGGGGTCGGCGCGGAACCACGGGGCCCTGGCCCGCGTTCACCGGCCCTGAAGTTCAACCGGCCGTCGCCCCGACCCCCGTCCGGGCGTAACGGCGTTCACGGAGACACCGCATGCCCGCCGACACCTTCGATCAAGCCGCCGACGAGGCCAAGCAGGCCCGACGCGCCGCCAACAACGCCGCCGACCACGGCCAGCGAGCGTTCACCGACGCCGTCTCGGCCGGCGAGCGGGCCCTCTCCGACGCCGTCCGCACCGCCGAGCGGGTGTTCAAGGACGGGGTCGAGACCCTCCGCGCCCAGACCCGCGCCTACACCGACAACGCCGGCCAGCACGTCGATGAGGCGCAGCGCTATGTCATGGACCGGGTCAAGGAGCGGCCCGTGACCGCCACCCTGACCGGCCTGGGCGTCGGCCTGCTGCTCGGCCTGCTGCTGTCCCACCGCTCCAAATAGCGCCGCCCGCGATGCTGCGCCGGCTGTTCCTGGCTCTCGCCGCGGCGGCCGCGTTCGCCGCCAGCGCCGCGATCTGCGTCGTGGCCCTGGCTTTCGCCCTCTATGCGCTGGTCGAGCCTTACGTCGGACGGGCCGGGGCGGGCGCGATCGTCGCCGCCGCCGCCGCCCTGGTGGTCGCCGTTAGCGCGCTGTTCGTCGGCCGCGCCGCCAAGGGCAAGCGTGATCGCCGGCCCGCCACCGTGGCGAGGGGCGTGGCGGGCGGTGTGGCCGAGCGCCTTGTGCGTTTCGTGCGCGAAAAGCCGGTGGTGGCCATTTCGGCCGCCCTGGGGGCCGGCTTTCTGGCCGTCCGCAATCCACGCTATCTGGGCGCGGCGGTGCGCGCCTTCCTTGAAGGGCGGGATATTCCCAGGCGTTGAGCGCAAAGTTCAACCCCAAACGTGATTTGAGGCGCGGTCAGCCTCCACCGCGGCGCGGCAGCGACCAGCTTCGCCAGGCCTCGAACCGCGACCCGGTCCAGGCCTGGGCGGTGACGGTGAGGTTTGCCGCGTCGGCCTCGATCAGATTGAAGCCCGCCGGCGCCCCGCGTTCGCGCCGCGACAGCGTGCCCGCGCCGACGGCGTAGGCGTGGCCGTCGCCGTAGGGGTAGGCCATGGCGAACGGGGCGTGGATGTGGCCGGTCAGGACCAGATCGACCCCCCCCTCGCATAGCCGCCGGGCGGCCGCCACGCCGCCGCGCACGCGGCCGGTCATCGGGCCGCCGGTCATCTCCACCAAGGGGTGGTGGCAGGCCACGATAGCCAGCGCCCCCGCCGCCCGGTCGCCGAGCCGGCCCAGCGCTCGATCGACCTGGCGGCGCCCGATGGCCCCTTTCGACCAGTTCCATCGCCACTGGGCCCCGCGGGCGGTGTTGAGGGTGACCGCCGTCAGACCGCCGTTCGACCAGACCGTGTCCCGGGACGGCCCAAAGCCCTGCTCGTAGCGGGCGAAGGGCGCGACGAGGCGGTCGATCAGCCCCAGGTAGGGGGTGTCGTGATTGCCCGGCGTGACCAGCCGGGGCGCGGTCAGGGCGCCGACCCAGGCGGCGGCGCTGTGAAACTCCCGCGCCTGCCCGAAACTGGTCAGATCGCCGGTGATGACGATCAGGTCGGGCTTCTCGGCGCCCAGCCAGGCGCCGACACCTTCCAGCGCCTCGACGTTTTCACCCCCGAAATGAATATCCGAGAGATGGGCGATGCGCGACATCGGGCCGAGGATCGCTCAGGGTCGATTCACGAAGGGCCCGAACCGGCGCGGTCCTTGATGTTTTGCCCGGCGTTCTGCAGCGCGGCGCCGGTCCTGTCGGCCGCGTTCTGGACCGGCGAGCGAATCCAGCCGTCGATCACGGAGCCGGCCCCGCTGAACGAGCCCTGTTGGATGGCCAGCACGATCACCACCAGGGCGACGATCACCAGTATGGCGGTGATCAGGGCCAGAAACGGCGAGCCGCGGTGACGCAACCGCTCTTCTCGCCGGCCACGATCATAGGCGTCGTTGATCGCCCCGCGATCGACGCGAACCGCCGCGACATCGTGCTCGACCCCGGCGCGCTCGTCGGCCCGGCCTTCCTTGTAGGCTTCCAGCCCCTCGGGGCGATCGGTGGCCACCCTGCGCTCTCCAAACCATGATCTCATGATGTCAGCCTTCATGTGGACAAGAGCCCAGATCAGACAACGGGGCCGCCCCCAGTCGGTTCCCGCGCCGCGCCTCGCCGCCTTTGGCCTTGGAACCAGGGCTGTCCAACCGGCGTTGGCCAGGAGGGTCGGGCGCGGCGAACGCGGCTATCGTCGGGCCCCGGTTTGTTGTTCAATAGGGGTCAAGGACGATGGAGGGGAAAACATGACCGGATCTACGCGGGCGGGGCGGGCCGGATCGACGAAGGCGGGGAAAATCCGGCGCGCCGTCAAGCTGACGCTGGCCGCCGCCGCGGTGGCGGCCTTGACCGCCGGTTGCCAGAGCATGCATCGGGCCAGGGTGGCCCGCGGGCCGGTGATCCAGGCCCCCGCGGCGTGTGGCGACTTCCAGGTGTCGATCTATTTCGAATCGCAGTCGGCGGCCGTCACCTCCCAGGCCGACCAGTTGATCGCCGCCGCGGCCCGCCGGGCGCGGGGGTGCGATGTGACCGGGATCAACGTGGTCGGCCTGGCCGATGCCGTGGGCGCCGCCGACGCCAATCTGGCCCTCTCGAAGGCGCGCGCCGAGGCGGTGACGCGGGCGATGCGGCGGCACGGCTTCACCGCCGTCGCCTTCCAGATCGCGGCGGCTGGCGATGTCGGCGCCCAGACGCCCGGCGGGCAGGCGCGCCCGCTGCGCCGCCGCGCCGATGTCCAGTTCCACCTGGCGCCGAGGGGCCGATAAGCTAGCCTCTGGGCGATCCAAAGGAACGGACCCGACGGCGGCCGCGTTTCGCTCCAGGTGGCGCGGCGCGGAGGATTTCAATGGCCGGATCGAGCGGAGGGCCGCGCATTCCCGCGACGCGGGCGCGGCAGGGCCGATGGGGGCGCCATGTGCTGTGGGTGCTCATCGTTTCGGTGCTGCTGTCGGCGGCCGCCCTGGTCGCCGTGTGGCTGTGGCTGTCCGGCGATCTGGCGGGAACGCAGCATCGATCCACCCCGACGGCGCGCGAGGCGGCTCGGTTTCACACCACGCCGCAGCCGAGCAACTAAAGCGCATTTTCGCAAAAGTGGGAACTGCTTTTGCGATCAGAAAGCGCTCAAGTATTTGAGATAGAGCCTGTTTTCCCGATCAGGATGTTTCAACCCGATCGGGACAGGCTCTCGCCAGCGGCCATCAAGCCGCTTTTGCCTTGCGCCTGGGGTGGAAGAACAGCGCCTGGCCGATGGCCGCCTTCACCGTCTCCGGTTGGAAAGGCTTGGTGATCAGAAAGGTCGGCTCGGGCCGCTCGCCGGTCAGCAGCCGTTCGGGGAAGGCGGTGATGAAGATCACCGGCACATCCAGCTTGGCCAGGATGTCCTTGACCGCGTCGATTCCCGACGAGCCGTCGGCCAGTTGAATATCGGCCAGCACCAGGCCGGGGGCGGCGCGCGCCACCGCCTCGACCGCTTCGCCGCGGGTGGCGGCGATGGCGGTTATCGAATGACCCAGCTCGAGGACCAGGGCCTCGATGTCGGCGGCGATCACCGGCTCGTCCTCGATGATCAACACATCGGTGGCCAGTTCGGCGTCGATTTCGCTCTGAGCCTCGGCGATGAGAGTCTCGACCTCCTGAAAGTCGGCGCCCAGGATCTGCGCCGCTTCGTCGGGCGTGAACCCCTCGACGGCGGTGAGCAGGAAGGCCTGGCGCGATCGCGGCGCGATGCGCATCAGGCGCCGCCCGGCCCCCTGATCGGCCTCGTCGCCCTCGGCTCCCAGCGGTTCGAGCTGGGCGCCCGAGCTGCACCAGATGGCGTGAAAGACTTGATAGAGCGCGACCCGCGGCGACAGGCCGCTGTCCATCGAGCGATCGCCCGCCGCCACCGCTTCAAGCGCGACGCGGACATAGTGGTCTCCGGTAGCCTGATCGCCGGTCAGGGCGCGAGCGTAGCGGCGCACATAGGGAAGATGCGGCGCCAGCTTCGCTAAAAGACTCATATCCCCTCCATCGGCCCGTCGCGGAAGACCGGAGTTTGACACAAAACAGCGGGGCGCGCGAGGCGCCGGGCGCCTCCGCCCACCCCCACGCCAACGCGACGGCGCCCCGCCGGTTCCGCGTCCTGGGCGATTCTTTGCCGAGCGTTGAATCCGGCGAAAAAAATGGGAACCGGGCCGGGGCTGGAGCGTTTGCGGGCTTGTGGCGTGAGAGTAACAGTAGTTCGAGCGTGGCGGCCCAGGCCGGCGCGAGACGCATGACCGGACGGGGCCCGATGAGCCAACCCAAAAGTTCGCCGGCGCTCGACGAGGCGCGACTTCGCCAGCAAGCCATCGGCGCCAAGTTGCGGCAGATCTTCGACGATGTCGTCAACGAACCGGTTCCGGACGAGTTTTTGGATATATTGCGCCGGGCCGACGCCCGGACCCCGGAGACCGGTGGATGAACGATGCGCCGCGGGCCGCCCGCGCCGACGACCCCACGCGGGACGCTCTATTCAAAACCGAACTGGTGGTGCTCATTCCCCATCTGCGCGCTTTCGCCCGCACCCTGACCGGCGATCCGACGGCCGCCGACGACCTGGCCCAGGACGCCATGATGAAGGCCTGGGACGCCCGGGCGAGCTTCGAGATGGGCACCAATATGAAGGCCTGGACCTTCATGATCCTGCGCAACCAGTTCTATTCCGAGAAGCGCCGGTCCTGGCGTCAGAGCCAGCTCGATCAGGAGGCGGCGGAACGCACCTTGGTGGCCATCGACGATCCGGGGGCGCCGGTGGCTCTCGACGAGCTTCGCCTGGGCCTGGGCATGCTCCCGTCCGAACAGAGAGAGGCCCTGGTCCTGGTGGGGGCCGGAGGATTCGCCTATGAGGAGGCGGCGGAAATCTGCGGCTGCGCAGTGGGCACCGTGAAGAGTCGGGTCAGCCGGGCCCGGCGCGCCCTGCAGGGCATTCTCGAGCGTGGCGACTACGACCGCGATGGAGCGGCGGCGGGCGAAGCCATGGGCTCGATCCTGGCCCACGCGGAGCGCCTGAGCATCGTCCGGTGAGGCGCGCGCCGGCCGCCGCTCGGTGGCGGGCGACCCCTATTCGGGTTCGGCTCGGCTTGGCCGTGGCCCTGGCCCTGGCCCCGGTGCTCATTCTGAGCGGCGTCCAGTCGGCCTTGGTGTTCGGGCGCGAGGCGCGGGATCAGCGGGCCGAACTGGTGGACGTGGCGCGCCGCAGCGCCGCGACGGCGCGGGCGCGCATCGCCGCCGCCGAGGTGCTGCTCCGCACCCTGGCGCCCGACGATACGGACGTTCAGTGCGTCAACCGGCTCGCCCAGATCAAGACCCGCGTTCCAGGCTTCGCCAACCTGATCCGATTCAACGCCGCCGGTTGGGTTGTCTGCGCCGCCGCTCCCGTGCCGCCCGATCCCGATCGCAGCTCGGAGCCGTGGTTCCAGTCCCTGGCCTCGGGCCGCGCCACGGCGGTCGCCAGCGAACCGGAGGCCGGCTACGGCGATGCGCCGGCCCTTTTGGCCAGCGTTCCCGCCCGCGACGGGGCGGGGCGTTTCTCCGGCGTATTGACGGCGGCCATCACCCTGGCCAGCCTGCGGCCGGAAAAAGCCGACCGCTCGGTGCCGGCCGATTCGGAGGTGGCCCTCGTCGACGCGCAGGGGAACTTCCTTTCGACCACCTCGGCGGCCCGGTTTCCGCTCGCCGTCGGCGGGCGTCTGGTCGGGGCGGCGCGGACCGGCGACGCGCTCTGGCTGGGGGCCGACCGATCCGGCGGTTCGCGCCTGTTCGCATCGACACCGCTGGTCGGCCACGATGTCTATGTGGTGCTCTCGGCCCCGTCGCGGGGGTTGGCGTCGTGGGTGTGGTTGAACCCGGTGTCGGCCTTCCTGCTCCCCCTCCTCGCCTTTTGCCTGGCCGTGGGGGCGGTTCTGCTGGTCTCCGAACGCAGCGCGGTGCGCTGGATCGTCTATCTGCGGCGCATCGCCGCCCTCTATGGGCGGGGCCGCTATTCCGTGCGCCCTCTGAGGGCACACGCCGCGGCGCCCGAAATTCGCGCCCTGGCCGACACTCTCGACACCATGGCCAAGACTATCGCCGCCCGGGACGCCGCCCTGAACGAGGCGCTGGCGCACAAGGACGCCCTGATGCGGGAGATCCACCATCGCGTTAAGAACAACCTGCAGGTGATTTCCTCCCTGCTCAACATGCAGCAGCGCGCCCTGGGGGATCCGGCGGCCCGCGCCGCCCTCTACGACACCCGCCAGCGCATCAACGCCTTGGCCCTCATCTATCGGGCCCTCTACCAGGGGCCGGACCTGAAGCATGTGGACCTTCGCGATTTCCTCGACGAGCTGATCGCGCAGCTGGTGATGGGCGACGGCGGTCGGGGCGCGCCGATCCGAACCGAATTGGACCTCGACCCGCTGATCATCGACCCCGATCAACTCGCCCCCCTGGCCCTGTTCGCCGTGGAGGCGATCACCAACGCCAGAAAACACGGCCTGGGCGAGGCGGGCGGCAGTCTGGGCGTCACCTTTCATGTGCGCGGGGCGCTGGCGGAACTCACCGTCACCGACACCGGCGAGGCGGGCGCCAAGGCCGAGGTGGGCGCCGGAGTGGGTCGCACCCTGATGACCGCCTTCGCGCGGCAGTTGCGCGGCGAGGTCGCCTTTTGCCCCAATCCGGCGGGCGGCCTGACGGCGCGCCTGACCTTCCCGACCCCCGGGGTCGAAGCCGAGTCCCTCGCCGAGGGAACCGGGGCGGGAACCGGGAGTTAAGGGGATTGGCGAGTTGCTCGCCTTACTTTTCCCGGGAGACTAATCTTCGCATGCGTAAGATCATCATTCTGGCGGTGCTCGCCGCCAGCCTCGCCACCGCCGCCTGCAACACCGTCGCCGGCGCCGGCAAGGACGTCTCGTCGGTCGGTCACGCCACCACCGACACCGCCCAGGACGCCGCCGGCCACTAGGGCCTCTATATCCCGCCGGCCCCTGGGGGCCGGCGGCTGGCCATGTCCCGCCGTCTAGACGCAGGGATGGCGGTTCGCGCCCCCTTGACTTGAGCCTGGATGCCCGCGAAATGCGCCCTCAAATCATTCGGGGAGACCATTGAAATGCGCAAGATCATCGTTCTGGCGGTCCTAGCCGCCAGCCTCGCCACCGCCGCCTGCAACACCGTCGCCGGAGCCGGCAAGGATGTGTCGTCGGTCGGTCACGCCACCACGGACACCGCCAACGACGCCAAGGGCCAGTAGCCGCGCGGATTGCCCAAGAGGGAACCGTTCTCCCCGCCGATCGCGGGCCGGACGGTTCCCGCCATGCCGATCCATCTTCGAAGAGGCCGAGGCCGGGCGTCTCGCGGCGGATCGCCACCCCGATGACGCCCTAAGGCAAGGTGGCCCAGAAGGTGATTCCCGCCTCGCCGGTCGTCGTTCCCGTCTCGCCACCCGCCGCCGCCACCGTGGCGTGGACGAAGCAGGCCCGCGCCCACCGACCTCCGGGCCCATCGCCCCGCGCCTCGCCGGTCAGGCCGCCCAGCACCTCGGGATAGAGCTTGGCGCGGGGGCCGATGGCGTCGACGGCCAAAGAGGTCATTCCGCCGCGAACGCCGCTCCAGGCGCGCGCCATCCCGCCGACCGCCAGGGCGTCGGCGGCGATCCCCACCAGATTGAGCAACGTTCGCGCCGCCGGGCCCCGGAGCGTCGGCGTCGTCACGGCCCAGTCGAGGGTGGGGCGAAGAGAGGCAAACACGCCTCTGGCCAGGGTTTCGAGCGTCCCGGTGGCGAACACCTCCTCGCCCGCCCCGAACGCCACCCGCGAAAACTCGATGAGCGCCAGGAGCCGGCGCGCGCCGTCGTCGATCATCTCCATCGCCGCGCCGCGCAGGTCCTCGCTCGGCGAATCGGCGAGAATATCCAGGCCCGCGACCGTACTCCCGGCCGGGCCGACGAAATCGTGGCACAGGCGCGCGGCGATCGCGGAGGCCAGAACCGTCGGATCGGGAAGGGCGATGAGCACGGCGCCACTTTCGCCTGATTTGCCGGCCCGGCCAACCGCCCAGTCGGCGCGCCTCACACCGGATTGCGCGCGATCAGCCGCCGGGCGATGATGATCCGCTGCATCTCGTTGGTGCCCTCGCCGATGATCAGCAGGGGGGCGTCGCGGTAGAGGCGCTCGATGGGGTATTCCTTGGAATAGCCGTTGGCGCCGAAGATGCGCATGGCCTCGGTGGCGACCTCGAAGGCGGTCTCGGTGGCGAACCACTTGGCCATGCCCGCTTCCAGGTCCACCCGCGCCCCGGTGTCGTAGGCGCGCGCGGCGTCCTCCACCAGCAGTTCGGCGGCGCGGGTCTTGGCGGCCATTTCACCCAGCTTGAGCTGGATCGCCTGATGTTCGGCGATGGGCTTGCCCATGGTCCTGCGGATCTGGGCGTAGGCCACCGATTCCTTGAGCGCCCGCCGGGCGATCCCCACCCCGCGCGCCGCCACGTTGACCCGGCCGATCTCCAGGCCGCCGGTGGCCATGACGAACCCCTGGCCCTCCTCGCCGCCGACCAGGGAAAGGCCCGCGTCGCAGCGGTAATCCTCGAAGGCGATCTCGCCGGTGTCGATGCCGCGATAGCCGAGCTTGGCGAGCTTGCGGCCACGCCGCACGCCGGGCAGGCTCTCGCCGGTCTCCCGATCGCGGGTGGGGACGATGAGCATGGTCATGCCGGTATGGCGCGGCTTGGCTTGCGGGTCGGTCTTGACCAGCAGGGCGAGAACGTCGCCCTCGATGGCGTTGGTGATCCACAGCTTGGCGCCGTTGACCACATAAGCCTCGCCCTCGCGGCGGGCGGTGGCGCGAATCCCCTGCAGGTCGGTGCCGGCGTCGGCCTCGGTGAGGCCAAGGCCGCCGCGCAGCTCGCCGGTGGCGAATTTCGGCAACCAGTGGTCCTTCTGCCCCTGGGTTCCGAACTTCTGGACGATGAGGGCCATCATCAGATGGCTGTTGAAGAAGCCGGTCAGGCTCATCCACTCCTCGGAGATGCGGGCCACGATTCTGGAATAGGTCAGGGCCGAAAGGCCCAGGCCGCCGTATCGTGGCTCGATGAGCGCGCCATAGAGGCCCATCTCGCACATGTCGGCGACCAGCTCGCGCGGGTAGTCGTCGGCCTCCTCCAAGGCGGCGGCCACCGGCGCCACCTTCCGCGTGAGCCAGCGGTCGATGGACTCCATCAGGGCCCTCTCGTCGGCCTCGCTGACGGCGGCGCCCATTCCTCTAGCTCCAGGCGCCGCCGAGGTGGCCCGAGCCGCCCGGGGCCAGCAGGCCCTGCCCGGGCACATGGTTGATCTCCAGGCGAATCCCGTCGGCATCCTCGAACAGCGCCGAATAGTAGCCGGGGGCCCATTCGTCGTCCTTGGGCGGATGGACGATCGTCGCCCCGATCGAGACCAGGAAGGCGTGGGCCTCATCGACTTCCTCGCGTCCGCGCACCCGGAAGCAGACGTGGTGCAGGCCGGGCCGGCTCTGGTCGAACCGCTCGCCGGCGTGCTCCCGGGAGGCGGATCGAATGCCAAAGCCGGTGCGCCCGCCAACGCAGTAATAGGTCCCGGCGGCGTCCATCACCGGTTTGAGGCCCAGGAACGGCAGGAGCTGGCGGTAGAAGGCCCGCGCCCGGTCGAAATCGCCGACGGTGATGAAGATATGAGCTACGCCGTTGATCTCCATGCCGTTCTAGGTGTCGCCCCGCACGGCCACCGGGGCCGGATTGTCCGCCCCGCCGACCAGGCGATAGATGATCCCCGCCAAAATGGCCCCCACGAAAGGCGCGGTCCAGAACAGCCACAGCTGCTGGATCGCCCAGCCGCCTTCGAACAGGGCCGGTCCGAGGCTGCGGGCGGGATTGACCGAGGTGTTGGTCACCGGAATGCTGATCAGGTGGATCAGGGTGAGGCAAAGGCCGATGGCGATGGGGGCGAAACCCTTGGGCGCGTTGCCGTGGGTCGAACCGAGAATCACGAACAGGAAGCCGAAGGTCATGACGATCTCGGTGACCGCGCAGGCGGCCAGGGTGTAGCCGCCGGGGGAATGATCGCCATAGCCGTTGGCGGCGAAGCCGCCGGCCATATCGAAACCGGCGTGGCCGGTGGCGATCGCATAGAGGATGCCCGCCCCCGCGATCGCCCCCAGCACCTGGGCCAGAATGTAGGGAACCACGTCGCGGATCGGAAACCGCCCGCCGGCGTAGAGGCCGATGGTGACGGCCGGGTTGAAATGGGCCCCCGAGACGTGGCCGACCGCGTAGGCCATGGTCAGAACCGTCAGGCCGAACGCCAGGGCCACCCCGGCGAAGCCGATGCCGAGACCCGGAAAGGCGGCGTCGAGCACCGCCGCGCCGCAGCCGCCCAGCACCAGCCACAGGGTGCCGATGAACTCCGCCGCGAGGCGCTGACTCATATTCACGAAAACCCCCTTTGAGTTGCTCGCGCTTCAACAAGCGCCAGCTTGGCACGGAGTTTCGGTCCGCGAAAGGGGCGGTTTGGCGCGTTGACCGTGCCTTTGCGATCGTCGGTTGTCAGGCCATAAGGCGCGGGCAATCCAACGGAGACCCTTGAGCCATGGCCCTCGACGCCGGCGAAGCCGCCCAGACCTTCCGCTGGGACGACCCCCTCGACCTTTCCTTCCGCCTCACCGAGGACGAGCGGATGATCGGCGAGGCGGCGCGCGCCTACGCCCGCGACAAGCTCCTGCCGCGCGTGGTGAGCGCCTATGCCGAGGAGCGCTTCGACCGCGAGATCATGACCGAGATGGGGGCCCTGGGCTTTCTGGGCGCCACCCTGCCGGAGCAGTACGGCGGGGCCGGGGTGAACCACGTGGCCTACGGCCTGATCGCCCGCGAGATCGAAGCCATCGACAGCGGCTACCGCTCGGCGATGAGCGTGCAGTCGTCCCTGGTCATGTATCCGATCTTCGCCTTCGGTTCGGAGGAACAGCGCCGCCGCTGGCTGCCGCCCATGGCCAAGGGCGAGGTCGTCGGTTGTTTCGGCCTCACCGAGGCCGACGGGGGCTCCGACCCGGCCTCCATGCGCACCGTGGCCAAGGCCGTGGACGGCGGCTACGTGATCGATGGCGCCAAGATGTGGATCACCAACGCCCCGATCGCCGACGTGGCCCTGGTATGGGCCAAGCTGGACGGGGCGATCCGCGGCTTTCTGGTCGAGCGGGGCGCGGACGGATTCACCACGCCCAGAATCGAGAACAAGCTCTCCCTGCGCGCCTCGGTGACCGGCGAGATTTCCCTTTCCGGCGTGTTTGTAGCCAAAGACGCCATCCTGCCGGATGTCAGCGGCCTGCGCGGGCCGTTCTCGTGCCTGAACAAGGCCCGCTACGGCATTGCCTGGGGGGCCATGGGGGCGGCGGAGTTCTGCCTGCACGCCTGCCGCGACTACGTGGCCAGCCGCCAGGTGTTCGGCAAACCCCTCGGCGCGCGCCAGTTGGTGCAGAAGAAGCTCGCCGACATGATGACCGAGATCGCGCTCGGCTATGAGGGCGCCCTGGCCCTGGGGCGGCTGATCGATCGGGGCGCCTGGGTTCCCGAGGCGATCAGCCTGATGAAGCGCAACAACTGCGGCAAAGCGTTGGATATCGCCAGAATCGCGCGCGATATGCACGGCGGCAACGGCATCGCCGGCGAATATCATGTCATGCGCCACGCCGCCAACCTCGAGACCGTCAACACCTACGAGGGCGCCCACGACGTCCACGCCCTGATCCTCGGCCGCGCCATCACCGGCGAGAAAGCGTTTTGAGCGGAGCGCGGGCTTCCAGCCCGCCCGGCGCCGACGAATTCCGGGAGCGGGCTGGCGGCCCGCGCTCCATGTTCACCATCGTCGCCGCCTCGTCCCTGGGGACGACCTTCGAGTGGTACGACTTCTTCGTCTTTGGCACGTTGACGCCGGTCATCGCCCGGAACTTCTTCACCGCCCTGGATTCCACCGCCGGTCTGCTGGCGGCCCTGGCCCTGTTCGGAACCGGCTTCTTCTTCCGGCCCATCGGCGCCCTGATCTTCGGCCGCGTCGGCGACCGGGTGGGGCGCAAGGGGGCGTTCCTGGTCACCGTGACCCTGATGGGCGCCGCGACGGTGGCCATCGGGCTTCTGCCCACCTACGCCCAGGCCGGCCCGCTGGCCCCGATCCTGCTGATCGCCATGCGCATTGTCCAGGGGACGGCGCTGGGCGGCGAGTATGGCGGAGCGGCGATCTTCGTGGCCGAACACGCCCCGCCCGGCCGGCGCGGCCTTATGACCGCCTGGATCCAGGCCTCGGCGGCCTTGGGACTGATCGGCGCGCTGGCGGTGATCTTCGCCCTGCGAACCGGCCTGGGCGAGGCGAGATTCGTGGACGCCGGCTGGCGGGTCCCGTTCCTGGTGTCGGCCGGCCTGCTCGTCGTCTCCATCTGGATGCGCCTGAAACTCACCGAAAGCCCAGCCTTCGCCAAACTGAAGGCGGCCGGCGGCGAAACCCGCGCCCCTTACGCCGAAGCCTTCGGCCAGTGGAAGAACCTGAAGGTCGTCCTGGTGGCCCTGGTCGCGGTGATGAGCGCCCAGGGGGCGGCCTGGTACGCCGCCTTCTTCTATATCGAGCAGGTGTTTCTCGAGCGGTTCCTGAAGGTCGCGCCGGCCACCGGAACCCTGCTGCTGCTGGCCATGAGCGTGGCCAGCGCCCCGCTCTACATCTTCTTCGGTTGGCTGTCGGACAGGGTCGGGCGCAAATGGGTGATGTGGGGCGGCATGACCTTGGCCCTGGTCGCCTTCTTCCCCGCCTCCCACGCCATGACGGCCCTGGCCAATCCGGCCTTGGCGGTCGCCCAGGCGCGGACCCCGGTGGTGGTGATCGCCGACCCGGCCCGCTGCTCCCTGCAGTTCGACATCCTCGGCAAGCGAACCTTCGCCACCGCCTGCGACCTGGCCAAGACGGCCCTGGCCAACGCCGGCGTATCCTACGTGAACCAGGCCGCTCCGGCCGGAACGGTGGCGCGGGTGAGGATCGGCCAGCGGGTCATGGTTTCGCGCGAGGGGGCCGGGCTGGCGGCCCCGGCGCTGAAGTCGGCGGCCGAAGACGTCAAGGCGCGGATCGCCGCCGGCCTGAAAGCGGCGGGCTATCCAAAGCAGGCCGACCCGGCGCGGGTGAATGCCTGGGGCCTGTTCGGCGTGCTGATGATCTTCGTGGTCGCCGCCACGGCCCTCTATGGGCCGCAGGCCGCCGCCCTGGTGGAACTCTTCCCCACCCGCATCCGCTACACCGCCCTTTCCCTGCCGTATCACGTCGGCACCGGCTGGGTGGGCGGCTTCCTGCCGGTGACCGCCTTCGCCATCGTCACGGCGACGGGCAACATCTATTCGGGCCTTTGGTATCCGGTGATCTTCACCGGGCTCAGCGTCGTGACCCTGCCCTTCCTGCTGCCGGAGACGCGGCGGCGGTCGATCGAAGCTTAGGGGCGGGAACCACGGATCGCAGTCCGCCGGCAAGCGGACGTTACGAGCGTCTTGGAAGGGTGGATTGGGGACATTGACCAAACCAGCGTTGCCGCGCACGCTTCGCCGAGTGCGGAGATGGAAAATGCGATCCGAGCCCGGTGAACGTCTGCGGAACGCCCTTCTGAAGGCGGCGGGTTTCCCGGTGCTGATGGGCGTGCTGATCTTTGTCGGCGCTCTGATCGGGAACCCGGATCACAGCCTCCGAACCACGGTAACCGTGTTTGTTTTTTCCTGCGGGTGGGCCGCCCTAAGCTCGGTGCCGTTTCTTTTCTTTGCTTGGCTTCGATGGCGGGCGTCAAAATCGCTCGAAGCGCTGGATGAATTCGACCAGCGAGTGAAGCAGCGGGTGAGGCATTCAAACATCGGTCGCGGTTAGCGGCGACAACCGTCCGCCCCTAAAGCAGACCTCCCCAACGCCCCCTTTGGGTCGATTGCGGAAGTAAACCCGCGGCATGGTGCAGGGCCGCTATGCGTTGAAAGCGGAGACGGTCGTCTCGGCTAGGGCGCCGCCTTCGTCGCCGAGTCGGACAGGTTGATTTTCCTCCCGCCCATGATCACGTCGCCGCCTCTTTGATCGGCTGCACACGGTCCGACCCACGTCGCGGCTATTGTCATCTTGTGCTGTCTATTTGGCCGCTCGACTGCCCCACCGGTGGTCGTGGTGTCGATGACCATCTTGTAGTTGGTGTTGAAGTCGCCGGTGACGGTTCCGCTACTGACGGTCTTGCCGGCTTGCCCCAAGTCGCAGCTGGAGTTGAAGCGGAAAGAGCCGTCGAGGCCGCGGCTGAGTTGTGAAGTCTGGCAATGACCCATAGCCATCTGCTGGCCCAGCATCGACATTTTTGCTTCCGAGGCCGCGTCCACGCACATTTCGGTTGCCGGCATCCCCCGATCCATACCTTCGATGGCCATGGTTTGTCGCCACAGGCCCGCCTTGCGGTGAGGCAGATCCTGGGCCGTAAGCGGACCGGCGGCGGGTGTCGCCGCGGCGACCGGTGTTTGCGCCGTCGCGCCGTTGGATCCCGCGGGGGACTTATTGCAGGCCGCGAGCGAAGCCAGAGCCGCGCCGGCGAGTCCGGCCGCGATCAGAACACGCATGGATGATGTTCTCCCCAAAAACTCCAACTAGCCAGTTTGAGCTTCGAAGGCAAAACAGTAGGCGGCGGTCTCGAACCCATTCTCGGCCCTGATGCGATCATCCGCTTTGGGTCAACTGTGCCGGCCAATGCTCTACCCCGGCCCCCGCCGCGCCGCCACGCCCCGGCTGACCGCGTCGGAAGCCAGCACGGCGCCGATCGCGATGGCGGCGGCGATCAGGCAGAGAACCACGGCGCGGCTCTCCCCGCCGGGAGTCTGGGTGGCCTGGTAGATGGCGGTGGGCAGGGTCAGGCTCTCGCCGGGGATGGCGGCGACGAAGGTGATGGTGGCCCCGAACTCGCCCAGGGCCTTGGCGAAGCCCAGCACCGCGCCGGCGGCCAGCCCCGGCCCGGCCAGGGGCACGGTGACGCGGATGAGGCGCGTCAGCGGCCCGGCCCCCAGGGTGCGGGCGGCCT
This sequence comes from Caulobacterales bacterium, assembly GCA_038225765.1. Taxonomy (GTDB): domain Bacteria; phylum Pseudomonadota; class Alphaproteobacteria; order Caulobacterales; family Caulobacteraceae; genus Acaudatibacter. The sequence goes on along the minus strand of JBBRQW010000008.1, from coordinate 24,185 downwards.
CGTCCACCTCGCGGTCGATGGCTTCGATGGAAAGGCGGATCGGGCGCACCATGAGGGGGAAGGCCATGATCCCCGACGCCAGGGCCGCCCCGGTCCAACGGAAGGCGAACACCACGCCTACACTGGCCAGCGGACGGCCAAGGGCGCCGTGCGGGCCCAGCAGCACCAGCAAGGCGTAGCCGGTGGCCACCGGCGGCAGGACCAGCGGCAGGTGGGTGAGAGCGTCCAGCAAGGCCCGCCCGGGAAAACGGCCGCGCGCCAGGGCGTAGGCGACGCCAAGCGCGATCGGCAGCCCGACCGCCGTGGCCGTGGCCGCCACTTTCAAGGACAGCAGGACGGCCTGGACGTCTTCCGGGGGAAGCAGACTCACGACGACCGCGCCGGCGACAGCACCTCGACGGCGACGCCCAACCCCTTCAGCGGCTCGACCAGCGCCGGGTCGGCCGTGGCGCCCACGACCGCCACCAGGCGGCCGGCGCGCGCCAGATCGGCCAGGACCGGCGCGCCGGCCGCCGCCGGCGTCAGGCGCTCGGCGTCGCGGCGCCCGTGGCTGGCCAGAAGCGGCCCCGCCGCCTCGCCGGCGACCACCACATCGGCGATGGCCAGGGCGCGCGCCGCGCGCAGCGAGATCAGGTCGGGCGTCGCCGCGCCCTCGATGAAACTCACCCGCCCGACGGCGGGCCAGCCGCCGGCGATGGCGCCATCCAGCAGCGCCGAGGCCCGCGCGCCATCGCCTTCCATGGCCGCCTCCGCCGCCGGCCCGGCGAGCACGGCCCGCAGGAAGGCCCGCCGCGCCGGCAGATCGGGAAAGGCCTGGCGAACCGCCTCGCGCCTGTCGCCCAGCAGGGGGGCGATGCGCCCCGCGCCCTCGGGCACCCGCGCCTCCACCTCGACGCGCAGAAGCGAGGCCAGCAGGGGCGATGCGCCCGCCGTGCCGATGGCCGCCACCACCGCCCCGCGATCGACGATGGCCGGGGTGTGAAAGTCCGACAGCTCCGGCGCATCGACCACATTGAGCGGCGCGCCGGCCGCCCGCGCCGCCCGCGCCGCCCGCTGGCGAAACGCCGGATCGAAACTGGCCACGAAGATCAGATGCGCGCCGGCGTAGGCGCCGGGGTCGAAAGCCGCCGCGCCCGCCAGCCGGACCACCTCCGCCGGCGAGCCTTCGAACAGGCGCGCCTTGGCCTCGGCGGCCCCATCCTCGCCGGCGATCGCCACGCGCTTGCCGCGCAGGGGAAAAAAGGCGGGGAAGGTCTCCATCGTCGTTCAGCCTAGCGCGGCTGGCCGCGCGAAGCGACGGCGCTTTGCCAACCGCGGGAAAGCGCCTTAACGTCGATCAGTTACGATGCGCGGGGAGCGACCATGGCCACCACCTTGGACATCAACGGCAAGACGATCGGCGTGACGGCCGCGCCCGATACACCGCTCCTTTGGGTGCTGCGCGACGAGCTTGGCCTCACCGGGACCAAATACGGCTGCGGCATCGCCCAGTGCGGGGCCTGCACGGTGCATGCCGACGGGGCAGCTATCCGCTCGTGCCAGACGCCGATCGGCGCGCTGGCGGCGGTGAAGATCGTCACCATCGAGGGGCTGGGCGGCGCCCATCCCCTCCAGGCGGCGTGGGTCAGGCACGACGTTCCGCAATGCGGCTATTGCCAGTCCGGCCAGATCATGAGCGCCGCCGCCTTGATGGCCCGGACGCCCCGGCCCTCGGACGCCGACATCGACTCGGCGATGAGCGGCAACATCTGCCGTTGCGGGACCTACCAGCGCATCCGCGCCGCCATCAAGGACGCCGGCGGCGTCCGCGCGGCCTGAGGGGGGAAATCAAAACCATGAACGCACCCATGAAGGCCCCCGTCCCCGCCGGCCCTTCCCGCCGCGAGCTGATAGTCGTCTCCGCCGTCGCCGCCGGCGGCGCCCTGCTGGTCGGCTGCTCACCGGCCTCCCTGCTCTCGATCGGGGTCAAACCGACGGACTTCGGGGCCTTCGGCCCCTTCATCCGCATCGGCCAGGACGGGGCGGTGACGGTGGTCTCCAAGCACATCGAGTTCGGCCAGGGCAATCACGCCGGCCTGGCCGCCATCGTCGCCGAGGAGCTGGGCGCCGACTGGGACACGGTCAAGGTCGTCCAGGCCCCCGCCAACGCCCGTGTCTACGCCAATCTCGGCATGGGCGTTCAAGGCACCGGCGGGTCTTCGGCCATCGCCAATTCCTGGCCGCAACTGCGCGCCGCCGGGGCCGCGGCCAGGGCCATGTTTGTCACCGCGGCGGCCAAGGGCTGGAAGGTTCCGGCGGGCGAGGTCACGGTCAAGGACGGGATCGTCTCGCACGCCTCGGGAAAGTCGGCGCGTTTCGCGGACCTGCTGGCCGAGGCCGCCAAGGTCGCGCCGCCGGCCAACCCGGCCTTAAAGGACCCCGCGACCTTCACCCTGATCGGCACCGACCGGGTGCGGCGCAAGGACAGTCTGGCAAAGTCCACCGGGACGGCCCGATTCACTCAGGACGTCCATCTGCCGGGCATGCTCACCGCCATGGTCGCCCACCCGCCCAGATTCGGCGCCACGGTGAAGAGCTTCGACGGCGCGGAGGCGAAAAAGATTCCAGGCGTGGTGGATGTTTTCCAGATTCCCACCGGCGTCGCCGTGGTCGCCAACAACACCTGGGCCGCCCACCAGGGGCGCGAGGCGCTCAAGGTCGCCTGGGACGAGTCCAAGGCCGAAAGGCGCGGCTCCGGCGCCATCCTCGCCAGCTACCACGACATCGCCTCGGGGCGATCGACGCCGGCCGGCGAGGCCAGATGGCAGGCGTTCGAGACGCGCGGCGGCGAGACCGCGCCCGCTCCGGGCGGCGCGGTGGTGGAGGCGGTCTACGATTTTCCCTATCTGGCCCACGCCACCATGGAGCCGATGAACTGCGTGGCCGAAATCGGCGGCGGCAAGCACAAACTCACCTTCGGCTCCCAGATCCCCACGGTGGACCAACTCAACACCGGCAAGATCGCCTTCGTCCTGCCCGGCTCGGTGGAGATCGAGACCCTGTTCGCCGGCGGCTCCTTCGGCCGGCGGGCCAACTTCCAGTCCGACTATGTCAGCGAATGCGTCCACGTCGCCAAGCACGTCGGCGGCGGGCGGCCGGTGAAGCTGGTGTGGACGCGCGAGGACGACATGACCGCCGGCTATTACCGGCCGCTTACCCATCACGCGGTGAAAGTCTCGCTGGGGGCCGACGGTTATCCGGCCCACTGGCGCCACCGCGTGGTCACCCAGTCGATCCAGAAGGGCTCGCCGACCGGCGTCAAGGACGTCGATGAGACCACCGTGGAAGGGACGAAGGGCTCGCCCTACCTCGCCGCGACGCCGATCGTCGATGCCCAGGTGTCGATGCCGGCCATCGGCGTGCCGGTCCTGTGGTGGCGCTCGGTGGGGGCGACCCACACCGCCTTCGTCATGGAGCACACCGTGGATCAGTTGGCGCGGGCGGCCGGCAAGGATCCAGTCGATTACCGGCGCGCCCTATACACGAAAGCGGGCGCCCACCGCCATCTGGCGGTGCTGAACCTGGCGCTGGGCAAGGCGGGCCCGGCGGCGGCGGCCGGCTGGACGCGGGGCGTCGCGGTGCACGAGAGTTTCGGCTCGGTGGTGGCCCAGATCGCCGAGGTCAAGCTGGACGGCGGGGTTCCCAAGGTCGGCCGGGTGGTCACCGCCATCGACTGCGGTACGGCCGTCGCCCCCGACCAGATCGCCGCCCAGATGGAAGGCGGCACGTGCCTGGGCCTGGCCGCCGCTCTGTTCGGCCAGATCACCCTGACCGATGGGGCGGTGGACCAGAAGAATTTCGACACCTACCGCGTCCTGCGCATGAACGAGGCGCCCACGGTCGAGACCTACATCCTGCCCTCGACCGCCCCGCCATCTGGCGTGGGCGAGCCGGGCACGCCGGTCATCGCCCCGGCCGTCGCCAATGCCCTGCTCGCCCTCACCGGCAAGCCGACGACGAGCCTGCCGTTCGTGAAGACTTAAGCTGGAAGGCCCGGCGCGCCTTTGACGTCCACGTCGAACAAGACGCCGGCGTCGGATGACTCGATCTGGACCACGCGCCGGCCCAGCGTCGCCAGAAGGGCTCGTGCGCCGGCGTCGCCCGTCAGCGCGCGCAGATCGCTGAACATTTCCCGCCCGAACAACACCGGATGGCCTCGCCGCCCCTCGAAGGCCGGCGCCGCGGCCACGGCGCCCTTGGCCAGGGCGTCGGCGAGGGGTTGGAGAATCCTTGGCGGGATGCGCGGCATGTCGCCCAGGAAGAGGAAGGCGCCGGCGGTGTCCGGCGGCAGGGCGTCGACGCCGGCGCGCAGGGAGGCGGCCATGCCCTGGGCGTGATCCTCCGCGTGGGCCAGGCGAAGGCGCGCCGTTTCGCCGACCTGGGCGGCGAAGGCGCGGGCCGCGCCGGCGACGCGCGGATCGGCGCCGGTGACCACGACCACCGATCGGACGGGGGCGGCGAAGGCGGCGGCCAAGGCGCCATCGATCAGAACGCCGCCGCGCCAGGGGGCGGTGAGCTTGCCGCCGCCGAAGCGGGCGCCGGCGCCGGCGGCCAGGACGATGGCTTCCAGATCGCGTGAGACCCCGCCCCCTGTCGCCACGGCCGGTTTCCTCCTATGTTGGCGACCTGATGACGCCCTACGACGCCCCCTCGATGCAAGCGGCGATGCGCCCGGCCCCGGCGCCCGGCGCGACGATCGACGGTTTCGGCCGCAAGGTGACCTATCTGCGCCTTTCGGTCACCGACCGCTGCGATCTGCGCTGCGTCTATTGCATGGCCGAGCATATGCGCTTCCTGCCCAAGGTCGATGTGCTGACCTTGGAGGAACTGGACCGCGTCGCCTCGGTGTTCATCGGCCTGGGGGTGCGCAAGCTGCGCCTGACCGGCGGAGAGCCGCTGGTGCGCAAGGGGTTTCTAACGCTGGTGGAGGCCCTGTCGCGCCACCTGAAGACCGGGGCTCTCGACGAGTTGACCTTGACTACCAACGGCACGCGCCTGGCGCAGTTCGCCCCCGATCTGGCGCGGCTGGGCGTTGTGCGGATCAATGTGTCGATGGACACCTTGAAGGCCGATCTGTTCGAGCGTCTCACCCGCGGCGGCGATCTGGCCAAGGTGCAGGCCGGGATCGCGGCCGCCCAGGCGGCGGGCCTGGAGGTCAAGATCAACACCGTGGCCTTGGCCAGGGACAACGCCGGGGAAATCCCGGCCCTCATCGGATGGGCGCACGCCCGCGGCTGCGCCATCACCCTCATCGAGACCATGCCCATGGGCGAGATCGACGAGGATCGCACCGACCAGTTCCTCTCCCTTGCCGAGGTGCGACGCGACCTGGAGAGCTTCTGGACCCTGCGCGATCTGGCGGCGACCACCGGCGGGCCGGCCCGCTATGTCGAGGTGGCGGAAACCGGCGGCCGGCTCGGCTTCATCACGCCGCTCAGCCACAATTTCTGCGAGAGCTGCAACCGTGTGCGGCTGACCTGCACCGGGACCCTGCATACCTGCCTGGGCCAGGAGGACGCCACCGACCTGCGCTCGGCGCTCCGTTCGGGCGCGAGCGACGGCGAGCTCGCCGCCGTCATAAGGGGGGGCGTCGACTCGAAACCCAAGGGCCACGATTTCCGCATCGACCGCGGCGCGGCGCCGTCGGTGTCGCGTCATATGTCCGCCACCGGCGGCTGAGATGGCCAAGGTCCTGCTGTTCGGGCGGCTGCGCGACGTGGCCGGCTGGCGCGAGCGGCTCTACGAGCCGGCGCCGCCGACCCTGGCCGCCCTGAAGGCGCTGATCGTCGCCGACCGCCTGGATCTCGCCGCCGCCTTGGAGGCGCCGGGCGTCCAGGCGGCGGTGAACCGAGTGCTGGTGCGCGGCGACTGCGCGCTTGGCGACGGTGCGGAGGTGGCCTTCATGCCGGCCATGAGCGGCGGATGATTGCCCTCGCCGATCGGCCCTTCGATCCGGGCGCCGAGCTGAACCGCTTTTGCCAGGGTCGCGCGGCGACCGGCGCGGTGGCGAGCTTCGTCGGCATCGCGCGCGGCGAGGCGGGCCAGGACGCCCCCCTGGAACTGCAAGCCTATCCCGGCTTCACCGAGGCCGAAATCGGCAAGATCGCGCGGGAGGCCACGGGCCGCTTCGCCCTGCAGGATGTGGCGATCGTCCACCGGGTGGGCCGGATCGCGGCGGGCGAGGCGATCGTTCTGGTGCTCACCGCCGCCGCCCATAGACGCGAGGCGTTCGAAGCCTGCGATTATCTGATGGACTATCTGAAAACCCGCGCGCCCCTGTGGAAAAAAGAATACGGCCCCGCCGGCGCGCGCTGGGTCGAACCCACGGCCCGGGATCTGGCGGATGTCGGACGGTGGGGCGCCGCGCAAGGAGACGACCCGCCATGAACCCGACCCTCGCCCCTGGCGGCCGCATCGACGAAGGCGCGGCCCTTCACCCCATACGTATCGCCGTCCTCACCATTTCCGACACCCGCGACGAAGAGAGCGACACTTCGGGGCATCTGTTGGCGGAGCGGGTGACCGGGGCCGGCCATGTTCTGGCCGATCGCGCCATCGTCGCCGACGACATTCAGGCCATCCGCGCCCAGATCAGGGCCTGGACGGCGTCCGGCGCGGTGGACGCCATCGTCACCACCGGCGGCACCGGCCTCACCGGCCGCGACGTGACCCCCGAGGCGATCGAGCCGCTGTTCGACAAGCGCATCGACGGATTTTCGGTGATCTTCCATCTGGTCAGCTATCAATCGGTGGGCCTCTCGACTCTGCAGTCGCGCGCCCTGGCCGGCCTCATCGACGGGGTGTTCGTGTTCTGCCTGCCCGGCTCCAACGGCGCGGTGCGCGACGGCTGGGACAAGGTCATCGCCGCCCAGCTCGACAGCCGCCATCGGCCCTGCAACATGGTCGAGCTGATGCCGAGGCTCGCCGAGACATGAGCCGCCTCACCCACCTGGACGAAAAGGGCCGGGCGCGCATGGTCGATGTGTCGGCCAAGCCGGCGACGGCGCGCGAGGCGGTGGCGCGCGGCCTGGTGCGGATGACGCCGGCCACCCGCGCCCTGGCCCTGTCGGGAGCGGGCAAGAAGGGCGATGTGGGCGCGGTGGCGCGGATCGCCGGCGTCATGGCCGCCAAGCGTACGGCCGACCTGATCCCCCTCTGCCACACCCTCGCCCTGGCCAAGGTCGAGGTGACCGTCGAGGCGGCGGAGAACGGCCTCGCCGTTACCGCCCGCGCCAAGACCATCGGCCCCACCGGCGTGGAGATGGAGGCGCTCACCGCCGTCGCCGTCGCCTGCCTGACGATCTACGACATGCTGAAAGCCGCCGAGCGCGGCATGACCATCGAGGCGGTGCGGCTGATCGAGAAGAGCGGCGGCGCCTCGGGCGACTGGCGGGCGCCGTGAAGCTGCTCGGCGTCGATGAGGCGAGGGCGCGGATGCTGGCGAGGGTGGCGCCGTTGGATACCCAGGACGTTCTGTTGAGCGACGCCCTGGGGCGGGTGCTGGCGGCGGATGTCGTCGCCTCCCGCGACCAGCCGCCATTCGCCGCCTCGGCCATGGACGGCTGGGCGGTGCGCGCCGCCGACGGCCCGGGCCGGCTGAGGATCGTCGGCGAAAGCGCGGCCGGTCATGGCTTCGCCGGCGCGGTCGGCGCGGGTGAGGCGGTTCGCATCTTCACCGGGGCGGCGGTTCCGGCCGGCGCCGACGCCGTGATCATCCAGGAGGACGCCGAGCGCGACGGCGAACAGGTCGCCATACCGGCGGTGACCCACCCGCGCCATGTGCGCGGCGCCGGTCAGGATTTCCGCGCCGGCGATCGGCTTCTGCGCGCCGGGATACGCCTGGATCCCTGGCGCCTGTCGCTGGCGGCGGCGGCGGGACAAGCCCAGGTCCGCGTCTCGCGCCGCCCCCGCGTGGCCATACTTTCCACCGGCGAGGAGATCGTCGAACCGGGCGCCGCGCCTGGACCGTTTCAGATCTTCAACTCCGGGACCACCGCCCTGGCGGCGCTGGCGCGCATTTGGGGCGGTGAGCCCTTGGCCCAGAAGGCGGTTGGCGACGACGTGATCGCGACGGCGCGGGCGGTGGCGGGCGCGGCCTGCGATCTCATCGTCACCATCGGCGGCGCCTCGGTGGGCGATCACGACCTGGTCAAGCCGGCCCTGGTCAGCCTCGGCCTGCGCCTCGTCGTCGAGAGCGTGGCCGTGCGACCGGGAAAACCTACCTGGTTCGGGGTGCTGGCGGATGGCGCCCTGGTGCTCGGCCTGGCCGGCAATCCCGCCTCGGCCCTGGTCGGCGCGGAGCTCTTCCTCAAACCGCTGCTGGCCGGGATGCTGGGGGCCGACCCCGCCCTTCGGCTGCTGCCTGCCCGCGCCGCCACGGCCGTCGAGGCCAACGGCTCGCGCGAACACTGGATGCGCGCCCGCCTCGGCCACGCGCTCGACGGCGCCCTCCTGGCCGAACCCTTCGCCGATCAGGATTCCTCCCTGGTGAGCGTCTTCGCCGACGCGGACGCCCTGGTGAGGCGGCCGGCCGGCGCGCCGGCGGTGAAGGCGGGCGAGACGATCGAGGTCTTGCGGCTGGCGCGGTTGAACTGAACGGATGGCAGTGCTGATATGCGGCCGATAGGGAGACATTGGGGGAGCCGTCCATGTCCGTGATCGCCGCCTTGGCGCTGGCGTCCTTTTTCAACCATCCCCGCCAGCGGGTGGAGGTCACCCATCGCTATATCCGCGTGGCGCCCTGGGAGATCGGCGTCGATCGTGACACCTTCACCGGCGCCGTCACCTGTTCCCTGGCGGCCAAGCGCGTCCATTTCAAAAGCGGCGCCCTCATTTTCCATCTCGGTCGCGACGTGGAAACCACCCATGCCGCCTTCCGCGTCGATGGCGGGCCGGCGCGCCCGGTTTCGCAGGCCTTTCGCGACGACGAGTCGCTCGGGTTTTTCCCGCGGCGGGGCTGGATCGACAACCCGGCGGGGGGCGATGTGGCCCTGCCGGCGGCCTACCTCAAAGGCGCGAAGCGACTGTGGATCCGAGCCTCGACCGCCGCCTACCCTCAAGTCTACGACATCGGCCGCTTCGCCGACGCCCTGGCGCGGGCCAAGGCCGCCGGATGCCCGGCCCCGGCTTTCGCGGCCCCTTCGTAGCGCAGGGCGGTGATCTGGGCCATCACCGCGATAGCCACCTCCCAGGGCGTCTTGCCGCCGATGTCCAGGCCGATGGGGGCGTGGAGGCGGCCGAGGTCGCGGTCCGAAAGGCCGGCTTGCCGCAGGCCGGCCAGGCGGTCGGGCAGGCGCCGCCGCGCTCCCAGAGCGCCGACGTAGAAGGCCGAAGAGGGCAGGGCGGCCACCAGGGCGGCATGGTCGAGTTCGGCGTCGTGGGTGGCGACCGCCACCGCCGTCCAGCCGTCCAGGGCGATGGCGCCCAGCGCCGCCGCCGGTTCGTCGCGGCTATAGGCGACACCGGCGAGGGGGGGTGGCTCCCGTGGCCCCTTGGGCCGCACGAGGGTCGTCTCGCAGCCGGCCTGGGCGCCCAAGGCCGCTATGGCCAGGGCGGTGGGATCGGCTCCTAGGACGATCAGGCGCGGTGCCGGCTCGTAGACCCCGCGAAAAGCGCCTGGCCAGGGCACGGGATCTTCGGCCAGGGGCGCGCAGAGCCGCCGCTCGCCATCGCTTAGCCAAACGGCGGGGACGCGCGCCGCGGCGAGCGCCAACAGGCGCCGCGCCGCCTCGTCGCCGGGCGCGATGCGCTCGAGCTGGATTTCGACGCGCGCGCCGCAGAGCAGGCGGATGTCGGGCCAGGGGCTGCCCTCGCCATAGATCAGCCGCCGCGCCGCGCCGCTCTCCACAACCCCGACGGCGTGGCCGGCCACATCGGCCTCCAGGCAGCCGCCGGAGAGAAAGCCGCTCAGCGCGCCTTCGGCGATGACCATCTGGGTTCCTATCGGCCTGGGGCCGCCGCCGCTCAAGGCGACAATGGTGGCGAGCGCCGCCGGCCGCCCGGCCTCGGCGGCCATGCGCAATGCGGGACGGGCATCGGCGGCGAGGCCGAACAGCGGCCAGGGCGGCAGGGTTTCGCTCGGCGGGGTCAGGTTAACAATCCCTCAAGGCGGTCGATACGGCTTCTTTACGCTCTGGCGTCCACTATCGCCGCGCAGGTTATCACGGCAATCGCGGACGGCGCCCCTCGACATGCACCCACTGATCTCGAAACTCGGGCTCGGCGCCGCCCAATTCGGCCTGGACGGCGCCGCGCCGACGCGGGGGCGCGCGCCCCAATCGGAGGTGCGCGAGATCCTCGCCGTCGCCGCCCAGGCCGGGATCGGCGTCCTGGACACCGGCGCGGCCTCGACCCACGGCGAGGGGATCCTGGGCGCGATCATGCCCAGGCCGGCGCCGTTTCGGGTGACCGTCAAGGCGGCGCGGGGCGACCGCGGCCCTCTTTATGTGGAAGCCGAGGCGCGCGCCTGCCTCGCCCGTCTGGGCCTCACCCACGCCGACGCCATCATGGTTCAATCGGCCGGCGACCTTTTCTCTCCATACGGGGGGGCCTGGTGGGACTGCCTGAAGGCGCTGCGCGATGACGGCCTGTTCGCGCGGGTGGGCATTTCGGCCTACGCCTCCGACGATCCGCTTGGCCTGGCCCGGCGCTTTCAACCCGATCTCATCCAGGCCCCGGCCAGTCTCCTGGATCAGCGGCTGCTGGTGGACGGCAGCCTCGCCGCCGTGCGCGATCTGGGTGTCGAGGTGCATCTGCGGTCGATCTTCCTGAACGGCCTGCTCTTCCTGCCGCCCGATCGCGCGCCCAGCCACCTCGGCGCCGCCTCGGTCAGCCGACTTTCGCGGGCCCGCCGGATGATCGCCGAGGGCCGCAGCGACCCCCTGCAGGCGGCTCTCGGGTTTGCCCTGTCGCGGCCCGAGGCCAACGTGGTGATCGTCGGCGCCGCCACCGCCGCCGAACTCTCCGCCGTCGCCGCCGCCGCCGCCAGCCCCCCGCCCGACCTCGATTGGGACAACATGGCCCTGGAAGACCCGGAGGCCCTCGATCCTCGCCGGTGGGCGGCGGCCTAGAACACGCCAAGTCGATATTGAATCGTCACCAGGGCGCGAAGGCGGGTTCGCCTCGGCGCCCCGGCCGCTTAGGTCGAATGGGCGGTGGCTTCTCGCTCAAAGAGAATGCAACACCGGTTCTTATAGAGTCGGCGGTCAAATTCCCGATAGCCAAGCTTTTGAGACAGGCGGATCGAAGCCTCATTCTCAGGATCAATCATGCAGACGGTTCTCTTCGTTTCAAGATTGCGGTCCGCCCAGGCAAGAATAGCCCGCATGGCCTCCGAAGCGTAACCGCGCCCGTGGGCCCAGCTGGCGAGAACCCAACCGCTTTCAGGCGATCCGCCCAGATCGGGGGCGATCGCCCTCCTGAAATCCGCGAGACCGGCTTCGCCTACAAACCGGGCGGAAACCGTTTCGCGCAGGCGCCAGTATCCGTAGCCGAGAAGGGGCCCACAGCCCGGCGTAGCGCAGAAGACGGCTCCAGGCTTCTTCCGGCGAAGATGGCTCGCCGCCGACATACCTGACCACGGCCGGGTCCGCCCACATGGCGAGACTGTCTTCGAAGTCGGCGAGCAGGTGCGGCCGCAGCGTCAGCCGCTCGGTTGTTATGACGGGGCAATCTCTGGGGCCTGCCGCGCTCATCGCCATTGTGACCTTGCCGGGAATTTCTCGGCCGGCTGCAAACTTCACCGAAGCCAGCCGAACCTTCCTCCAGAGGGTCATAGGCCCATTTGGTCAAGGGTTATTGGGTGGGCGTTTGCACGGGTCGAAGGTTTCCAAGGCGCCATCGACCCAAACACTTCGTCTTTCACGATGAAGCGATGAAACAGCGCCGCCAGGATATGCAGTCCGATGAGACCAAGGAGCGCCCAGGCCGAGAGATCGTGGATTCCGTGAAAGAGGTGGGTGAGGGCCTTGTTCCTGGCCATGACCGCGGGCGCCTTCCAGGCGAGCAAGGGGAAAGGGCGCCCGCGGGCCAGGCTTTGCGCGAGGCCCGTCAGGGGTTGGATGAGCAGGAGGGCGTAGAGGCCGAACTCGCTCAGTTTGGCGAGGTGTCGCTGAATCTTGGGCATGGCCGACGGAAGCGCGGGGATGAAGGCGAAGCGCAGCCGCCAGATGACCCGGCAGAAGGCGGTGACCCAGATCACCACCCCAAGAGAACGGTGCAGATAAAGAAGGGCCTCTTCCTGCTCGCGATCGGTCGCGAGCCCCACGCTCAAGCCGCTGGCGAACATGCCGACGATCAAGGCGACCGTCGTCCAGTGCAGGGCGATCGTCACCACGTCGAACCGTCGGGGGCCGACCCCCCTCGGGGGAGGCGTCAGGCGGCGGATCGGCTTTCCACTGGACATTCGGGCCTCTTAGCTTGCGCCGTGGGCCCGCCTATTGTTGGGGTCGGACGATACGGCTCTTATCATCAGACCTGGGCGCAAGCAGAATTATTCCCGCCAATAACGCCCGGCGAACGCCGCCCCGGAGCAAGATCGCCCGAGGTGGGCGCATGAGGTCGAACGGCCTCGCGCGGGCCTGGCCGGTCAGATTCTGAAATCCGGGAATAAATCGGCCGGTCGATGAGTCATCGTGTTGGAGGCTTCGCATTGGCCTCCGTTCGCCCCGGCGCGAACGCGCCGCCGAACTCCCTCGGCGATGCGTTGTTGTTCCACCCCCGGAACGGCGCCGGGGATCGAGGGGGCGCTGGTGCCCCCCGTCAGCGCCCCCTCGAACTTTCTCGCCAGCGGCCTTTTCGGCGCCTCCCCACCGATCGATCTCACAAGCCGGGAATAAAACCCAGCGTCCTCAAGTCTAGCCGTCAGACGCATCGACTGAAGGAACCTTCCGATGAGCGAACACGATGGCGACGGCCAGGACCGCCGCGGATTTCTGAAGTGCATGGCGTGGGCCGGAACAGGCGCGTTGTGGACGGTGAGCGGGGGCCTCGCCAGCTCGATCAGCCTGGAGCAGGCGCTGGCCGCGCCCGGCGGGGCGAAAGGCTTCACCTTCCTGCAGATCAGCGACAGCCACGTCGGCTTCGCCAAGCCGGCCAACCCCGATGCGCGGGCCACCTATCGCGAGGCGGTCGCCAAGATCATCGCCATGCCGGTCAAGCCCGACTTCATCATCCATACCGGCGACATCAGCCAGCTTTCACGCGACCAGGAGTTCGACGACGCCGACCAGATCGTCAAGGAAGCCGGCCTCACCGTGTTTCACGTTCCGGGCGAGCACGACATGCTCGATGACGGGAACGGCAAAGCCTACCTGGCCCGCTACGGCCAGGGATCGCTCGGCGCGGGCTGGCACAGCTTTGACCACAAGGGCGTGCATTTCATCGCCCTGGTCAATGTGGTGAATCTCAAGGCCGGTGGCATGGGCAACCTTGGCGCCGATCAGCTCGATTGGCTCAAAAGGGACCTCGCCGGCCGATCGTCCTCGACCCCGATCGTCGTGTTCGCCCACATTCCCCTATGGACCGTCTATGCCGAGTGGGGCTGGGGGACCGATGACGCCGCGCGGGCGCTGGCTTATCTGGGCCGCTTCGGCTCGGTGACGGTCCTGAACGGCCACATCCACCAGATCACCCAGAAGGTGGAGGGAAACATTGCCTTCCACACCGCCCGCTCCACCGCCTTCCCGCAACCCGTGGGAGGAACCGCGCCGTCGCCCGGCCCCCTGAAGGTGCCCACCGAGCAGCTTCACGGCATGTTGGGCGTCACCACGGCCACCTTCGTGCGCGGTCGCAAAGCCATCGCCCTCATCGATGCGACGCTCGCGTCCTGACCCCATCCTTGAAATTGAACAAAACGAAAGAGAAATTCCATGTCAAAACGTCGTTTTCCAACGCTTGTCGTCACGCTCGCGCTCGGCGCGGGCGCTCTCGCCGCCGTCGCCGTCGCCGTGGCCCAGACGCCTGCATTCGCCGCCACGCCCGCGCCGGCGGGGCCGACCGTCAAGATCGACAACTTCACCTTCGGCCCCACGACCCTCACGGTCGGCGTCGGCGCGACGGTCACCTGGGTCAATCGGGACGACATCCCCCACACCGTCGTCGCGGCCGACAGGGCGTTCAAATCCCACGTCATGGACACCGACGAAACGTTCTCCTTCACCTTCACCAGGCCCGGCGAATACGCCTATTTCTGTTCGCTCCATCCCCATATGGTGGGCAAGGTCGTGGTGAAGGCGTCCTAGCCACCATCGAACCGATGCGGATTCAACGGGCGATGACCGAGCGCAAACCCTTTTTCAGGCCGCACCTCGCGTTCAGCAGCGAGGCGCCGCGCGACACCCTGTCGGCGGCCAATGCCTCGTCTTCGCCCGGCGCGGCGGCGGGTGAAGGTGGTTTGACCGGCGAGCAGTCGCGGCGGTTTCGCGAAGTCATTCTTCCGCACATGGACGGCGCCTACAATCTGGCCCGCTATCTGGCCCGCGATCCGGTCGCCGCCGAGGACATCGTGCAGGACGCCTTCCTGCGCGCCTTCCGCGCCTTTTCGGCCCTTCGCGACGGCGCGCCCAAGGCGTGGCTTTTCGCGATCGTGCGCAACTGTTTTCTCGACTGGGCGGCCGCGGAAAGGAACGCGGCCAGGGTCCTGGTCGAGGAGGGGGCGCTGCCCGAGCGGGAAGCGTTGGCCCTCGCCAATGTGGCCGATCCCGATCAGGACACGCCCGAACAGACTCTGCTGCGCCGCCGAGAGGCCCAGACGGTGCGCGCCGTCATCGAGACCCTTCCTGAACCCTTCCGCGAGACGCTCGTCCTGCGCGAGATGGAAGAAATGTCCTACAAGGAAATCGCCCTGCTGACCGGCGCGCCCATTGGAACGGTGATGTCGCGGCTGGCCCGCGCGCGCCAGATGCTCTGCGACCTCCTCATCCCCGAACGGGAGCCGCGGGGCGTCGCGAAAGGAGCGGAGGCACAGTCATGATCGCCTGTCCCGATCGGACGATGCTGCTTCATGGCCTGCTTGACGGCGAACTCGACGCCGCCAACGCGCTGGCCTGCGAGGAACATCTCAAGGCCTGCGAGGCATGCCACGCGGAACTGCTTCGCCAGCGGCGGTTGCGGGAAGCGATCGCGGCCGTCGGCGTCGCCTACCGCGCCCCGCCTGGCCTGCGCGGGCGCATCGAGGCGTCGTTGAAGCAAGCGACCGTGGCGCCGGCGCGTCCCCGGTCGCGGAAGATCGCGCCTTGGGCGGCGAGCGGCGCGATCAGCGCCATGGCCGCGGGCCTGGCGATTTTGGCCGTGGCGCCGACGTTTGGCGACTCGCAGGTGCAGAGCCAACTCGTGGCCAGCCACGTCAGGTCGCTTCTGGCCCATCATCTGACCGATATCGAGACCTCCAGCAAGCACGTGGTGAAACCCTGGTTCAACGGCAGGATAAACTTCGCGCCCCCGGTTCCGGAACTCGCGGACGAGGGCTTCCCGCTCGCCGGCGGCAGGCTGGACTATGTCGAGGGGAAGGTCGTGCCGGCGATCGTCTACCACCGACGGTTGCACACCATCAACGTGTTCGTCTGGCCGGCCAAAGGACCCGGCCTCCTGGCGACCCGGACGGGCAGGCGCGACGGCTATAGCCTGATCGAATGGAAGCGCGGCGGCCTGGAGTTCTGGGCCGTCTCCGACATCGACGCGACCGAACTGGGCCAGTTCCAGCAGGCGTTCGCCGCCCGTTCCTAGGTGTTCAGTCCCGGTTTGCGGTGCGCCATGCGTCGCTAAGGCGGGCGCGGGCGCGGGCCAAGCGCGACATCACCGAGCCGATCGGAGCGCCGGTGATTTCGGCGATCTGGCGATAACTCAGTTCCTCGACTTCCCGCAGGATCAGCACCTCGCGCAGAGGTGGCCGGCGCCACGAGGACGTTCTCACGGGTCGGCGCGTCGGCAGGCGCCTTCACGACTTCCTTTTGTCCTGATGCCGCGTCGCCATGTCGATCGCCGTTTCAGCGGTGAAAGAACCATGGCCTTGAGGCGGCTTATCCACATCTACCCGCGCGTTCTAGGATGACGCGACGCCCGCGGCTGGAGTGTCCCGTTTATATTTCCGAGCCCGCGTCCGCCTGAAGGCGCCATGGCGGATTTAACCGGTTCTCGCCAGCGCGACAAAGCAGCACACGATTGCCGCCGGGGTCGAACAATTCGGCCTCGCGCCAAAGCCACGCCTTGTCCTCCGGTTCGGCCGCGAACACAAAGCCGGCGACCTTGAGCGCCGCGACCCGATCGTCGAGGTCGTCGCATTCGAAATAGACGGTCGTTCCAAGGGCCCTGGCCTCGCCCTGGTGAAGCGAAAAGGTGCTGTCGCCGTCCGGGCATTGGAACCGCGCGTAGCGGGGCCGCGCATCGACGATCGGAATCAGTCCAAGGCCGCGATAGAAGTCCCAACCGGCGTCCAGATCCGGCAGGGTGACGGTGACCTGGTTCAGTCGCATGGGGACACCCATTATTCGTCGCGGATCAAGGCGACACCTCAGGCGGTGTGCGCGCCCGTCGCGATCAGGCTGACCGCGGCGACATGGCGCCACGCCGCGCCAGCCTCGAGGGCGCCGGCCCCGCTCGCCCCGAGCCCGGCCATGGCGGCGACGAACTGGTGGCGGGCGGCGGCGGCGGCATGCGGCGGAGAGACGCCCGCGCCGACGCCAACGTGGGTATCGACGATGGTGACGCCGCCGTGGCCGTCGTCGGCGGCGACGAAGGTCCCGCCCGTATAGTCGCCGATGAGCTTGATGTGGGCGGAGTGGGTTCCATCGGTGACGGTGAGCACCCCGGAGGTGGTCGTGCCCTTGAAGGTGGCCTCATCGGCGCCGGCGAAGTCGATATCGGTGAGGTCCAGGGAGGTCCCGCCGGTGAGGGAGAAGCCCCTCACCTTGCCAAAATAGCCTTGCGACTGGGCCAGCTCCAGGGCGCCGCCCGCGCTCCCGAAGGTGACGTTTTGAGTGAAGCTCGAGCCGAAGGCGAGGGTTGCGCCGTTGATGGTGGCCGATCCCTTCCCGGTCACCGCCCCGGTGACGGTGAGGTCGCCGCCGGCCGCCTCCAGCACGCCGGTGTTGTCGATGGCGCTGAGAAGGAGCCCGCCGCCCCGGCCGGCGGCTTCGATGACGCCGGCGTTGGCGATGGTGTTGGCCCCGGTGTCGATGATCAGGCGGACCGGGCCTTTGGCGTCGATGACGCCGGCGGCTTGGTTGACCAGGATGAACGTCCCGATCCCTGTCTCGTCGCCGATGACGCCCGCCCCTGAAATGGTGTTGTCGACATTGGTGAGGGTGTCTCCCGCCCCGCCCAGAATGAGATTGCGGGGGTTTTCGCTCAAGGTCACCTTCCCGCCGCCGGTCAGGGTGACGCCGCCCGTGCCCACCACCAGGTCGGCGAAGTCAAGGGTGTTGGCCAGGTTGATCGAACCGGTGTTGGCCACCATGCCATGTAGCGTCAGGCTACTGTTCCCGCCGGTGTCGAAGGAACCGTGGATGTCGATCGCGCCGTGATTGGTCAGGCTCGTGGCCAGGTCGTCGGCGCCACTGGCGGTGATCACCCCGCCGGTCGCCAGGGTCAGCGAGCCGCCCACGATGGCGCTGTTTTCAAGGGTGAGAATCCGACCGGGATCGAGCGTGCCGCCCTTGGTATCGTCGATGGTCGCGCCTTTCAGGGTAAGGCCCCCCAGGCCGGCGATCGCGATCCGGCCGGTATTGGCGACGATCGCGAATCCAACGACGAGCCCGCCCGCGCCGGTGGACTCGATCAGGCCGGCGTTGGTCACCGTCCCACCGGTGGCGTCGATGACCAGCGCATTGTTGGTCCCGGTGGCGTTGACGACCCCCTTGGCCCGGTTGACCATGCTTCCGAACAGGAAGCCCGCGCCGGAGATGGCGTTGTCGATGTTGATCAGGAAGGGGGCGCTTGATCCTTTGATGCCGGAAATGAAGTTGTTCGCGCTGTCGCTCAAAGTGACATGGCCGCCGCCCCTCAAGGTGGTGAAGGCGCTCAGGGATAATCTGGTGAGGTTCCCGCCGCTGTTCAGATCGATCGCGCCGCCGTTTCTGATGGTCCCGGCGCCCGCGAAGGTCGTGTTGTCGCCGATGACGATGGCGCCGCGATTGGCGCCCGACCCCGTCCCGGCGGCGGCGGTGAACGTGCCGCCGGTGATCGACACCGTGGCCGCTTTGGCGGTCTGGAGGCTGTGGACCGTCTCGCTGGTCGAGGCGGTGACCGTATAGCGCCCCAACCCCGGCGCATCGATAATGGCGTCATCCGCGGCCCCGGGCACGGTGTCGGCGGACCAATCGGCGGCGACGTTGAAATCGGCGTCGATCGGTGATTTCCAATGAATTTGCGTCATGCCGGTTACCTGCCTCGCGGGGTTTGTTTTTCGACCAATTTTATTGAGACCGGTCGCCCCGGCATTTTATTCCACGGCCAATATATTGCTTGCCCATCGCCACTGGGCGCGTGTTTCCAGGGATCCAAGTTTCCAAGGCGCCGTAGATGAAGCCGTAGCCGGCTCTAGTCTCTCACCCGCACCCCCACCAGCACCATCCGCCCCGGCTCGCCAAATCCCAGGGTCTCCTGATACAGCCGGTCGGCGAGGTTGTTGACGCGGGCGGTGAGTTCGACATGGGGCGTGAGGCGCCAGCCGCAGGCGATGTCGGCCAGCACCAGGCCCGGACGCTCGGCGGGAAGGAAGGTGTTGGGATCGATATCGGCCTGGTCGCCTTCGGCGCGCACGGTGAAGGCGCCGCTCAGGCGCGCGCCGGACCACAGCAGGCTCACCGAACCGGCGTTCTTGGGAACACGGGGCAGGGCCGCGCCGGTGGATTGGTCGATGGCGTCGGTGTGGGCGTAGGAGGCTTCGACGGTGAAGGCCCGGCTCAACCGCGCGGCCATATCCGCCTCGACGCCGGTGGAAAGGGTGCGGTCGATATTGACGTAGCGGCCGGTCCCGAAGCTGATCTGGTCGCGCACCGCCAGGCGAAAATAGGTGACCGACGCGTCCAGGCGCCCGTCGGCGCTTCGCCGGCGCAGGCCCAGGTCCCACCCCTCGGCGACCTCCGGCTTCAGGCCCACCGACGGGCCGGGCGGGAAGCAGAAATCGCAGGCGATCTGGCTGATCGTCGGGGTCTTGAACCCCTGGCCCCAGTCGCCGGTGAGCGCGAACCCGGCCCCAAGCTCGTAGGTCCCACCGGCCCGCGCCGTCCCTCGCCCGGCGAAGGTGTCGGGGGCGTCGTAGCGCAGGCTGGCGGTGAGGGTGAGGGGCCGGACCGGCCGCGCCCTGGCCACCGCGAAGGCCGAGGTGTCGCCGAGGCTGGCCCCCGAGCCGTCGCTAAGGGTGGCGTGGGTCGCGTCGCGCTCGACCCCCAACGCCAGGCCGAACGGATCGCCCGGCGCCCCCTTTTGCGCCATCCAGCGAATATCGCCCCGGTCGGCGCGGTAGCCGGAAGGAAAGGCTCCGCCCAGGGAGGCGCGGTCGAGATCGTAGCCGGCCAGCAGAAGGCTCTGGGTGAATCCCCACGGCCCGGCCAGGGTCCCCCGCGCCGAACCGGTCCACGACCGCGACGCGGCGTATTCGGCGGTGTCGCCGAAGGTGAAATTCGGCGGCGCATAGCCGTCGATATCGACGTGGGAATTCTCGTAACGCACCCGCCCGTCCAGGTTGAGGGCGGGGGAAAGGGTCACCCGCCCGCCCAGGCCCGCCGTCCACTCGTAAAACGGGTCGCGTTCGGGAAAGCCGTCGGCCTTGGAAACCCCGCCGGTGGTGAAGGCAGAGACCGAGGCGCCCAACGCCCAGTCCGGCCGGCTGACTCCCCACCCCGCCGACCCCCGCGTGGTGGAGAGCGAACCGCCTTCCAGGGCGGCGCGCCAGCCGCTTTCCTCGCGGGTGGTGAGCGCGATCACCCCGCCGATGGCGTCGGAACCCCACAGCGAACCCTGCGGCCCCGACAGCACCTCGATGCGCGCGATGTCGGCCAGGTCGAGGGCGCCGAAATCGTAGCCGCCGGCCGGCTGGGAGGCGTCGTTCTGGACCACCCCGTCGACGACCACCAGGGTCTTGTCGGCCGAGGCGCCGCGGATGCGCACCCCGGTGACGCCGCCGAAGGCGCCGTTGTCGCTCACCGCCAGGCCGGGGATGAGGCGCAGGACGTCGGCGGCGAAGCTCGCCTGGCGAAGCTCGATCTCCGCCGCGTCGATGACATGCGCGTCGGGGGCGTCGGCGAGCGCGGTGGGCAGGCGGGCGGCGGTGACGATCACTTCGCCCACCGGAGTCGGCGGATCGGCGAGCGCCGGGCCGGCCAGAAGGGGTGCCAGAACCAGAAGCGCGCGCATGGGCCTTGTCTCCTTGGCCGCGCGCGGCGCCGCGCGGCGGTCAGCGACAGGGTCGGCGCGCCGGCCGACGAAGTCGCTGAAAGGAGAGAACGATGCGCCTCCCACGCCGACGGCCTGACCCGGGCCCCGGACGAGCGACGCGGCGGCAGGTCTCCTGGCTCGCGGGTCGTCGAACGCGCCTGCCGCCTTCCCGGTTTCCCAGTGGCGCCGCCCCCTTTTTTAGAAATGGGACGGATCGCGGACGCGCTCTCGCCGCTCACAGTTGCGGGCACAGCCGCGGATTTGGGCGATGGCGCCCGCGCCGCGTTCCCTCTTGGCCCCCCGGCGAAGGGAGGACCGCCTGAAAAGACTATCGGCGGGTTCGGGGCGGGAGGCAAGAGAGCGGCGCCATCCGCCGGAGGCTGACCCTTGGTGCGCGGGCTTCCGGCCCGCTCTTGTTTTTTAGGGTGCGGGCTGGAAGCCCGCGCTCCCGATCATGGAATGGCCCCGAGCCGCGCCAGCGCTTCGCCGGTCAGCTTGCGGGTGATCCATTCGGTCTTGGCCGTCGCGCCGAGCCGGTCGTAGAACTCGCCGGCCAGGGTGTTCCAGTCGAGGACGGCCCATTCCATCCGGGCCAGGCCTTCATCGGCGCAGCGCCGGGCCAAATGGGCCATGAGGGCCAGGCCGGCTCCGGCCCCGCGCGCGGCGGGACGCACGTAGAGGTCTTCCAGGTAAAGGCCGCGATGACCCTCGAAGGTCGAGACGCTGTAGAACCACAGGGCGAAACCCACCGGCTCACCGCCCAGTTCGGCGATTTCGCAAAAGGCGTGCGGCGTGGCCCCGAAGAGGAGCTGGCGGATATTGTCTTCGCTGATCTTCACCTCGCCGGTGAGACGCTCGTACTCCGCCAGTTCGCGGATGAAGGTGAGGATCAGGCCGGCGTCGGCCGGGGCGGCGCCTCGGATGGCGAGGCCGGTCACGCGCCGACCTCCACGCCTGGCGGCGGCGGAATGTCGGCGGGGACGAAGAAATCGGGCATCAGGGCGCGGGTCGGATCGACGCGGTACTGTTCGAAGTCGCGCACCCCTTCGCCGTAGAGGAAGGTATCGTCGATCAGGAAGTTGCCGGTGAAGGCGCGAGCCGGCTTTTCGAAGATGGCGTGGGCGGCGTCGGCCATGATCTCCACCGTGCGGCAGCTCTTGAGACCCTCGTCGCCGGCCAGGGCGAAGCGGATGGCGGCGGTGGCGATGCCGGTGCGCGGCCACAGGGCGTTGAAGGCGATCCCGTCGGGACGGAACTCCTCGGCCATGCCCAGGACGCACAGGCTCATGCCGAACTTGGCCATGGTGTAGGCGACGTGCGGGGCGAACCAGCGCGGGCTCATGTCCAGCGGCGGCGAGAGCATCAGGACGTGGGGGTTGGCGGCGCGCTTCAAATGCGGAATGCAGGCCCTGGAGGTCAGGAACGTGCCGCGCTGGTTGATCTGCTGCATCAGGTCGTAGCGCTTCATGTCGGTGGCCAGGGTGCCGGTGAGCTGGATGGCCGAGGCGTTGTTGACGCAGATATCGATGCCGCCGAACGCCGCCACGGTCTTTTCCACCGCCGCGTTGACGCTCGCCTCGTCGCGCACATCGACGACGAGGGGCAGGGCCTTGCCGCCGGCCTCCTCGATCTCCTGGGCGGCGGTGTGGATGGTGCCGGGCAGATGCTTGTGCGGCTCGGCGGTCTTGGCGGCGACGGCGATATTGGCCCCGTCCCGCGCCGCGCGCAGGGCGATGGCCAGGCCGATGCCGCGCGAGGCGCCGGTGACGAACAGGGTCTTGCCGGAAAGGCTCATGGCCGGGCTCCCGTGGTTTTTTCGGAAAGGGCCCACAGCCGGTCGGCCGCCTCCGGGTCGAGGGCGTGGGGCATGACGCCCCGGAAGGGGATTTCCGGGGTGAACGGCGCGGCCTGGGCGCAGTCCTCCAGATAGAGGCCGCCGATTCCTTCCAGTTCGTCGCCGACCGCCGCCCACACGCTGGTCGAGGCCCCCTGCTCGGGGGTCTTGAACCCCGCCGCCACCTTGCCGCTCTCGTCCATCCAGCCGAAGGCGATCATCTCCTCGCGGGGCAGGTGGCGCTGCAGGGGTGTCATGATGCCGCCGGGCATGACCGCGTTGGCGGTGACGCCGTGTTCCTTGAAGCGCGCGTTGAAGCCGACCGCGAAGAGGGCGTTGGCGGTCTTGGACTGGCCGTAGGCTTCCCATTTGTCGTAGGGGCGCCGGCGGTAGTGGGGGTCGTCGAAATTCACCGCGCTTCGGCGATGGCCGATGGAGCTCAGCGACACCACCCGCGCGGCGCGGCCCTGGCGGCCGGCGCCTTGGCGAAGGGCGGGGGCGAGGAGGGCGGCCAGGAGGTAGTGGCCGAAGTGGTTGGTCCCGATCTGCATCTCCAGATCGTCGGCGGTGTAGCTGAGCGGGCAGGCCATGACCCCGGCGTTGTTGATGAGAATGTGCAGCGGCGCGGCCCCCCGTTCGTCGGCGAAGGCGCGCACCGAGGCGAGATCGGCCAGATCGAGCGGCCCGACGCTCGCCTTGCCGCCGGTCGCGGTTTTGTTGATGTCGGCCGCCGCCGCTTCCCCGGCGGCGCGGTCGCGCACCGCCAGGGTGACCGCCGCGCCCGCCTCGGCCAGAGCCCGCGCCGTCTCGACGCCGATACCGCCGGCGGCGCCGGTGACCACGGCGCTCACGCCGTGCAGATCGTGGCCGGCGACCACCTCGCGGGCGGGCGTGAAGGCCCCGAAGGGCGAGACGATACGGTCGGTCATCGGCGCGGTGTCCCTTTGGTTGTCGCCAGGCTCTAAGGCCCGCGAACAGTCTTGTCGCGCCTTGATCGCCGCAAGCCAAGCTTGGATCTTGGCGGCGCGGCGCGGGGCGGCGATCTTGACCGCGCGGCGCGGCGCGGGCATTGGACCGATGGAGAACAACGACACTTGGGAGATTTCGCCATGAGGCCGATCGGTCTTGGTGTTGCGGCGGCCCTGTTCGCGGCCGCCTTCTCGCCTCTTGCGGCGGCCCACGCGGCGGCCAAGGCGGCGCCGGCGGCGGCCATCACCAAGGACCAGCGCGACAAGGGCATGGCCGCCGCGCCGGGTCTGATCTCGGCGGCTGGTCTCGATTGCAAGCTGGCCGACGCCCGCCTGATCGGCGAGGGCAAGGATCCCAAGACCAAAGGCAAACTTTCTCTCTACGAACTGGCGTGCACCGGCAATGAGGGTGTCGTCGTCGAGCAGGCCGGCGACGCCGCGCCCCAGGCGTTCACCTGCGCGCAGACGGCCGAACCGGGCCCCGATGGCAAGCCCAGCAATATCCAATGCCTCCTGCCCGGCAACAGCGATCCCAACGCCGGTCTCGCGCCCTACATCGCCAAGGCCGGCAAGACCTGTACGCCCACCAAGGTCCGCGCCTTGGGCCAGTCGCCCACCAACACCGTCTTCGAGCTCGTCTGCCGCGAGGGCGGCGGCGGCTATATTCTGGAGATTTCCGCGCCGCCTCGCCTGGACAAGCCGGTGGTGATGAACCCCTGCGCCGGTTATCCGCCAGACAGCAACGAGGCCTGCAAACTCACCGACCGGGCTACACAGTTGGCGGTGGTCGATCAATTGGTGGCCAAGTCGGGCAAGGCATGCGCGATCAAGGACCGGGCCTTCGTCGGGGCCACCGCGTCGGGCCTGCTGATCTACGAGGCGGCCTGCCAGGACGGCAAGGGCTACATGCTCGAACAGGCCGCCAACGGCGATCTCAAACAGGCTGTCGATTGCGCCGCCGCGGACACCAT
>JBBRQW010000007.1:0-56288 GCA_038225765.1 Caulobacterales bacterium | reverse complement strand
GACGCGGGTGCTGCTGCTGGAGGCGGGGGGCGACGACCGGCCGACGCGGGAGCCGGGGCAGTTCATGTCCAACCTGATGATCCACGTGCCGGTGGGCTATTCGCGGACGCTCAAGGACCCCAAGGTCAACTGGCTCTATGCCACGGAGCCCGATCCGGGCACCGGCGGGCGTTCTCACGTGTGGCCGCGCGGCAAGGTGCTGGGCGGTTCGTCGTCGATCAACGGCCTGCTCTACGTTCGCGGCCAGCACGCCGACTACGACGGCTGGCGCCAGCTCGGCTGCGAGGGCTGGGGGTGGGACGATGTGCGGCCCTATTTCCTGCGCGCCGAGCACCAGGAGCGCGGCGCCGGCGAGCACCACGCGGTGGGCGGGCCCCTGAATGTCTCGGACGTCACCGAAGGCCACCCGGTTTCCGACGCGGTGATCGAGGCCTGCGTCGAGGCCGGCATTCCGCGCAATCCCGACGTCAACGGGGCCGATCAGGAGGGGGTCGCCTGGTACCAACTGACGGTCAGGAACGGCCAGCGGTGCTCGGCGGCGGTGGCCTATCTGCATCCCGCCATGAAGCGGGCCAACCTGCGGGTGGAGACCCGCGCCCTGACCACCCGCGTGGTGTTCGAGGGCAAGAAGGCGGCGGGCGTCGAGTTCCTGCAGGGCGGGGAGCGCAAATCGGCGAAAGCGGCGCGGGAGGTGATCCTCTGCGGCGGCGCGGTCAATTCGCCCCAGCTCCTGCAACTCTCGGGCGTGGGGCCGGCGACCCTGCTCGCCGAGCATGGCGTGCCGGTGGTCGCCGACCGGCCGGGCGTCGGCGAAAACCTGCAGGATCACTACGTCATCCTGGCCACCTGGCGGCTCAAGGCCGGGGTGGTGTCGGTGAACGAGCTCACCCGCGGCGCGCGGTTCCTGGGCGAGACACTGAAATACCTCTTCCGGCGCAAGGGCCTGCTGACCCTGTCGGCGGCCCACATCGCCGCCTTCTGCAAATCGCGCCCCGACCTTTCCGGCCCGGACATCCAGTTCCACATCCTGCCGGCCACCAGCGACATGGAAAAATACACCCTGGAAGGCAAGATGGAACTGGAGGATCAGCCAGGCCTCACCATCGCCCCCTGCCAGCTTCGCCCGGAAAGCCGCGGCCACATCCGCATCGTCTCGCCAGACGGGACGGTCCATCCGGCGATCGCGCCCAACTACCTCAGCGATCCCCTGGACCAGGAGGTGGCGACGGCGTCGCTCAAATGGGCCCGCGCCATCGCCGGCCAGCCGGCCCTCAGCCCCTATATCGATCACGAGATGATGCCGGGGCCGGGGTTCGAGACCGACGCCATGTTGCTGGAATACGCGCGGGCGGCTGGCACCACCATCTATCACCCGGTGGGAACCTGTCAGATGGGCCACGGGCCCGCCGCCGTGGTCGATCCGAGCCTTAGGGTGATCGGCGTCGAGGGCCTGCGGGTGGTGGACGCCTCGGTCATGCCCCGGCTGGTCTCGGGCAATACCAACGCCCCGACCATCATGATCGCCGAAAAGGCCGCCGACCTGATCCTGGAGCGCGCGCCGGCGAATTCGCTGGCGGCCTGACATGCATCCCTCGATCCATGCCGCGGCCCATCCCGACAAGGCGGCCTTCGTCTTGGCCGCCTCCGGCGAGAGCGTCACCTACGGCCAGCTCGAGGCGCGCTCCAACCAGGGCGCGCATCTGTTGCGCTCGATCGGCGTCCAGGCCGGCGACGGCGTCGCCATGTTCATGGACAACAGCCCACGCTACTACGAGGTGCTGTGGGCGGCGCAGCGCGGCGGGGTTCGTTTCACCTGTATTTCCTCGAAGCTCACCGCCGCCGAGGTGGAATACATCCTCCGCGACAGCGAATCGAAGGTGCTCGTCGCCTCGGCCGGTGTGGCCGAGGTCGCCCTCCAGGTCGCCCCCCTCGTCCCTTACGTTAAGCTGTTCATGGTCGATGGCGCCCCGGGCGCCGATCTGGCGCCGTTCGCGAGCTTCGAGGCCGCCCGCGCGGCCTTTCCCACGACCCCGATCGCCGACGAGAGCGGCGGTTCGGCCATGCTCTATTCGTCGGGCACCACCGGCCGGCCAAAGGGTGTCAAGCGCGGCGCCCCCGAGGGCCCTCAGCCGATCGACCCGCCGAGCCCGCTGGCCATGGTCGGGGCGGCCCTCTACGGCATGGACGCCGACACCGTCTATCTCTCCCCCGCCCCCCTTTATCACGCCGCCCCGCTCGGCTGGTCGATGGCCGTCCAGGCCCTGGGCGGTACGGTGGTGCTGATGGAGCGGTTCGATCCGGAAGCGGCCCTCGCCTATATCGAGAAATACCAGGTGACCTGCGCTCAATGGGTGCCGACCCACTTCGTTCGCATGCTGAAACTGCCGGCCGAGGTTCGGGACAGATACGACCTCTCGTCCTTGAAGTGCGCCTTCCACGCCGCCGCGCCCTGCCCCGTTCCGGTCAAGCAGGCGATGATCGGCTGGTGGGGGCCGATCGTCCACGAATATTACGCCGGCACCGAGGGCAACGGCTTTTGCGCCATCTCGGCCGCCGAGTGGCTGAACAAGAAAGGTTCGGTGGGCAAGGGCCTGACCGCCCAGGTGAAGATTTGTGACGACGCCGGCGAGGAACTTCCCGCCCGCGCCGAGGGGGGCGTCTATTTCGCCGGCGGCGGCGATTTCGAATACCACAACGACCCGGACAAGACCGCCGAGAGCCGCAACCGGCACGGCTGGACCACCCTGGGCGACGTGGGCTGGCTGGACGAGGACGGCTACCTCTTCCTCACCGACCGCAAGAGCTTCATGATCATCTCCGGCGGGGTGAACATCTATCCCCAGGAGATCGAGAACCTCCTCATCACCCATCCCAAGGTCGCCGACGTGGCGGTGATCGGCGCGCCGCACGAGGAGATGGGCGAGGAGGTGGTGGCGGTGGTCCAGCCCATCGACGGCGCCGAGGCCGGCGAGGCTCTGGCCGCCGAGCTTTCCGCCTTCGCCCGCGCCAACCTCTCCCACATCAAGGCGCCCCGGCGGATCGACTTCATGGTCGAACTCCCCCGGCACGCGACCGGCAAGCTCTACAAACGCCTGATCCGGGACGCCTATTGGGGAAAGGGCGCCGGGACGATTGTGTAGCGGCGAAATCCGGCGTTGATTTACCCTGGCGCCGCCGCACCGCTCACCGGAAAGACGGTGCCGAGCCGGGCTGACGCTCGCCGGAGGCCGCTTCCGATCCATAATAATACTGATAGCTCTTTTCCACCGACAGCAACCGTGTTCGAATGCGACCTTCGCGGTCGGTCCCGAGGAGCGAGACGATGCGGACAAAATTGGCTTTGATCGTCGCGGCGGCGATATCGGCAATTGCCGCGCCACCCGTCGTGGTTCAGGCCATGACTGTCGCTTCTCCTGGTGTAGGGACAGCACCTAGTCCACGAGCACTAGCACTCGCACGTCGCTACATTATAGCTACCCACCGTGAGCGGCATTTGGTTTCGTTTTATGCTGAAGCATACAAGAATTTGGGAAATCCTTGTAAAACTGGAGATTGTCAGCGAGATCGTGAGGTGCCATTCGAAGAATCCGTCAAGATTTCTGCGCCAGAGTTCCTAGATCGCATCGCAAAAATATGGGCGACGGCGCTTACCGAAGACGAATTAACTCAGGCGGTAGAATTCGCCGAAAGCCCTGTCGGACAATCCATCGTTAGAAAAGGTGATGCTTTCGCGACCTTGGAGGCTCCCGTTGCGGCGGACTTCGCTCGCAGAGTCGTGATTGAGGCCGGCCGTCGATTTTGTGGAAAGCATCCAAAATCATGTTTTTCGACCGGATTTTGAGGCCCGACGTGATTGGCCCTGCCGTCAAGAGAATTTGTTGGTGCAACGCTGGCGCGATAGATCTGTTGTCCACCCTGCGGCGGTCATTGGGGATGGATGGCCGCGACTTGTAATTTCTCACCGAGACCGTCTTACTTGTCTGACTGGTCGATTATGGATGATTGTGACTATGGACGACGGCTCGGTCTGGAAACTGCAAAGCGCCAAGGCGCGGCTCGGCGAGGTGGTGCGGCGCGCCATCGGCGAAGGCCCTCAGCATGTCAGCGTACGGGGAGAACCGGCGGTCGTGGTCGTCTCCGAACGGGATTGGCGCCAATTGACTTCCAGAGGGACGTCGATCGTCGATCACATTCTCGCAGGCCCCCCATGGCCGGACGATCTCGTGGACGCCGTCAACGATCGTTCGACCGATCCCGGCCGCGACGTCGATCCGTGGAACCCCTTCTGACGGAAAGTCCGCTTGCCGCGTCGCGCCGGGGCGCCTAGAGCATCATCGTCAATGAAGGGGTTGCGGCAGCCATGAAGCGGGTTGAACTGGAGGATCTGGCGACCCTGGTCGGCCAGGAGGTGGGGGTTTCGGACTGGCTGGAGATCACCCAGGAGCGCGTCAACCAGTTCGCCGACGCCACCAGCGACCATCAGTGGATCCACGTCGATGTGGAGCGCGCCACCCGTGAGATCGGCGGCCCAATCGCCCACGGCTATCTGACCCTCTCGCTGATACCCCACTTGTCGGCCGGGCTACTGGCGGTGAACGGGATCACGCGCGGGATCAACTACGGCTCCGACAAGGTGCGCTTCACCAACATGGTGCGGGTGGGCAAGCGGGTGCGCCTGCGCCAGAGCGTGATCGCCGTCGAAGCCAAGGCCGGCGGGGTGCAGGTCACGAGCCGGTGCACCATCGAGATCGAAGGCGAGGAGCGGCCGGCCTGCGTGGCCGAGACCATCGGCCTGCTTTACGGCGGATAGGAAGCGGCCCGTCTTGGGCTCTTCGCCGCCGAATCGGTGAGGAAGCCTCCGGCTACCTTGGCCGGGGTTGGCGAGGGGGCGACCGCGCCGGGCGGCGCGTCGAGCAGGGCCACCGTCTCGCGGATGAATCTGGCCTGGGTGACAATGCCTATCTCCAGGTTTTCACTGTTCAGTTCGACCTGCTGGGTCAGCATGCCGGCGATGAGCCGCGGTTCGGGGGCGCCGGACTCGTCGGATCGGCGGTGAAGGCCATCCTCCACATAGACCGGGCCGCCGGAATTGCCGGGAAAGACGTGGAAATCGAGCAGGAAGGTCGGGAAGGCGCTGGACGGCCCCAAGGGATAGGAGGCCACGCGGCCGGAGCGCAGGATGGGAAAGCCGGCCGGGTTGGCGGCCAGGCCCTGGGGAAAGCCCAGGGCCATCATCTCATCGCCCGGGCCCAGTTGATATTTGTTGAAGGCGTCGTCGCCGGCCAGCCAGTTCAGGGGAATCGCCGCCTTGGCGAAGGCCGGCGGGGCGGTAATGGCGATGCAGGCCACGTCACGGCTGGCGTGGTGGGTCCACAGTTCACGGCCGCCCGTGCGGATGGCGATCTTCTGCGGCGCGTAACGCCACGAGCCGTCCGGCGCCTCGACGCGGAAGCCCACCGACGCCTTGTCGCCGGGCATGCGCTCGAACACATGATTGGCGGTGACCAGGACCACGCGCGGCGTTCCATCCGGCGCCGGATCGGAAACCAGAAAACCCGTGCCGACGGTTCGCGTGCCGTCGCCGAGCGGCTGTTCGAGCTGGACGGTAGCCGAAATCAGATCGACGGACATGTCCAAGGCCATCGACACCCCCTACTCACCCGCGGCGATTCGCCCGCGACCCCACGGCGCCTATTTGACCAAAGGCCCGGCGGCGCACAAGCTGTCGTCATGCCGCACCATTTCACTCCCCAAAAAGCTAACGAAACGTGAGCCCGGCGCCAAGGAAGCTCGCCCTCATCACCGGCGCTTCGGCGGGGCTGGGCGCGGCCTTCGCGCGGGCCTACGCCCGCCGCGGCTTCGACCTGGCCCTGGCGGCGCGGCGGCTGGATCGCCTGGAGGCGCTGGCCGGAGAACTGGCCGCCGCCCACGGCATCGAGGCCTTCGCCATCGGCGTCGATCTGGCGGTGTTCGGGGCCGAGGCCAAGGTGCTGGGCGCAGTGGCGGCGCGCGCCCGCGCGGTGGACGTCCTCGTCAACAACGCCGGCTTCTCCATTCCGCAGAGCTTCGCGGCGGTTCCGTGGGAGCGGCAGCGCGATTTCCTGATGACCCTGGTGGTCAGCGCCTGCGGCCTGGCGCATGGCGTGATCCCCTCGATGGTGGACCGGGGCGGCGGGGCGATCGTCAACGTGGCGTCGCTGGCCGGCTTTTCACCCGGGATGGCCGGTCACACCCTCTATCCGGGCGCCAAGAGCCTCGCGATCAAACTGTCGGAATCCCTGCACGAGGAATACGGGGCCAAGGGGATTCGGGTCACCGCCCTTTGCCCCGGCTTCACGCGCACCGAATTCGCCCTGGCCAACGGAACGCAGGCGGTGATGGACGCCTCGCCCCGGTTCTTCTTCCAGACCGCCGAGGCGGTGGTCGAGGCCGGCATCGCGGCCAATGAGCGCGGCAAGGTGGTGGTGGTCCCCGGCTGGCACAACAAGCTGGCCGCCGCCCTGCTGCGCTATTTGCCCGAACCGCTGGTGAAGGCGGCCATTCGCGCCGGCTCGGCCAAGTATCATCTGGAAGCCTAAAAGGGGGGAGGCGGCATGGGTTCGCATTTCGACGTGGTGATCGTCGGCTCGGGGGCGGGCGGCGCGACCCTGGCCCAGCGCCTCGCGCCCACCGGCAAGTCGATCCTGATCCTGGAACGCGGCGAGCACCTGCCCAGGGAAGCCGAGAACTGGGACCCCAGGGCGGTCTTCATCCAGCACCGCTATCGAACCCAGGAAAAATGGTTCGACCGCGATGGCCGGCCGTTCACGCCCAACACGCATTACTGGGTCGGCGGCAACACCAGTTTCTACGGCGCGGCCCTGATGCGGCTTCGGGGCCGGGACTTCGAGGAGACCCGCCACGCCGGCGGCGTCTCGCCCGCCTGGCCGATCTCGCTCGCCGATCTGGCACCCTATTACGATCAGGCCGAGCGGCTATGGCAGGTGCATGGCGCGCGCGGCGAGGACCCCACGGAGAATGGCGACGAGCCGCCTTATGCCTATGGGCCGGTGCATCACGACCCGGGAATCGCCCAGCTCAAGACTCACTGGGAAAACCAGGGCTGGCGGCCGTTCTCGCTGCCCCTCGGCGTCAAGCTCGATCAGGCCCGACCGGTCACCTCGCCGTGCATCAAGTGCAAGACCTGCGGCGGCTATCCCTGCCTGCTCAAGGCCAAGTGCGACGCCCGCACCATCGCCATCGAGCCGATGCTGGACGCGCCGAACGTGACCCTGCTCACCGGCCGCAAGGCGGTCCGCCTGGAGACCGACGGGGCGGGGGCCTCGGTCACCGAGGTCGTCTGCCAGACCGCGCAGGGCGAAGAGCGCTGGAGCGGCGATATCGTGGTGGTGGCCGCCGGCGCCGCCAACACCGCCGCCCTTCTATTGGCCTCGGCGGGCCCGGCCCATCCGAACGGCCTGGCAAACGGCTCCGATCAGGTGGGGCGCAACTACATGTTCCACACCCTGACGGCGATGGTTTCCCTGACCGGCGCGGCCGTCGATGTGACCTTCCCCAAGACCCTGGCGGTGAACGATTTCTACTGGCGCGATCCGCGTGGTGGATTCGAGTGGCCCATGGGCCACATCCAGCTTCTGGAATACATGAGCGGCCAGACCCTGGAGGGCGAGATCTCCAACTGGCTGCCGCCGGCCCTGATTCCCGACCCCCTGGCCGGGGCGGTGGCCTCGCGGCTGCTCTCCATGCTGGCGATTTCCGAGGATCTGCCGATGGCCGACAACCGCGTCCGCCTCACCGCCGACGGCGCCATCCAGCTCGACTACCAGCACAACAATCTCGAAGGCCACGATCGGCTGGTGAAGACCCTCAAGGACTCCCTCGACGGCTTCGTCGATCACGCCCACCCGATCTCACAGCACCATTTCCAGCTCGATTCCCTGCTGCCCCTCTACGGGACGGCCCATCAATGCGGCACGGCGCGGTTTGGCGCCGACCCGGCGACGTCGGTTCTCGATCCGTGGTGCAAGGCCCACGAGCTGGACAATCTCTATGTGGTCGACACCGCCTTCTTCGTCACCGCCGGGGCGGTCAATCCCACCCTCACCACCGTCGCCAATGCGATGCGGGTGGGCGATCACCTGATCGAGCGGCTGGGCGCGCGGGTGGCGGACGCGCCGCCGGCCAACACGGCGGCGGCGCGATCGACGCCCCGATAACGGGTCTTCCCGGTCGGGAAGGGAAGCGCCCGGCGCCTACTTGCCCATGCCCATGTCCATGGTCTGCCAGAAGCCGTCACGAACGAAGGTGCGGTATTTGTCGAAACCGGTGGTCAGGGCCAGGCCCTTGTCCTTGCTCAACACCGCGAGGTTCTCCTGCAGGATGGCCTGGTCGCGCGCCTTGTCGGGCTCGAGGGCCGACAGGGAGGGGAAGTGGGTCACCAGCATGACGTTGGCGCCGCCGCCGCCGGCGTCCATGCGCACCAGCACCAGGTAGCTGTCGATCAGGCCGTGCTTCTTGGCGATCTCCTGGCCGGGGATGAGGGACGTCTTGAGGCCGACCAGGTAGTCGTCGATGTGATTGGGATCGACGTGGATTTCCTGAACCTGCCAGGCACCTTTCTGCGGCGTATAGTCCTTGTAAGGGTCCGCCCAGCCCAGGCTGGCCATGGACAGGGCTCCGGCGGCGCAGGCCGCCCCAATAATGAATTTCATACCAAGCTCCCACGGTTGTGGCGCTCGCGGCGAATGGGAGCATCGGCGCCCCCTCGCCCACGCCAATGGTTCAGCTTAACACGATTTGCGGCGCCGCCACGAACTCCATTTCGTTATTTGGGCGCGATCCCGCGTATAGGTCGCCTCATGCGCCCCTCCCTCCCCTCGAAGGCCCTCGCCGGCGTCCGCCACAGCGTCGGGCGCATACCCCTGGAGAACATCTCGTCCCTGGCCAGGGACGCCCTGGGCGACCCAGGCGTCATCCCCCTGTGGTTCGGTGAAGGCGATATCGCCACGCCGGCCTTCATCGGCGAGGCGATGATGCGGGCGGTTCAGGCCGGCCAGGTCTTCTACGCCCACCAGAACGGCGTCCCCGAACTGCGCGCCGCCCTGGCCGCCTATCTCACCGGATTGAACGCCCGCCCGGTCGAGGCCGACCGGATCACCGTCACCGCCAGCGGCATGAACGCCCTGATGCTGGCGATCCAGCTCATCGCCCAGGCCGGCGACAACATCGTGGTCGTCGATCCGGTGTGGCCCAACATCTGCGGCACGGCGCGGCTGGTCGGCGCCCAGGTACGCTCGGTGCGCATGGACTTAGGCGCGGGCGGCTGGAGCCTGGACGTGGGCAGGGTCGCCGCCGCCCTCGACGGCCGGACCCGCGCCGTCTTCTTCGCCTCGCCCGGCAATCCCACCGGCGCGGTCGTCCCCATGGCGACCCAGGTCGCCCTGCTGGATCTCACCCGCGCCCGGGGCGCGTGGCTGATCGCCGACGAGGTCTACAACCGCTTCCTGTTCGGCGCCCGCGCCGCCCCCTCGATTCTCGACCACGCCGAGCCCGAGGACCGGCTGCTGGTGGTCAACAGCTTTTCCAAGTCGTGGGCGATGACCGGCTGGCGCCTGGGCTGGCTGGTCCACCCGCCTTCGCTCGGCCCGACCCTGGCGATGACGGTGCAATACACCAACAGCGGCGTGGCCACCTTCATCCAGCACGCCGGCGTCGCCGCCCTCGAGCAAGGCGAGCCCTTCGTCGCCTGGATGCGCGACTACTGCCAGGCTGGCCTGGAGATCGTCCACGCGGCCCTGGAGGGCTTCGGCCGCGTCCGCCTGGGGCCGCGCCCCACCGCCGGCATGTACGCCTTCTTCGAGGTCGATGGCCTCCCCGACTCCCGCGCCGCCTGCCTTTCCATCCTGGAGAAGACCAAGGTCGGCCTGGCGCCGGGCGCCTTCTTTGGGCCGGGCTCCGAGAGTTTCCTGCGCATCTGCGCCTGTCGGTCGCCGGCTCAACTGGCCGAAGCGATGGGGCGGCTGGAGGGGGTGTTGCGATAGGGGACCGACGTGTCGGGGCGGAACTCGAAACAGTCGATGGAGAACCTACGTGAAGGCTTTCGCACCCGAATGGCATCGCTCCTAAACTTGAGGCCCGAAAAGCTGATCGTTCGCGTGGAGCTGCATGACGTTGTAAGCACCTTCCGAGATACCGACGCTCCCTGGAGACCTCCGCTGCCGCCGACGCCCCCTCCGTCACGGCGCAAGTAAAAGCGCCGCGCCACCTCCCCCGCTTCGCTCCGCTCGCATGGGAGGAGAGGAGAAAGGCCAGCCGTTCTTCACTCCTCCCCCGCGCCTCTTCGCGGGGAGGTGGCGCGCGGCGCTCTCGCGCCGCGTGACGGAGGGGGCGTCCGATCGCGTCGCTTATTGGGCGATGTCGAAAAACGCGACGGTCTTGCGGCCGTAGCCGGCGGCGGTAAGGTGAACATCGACAACCTGACGAGGGAAGGACGCGCGTCATGGCCGATTGCGGCGGTTCCGATCTGGGGGCCTTCCGCGCCGAGGTGAAGGCGTGGCTGGCGGCCAACTATCCGGCCGAGCTGCGCGATCCGAAGGCGCGGACCGATCCAGAGGCGGTGTGGGGCGGGCGGGCGTTCGTGGGCAGCGACGATCCCCAGATCGTGTGGATGCGGCGGATGGCGGAGAAGGGCTGGACCGCGCCGACCTGGCCGCGCCCATACGGCGGCGGCGCCCTGAGCCCTGAACAGGCGCGGGTCGTCGAAAAGGAGATCGGGGCCGGCGGCTATCGGCCGCCGCTGGCTTCGTTCGGCCTGTGGATGCTGGGGCCGGCCCTGCTGG
This sequence comes from Caulobacterales bacterium, assembly GCA_038225765.1. Taxonomy (GTDB): domain Bacteria; phylum Pseudomonadota; class Alphaproteobacteria; order Caulobacterales; family Caulobacteraceae; genus Acaudatibacter. The sequence goes on along the minus strand of JBBRQW010000007.1, from coordinate 45,450 downwards.
AGTACGCCAGCGAGACGCAGAAGCGCGAGCATCTGCCCAGGATCGCGGCCGGCGAAATCCGCTGGTGCCAGGGCTATTCGGAACCGGGGGCCGGCTCGGACCTGGCCAGCCTTTCGACCCGCTGCGAGGACGGCGGCGATCACTGGCTGATCAACGGCCAGAAGGTGTGGACATCCTACGCCGACAAGGCCGACTGGTGTTTCTGCCTGGTGCGAACCGACGCCGCCAAGAAGCACGAGGGGATCAGCTTCGTGCTCATCGACATGACGAGCGCCGGGGTCGAGACCCGGCCGATCGCCCTGATCAGCGGCGGCTCGCCGTTCTGCGAGACCTTCTTCACCGACGTGAAGATTCCCAAGGGCAATCTGGTCGGCCGGGTGGGCGGCGGCTGGGAGATCGCCAAGCGCCTCTTGCAATACGAGCGCCAGAACATCTCCGGCGGCTTCGGGGCCGGCGGCGGGGCGGGCGGCGCGGCCGGCGATCTAGGCCAGATCGCCAAACACTATGTGGGGATCGACGCCACCGGCGCGGTGGCCGACGCCGACCTGCGCGGCCGGATCACCCGCAACAAGATGGATTTCCAGGCCTTTTACCTGACCCTGGGGCGGATCGCCGCCGAGTCGCGGGCGAGCAATGGGCCGAGCGCCGCCACCTCGATCGTCAAATACGCCGCCGCCACCCTGGCCCAGGAGCGCTCGGAACTGATGATCGAGGCCATGGGCCTCCAGGGGCTGGGCTGGGAGGGTGAGGGCTTCACCCCGGCCGAACTGGCCGCCAGCCACGGGTGGCTGCGCTCCAAGGGCAACTCCATCGAGGGCGGCACGTCGGAAGTGAACGTCAATGTGATCGCCAAGCGGGTGCTCGGCCTGCCCGACCCGGCCGGCGCCGCCTCGCGTTAGGAAACCCATGGGCGCGAAATGGCCGTTCTGACCGAGGAACAAAGTCTGCTGCGCGACGCGGCGCGGGCCTGGACACGGGAAAAATCCCCGGTGTCCGCCTTTCGCAAGCTGCGCGACAGCGGCTCGACGCTCGGCTACGAGCCGGCCGTCTTCGCCGAGATGGCGGCCATGGGCTGGGCCGGCGTGATCGTCCCCGAGGCCTACGGCGGCGCGGACTTCGGCTATCTGAGCCTGGGCCTGATCCTGGAGGAGACCGGCCGCACCCTCACCGCGTCACCCCTGGTGGCGAGCGCCCTGGCCGGGGCCAGCGCCATCGCCCTGGGCGGCGCGGAGGCGCAAAAACAGGCTTGGCTTCCCAAGATCGCGGGCGGCGAGGCGGTGGTCACCCTGGCCATCGACGAGGGCGCGCACCACGCGCCGGAAAGGGTCGCCTTGGCCGCCACTCGAAGCGGCGACGGCTTCAGTCTCTCCGGCGTCAAGACCTTTGTCCTGGAAGGGATGGCGGCCGATCTCTTCGTGGTCTCCGCCCGCACCTCCGGCCACAGCGGCGAGACGACGGGGATCACCCTCTTCCTGGTTCCCGCCGACGCCAAGGGGCTTTCCCGCGAGGCCCTGAGACTCGCGGACTCGCGCGGCGCGGCCGTGGTCGCGTTCGACAAGGTTGGGGTCGGCGCGGACGCCATGCTGGGCGAGGAAGGCAGGGGCTGGGGCTTGTTGGAAAAGACCCTGGACCGCGCCCGCGCCGGACTGGCGGCCGAGATGCTGGGCTCGGCCATCCAGGCGTTCGAGACCACCCTCGACTATCTCAAGACGCGGGTCCAGTTCGGCCAGGTCATCGGCGCATTTCAGGCCCTGCAGCACCGCGCCGCGAAGATGTTCACCGACCTGGAGCTGGCCCGCTCCTGCGTGGAGGCGGCCCTGACCGCCCTCGACAACGACTCGCCGGGCGCGCCCGAACTGGTCTCGCTCGCCAAGGCCAAGATGGGCGACACCCTGCATCTGGTTTCGAACGAGATGGTGCAGATGCACGGCGGCGTCGGCATGACCGACGCCCACGACGCCGGCCTCTACCTCAAGCGGGCCCGGACGGCCGAAATCACCTTCGGCGGCGGGGCCTATCACCGCGACCGCTACGCGCGGCTGCAGGGGTATTAGGCTATTTCTTCTTGCCGGGCGTGACCACGAAGGAGGACGTGGCCGGCGCGGGCTTGGACTTGGCCTGCTTGGGCTTGCGAACTTCCTTGTTGCCGCGTTTCTGGTCTTTGTTGGCCATGCTGGCCTCCCGTGAGCTTAGGGTCAGAAGTAGCCGGTCTCGCCTTCGACCCGCACCTGGACGATCCGCCCCTGGCCCACGGCGGCCCGGGCCAGTTTGGTCGCCGAGGCGACCACCTCGGCCTTGTCGCGGGCGCGGTTGGAATAGCGGCCTTCGTGTTCGACGGCCCAGGCACCGTCGTGCTTGACTATCTTGAATATCAGGGCTGACATGAAACGCTCCACCGTCGCTGATCGGCGGTCCAGCACCACTATGCGCCTTTTATCTCGCCGTGGCGAGGGCGCGGCGCCGGATCTCGCCGCTCAAGGGCGATCGAGCCTGGGGCCATTCAATTGACTTGCGCCGCCCCGCTCCCTATAGGACCGCCCTCCCCCTCCCAGACGGCCCCTTCCAGAAGACGCACGCCATGAAAGTCAGAAGCTCGCTGAAGACGCTCAAGACGCGCCACCGCGACTGCAAGCTGGTGCGCCGCAAGGGCCGGCTCTATGTGATCAACAAGACCAACCCCCGCTTCAAGGCCCGCCAGGGCTGACGGCCGGGCGAGGCTCCCGCGCCTCCCCTACCCTCCCCTCGCCAACCTCAGAAACTCGCCGCGGGTGCGCGCGTCGTCACGGATGACGCCGGTCAGATGGCTGGTGGTCAGGCTGGCGCCGGGCGTATTGACCCCGCGCAGGGTCATGCAGCTGTGTTCGGCTTCGATGACCACGCCGACCCCCTTGGGCCTCAACACCCGGTCGATGGCCCCGGCGATGTCGGCGGTGAGCTTTTCCTGGATCTGCAGGCGGCGGGCGAAACCGTGCACCACCCGCGCGAGCTTGGAGATGCCGACCACCCGGTCGGTGGGCAGATAGCCGACATAGGCGCGGCCCAGGACCGGAAGCATGTGGTGCTCGCAGAAGCTGACCACCGGGATGTCGCGCAGCACCACCAGTTCATCGTAGCCGCCGACCTCCTCGAAGGTCCGCTCCATGTAGTCCAGCGGATTGGCGTCGTAGCCGGCGAAAAGTTCGCGGTAAGCTCTGGCCACACGGGCGGGGGTTTCGATGAGACCCTCGCGGTCGGGATCGTCGCCCGCCCATTCGATCAGGGTGCGCACGGCGCGTTCGGCCTGCGCCTGGGTGACGGTGTGGCGTGTCAACGATGCGAATCCCTCTTCCGGCCAAGTCTTCTGTGGACAAGGCGGCTCCGGCCATGACTTAGCCCGCCGCCATCCCTAAGGTCCACGCCCCTTCGATTCGAACCGCGAGCGAACCCTTCCATGGCCGACGGCGCCCCCCATCTCGACACCATCGACACCCCCGCCCAGGGCAAGCTGAAAAGCCTGATCGAGCGGATAGAGAGGCTGGAGGAGGACAAGGCGGCGGTGTCGGCCGATCTGAAGGAGGTCTACGCCGAGGCCAAGGGCGAGGGCTTCGATGTCAAGATCGTGCGCAAGGTGGTGCGGCTGCGAAAGCAGGACGCCGCCCAGCGTCAGGAAGAAGAGGCCTTGATCGATCTCTACATCTCGGCCATCGGAGGGCTGTGAAGCGAACCGCGCCCGATCCGCGGGCGCAGGCCAAGCGCTCCGCCCTGAACGCCTTGAAACGGGCCAAGCGGGCGGCCGACCGCGCCGGCGTCGATCTGTCGGCCTGGGAAGGCGAGTTCCTGGGCTCGGTGGAAGAGCGGCTGAACACCTACGGGCGCGCCTTCGGCGATCCGGAAAAAGGCGCGGCCGGCGCGGCTCTGTCGGTCCTGCAGGGCGTCAAGCTGAAGGAGATCTCGGCCAAGGCGCGGGGCGAGCCTCGATTCGCCGACAGGGGTGAGACGAAATCGCCGGGAACCTTTCGAGACGCGCCGCGTAGGGGATAGTCTTCGTCGCCGGACTCACTCCGGGCGATCAGGCGCGCGCGGCCGTCGAGTGGAGGGAATTCGCGTTTGACCCGACCGGCCCTGATCTCCCTGGCCACCGCCTCGCCGCCGCACCAATTCGAACAGCGGGCGGTGGGCGAGGCGGCGCGGGCCATGTTCGCGCACCGCTACCGCGACTTCGACCGCCTGTTTCCGATCTTCGAGAACGCCGGCATCGTCCGGCGCCAGGCGGTCATGCCGATGGAGTGGTATTTCCAACCGCGAAGCTGGCCCGAGCGCACGGCGGCCTATATCGCCGGCGCGACGGAACTGTTCGTCGACGCCACCGAGAAGGCGCTGGCGCGGGCCGGCCTGATCGCCGGCGAGGTCGACACCATCGTCACCGTTTCCTCCACCGGCATCGCCACGCCGAGCCTGGAGGCGCGGGCCATGGGGCGGGTGGCCTTTCGGGCCGACGTTTCCCGCGTCCCGATTTTCGGCCTGGGCTGCGCCGGCGGAGTGACCGGCCTCGCCGTGGCGGCGCGGCTGGCCAATGCGGCGCCCGGCTCGATCGTGCTTTTCGTGTGCGTGGAGTTGTGCACCCTGGCCGCCCGGCTGGACGAACTCACCCCCGCCAACATGGTCGCCACGGCCCTGTTCGGCGACGGGGCGGCGGCCTGCGTGCTGAGCACCGGCGCCAAAGGGGTGAGAACGGTGGAATGGGCCGGCGAATATACCTGGCCGGACACCATCGACATCATGGGCTGGAACGTCGATCCGGAGGGTTTCGGGGTGATTTTCGACCGGTCGATCCCGGCGTTCGCCACGGCCAATTTCCGCGCCGCCATGGACGACCTATTGGGACGCGCCGGCCTTGGCCTGGAGGCTGTCGATCGGTTCGTCTGCCATCCGGGCGGGGCCAAGGTGATCGAGGCCCTGGAGCTTTCCCTGAGCCTCGGCCAGGGGGCGCTGGACCGGGAGCGCGAGGTGCTGGCCGATCACGGCAACATGTCCGCGCCCACCGCCCTGTTCGTGCTCGAACGGGTGCTGGCCGACCCGCCGAGGCCGCGCCTGATGATGAGCGCGCTCGGCCCCGGCTTCACCGCCAGCTGCGTGTCCCTGGCGGCGTGATCGTCTCGATCCTCGTCCTGGGCCTGGTCACCGCGCAGCGGCTGGGCGAACTGGCCCTGGCCGGGCGCAACACGCGCCGCCTTCTAGCCAAGGGTGGGCGCGAAATCGGGGCCCGCCACTATCCTCTCCTGGTCCTGCTTCACGCGGCATGGCTGGCCGGCCTGTGGGCGCTGGCCTGGGACCGGCCCGTCCGCTGGCCGTGGCTGGCGGCCTTCGCCGTCCTGCAGGCCCTGCGGGTGTGGGCGATCGCCTCCCTGGGCGAGCGCTGGACGACCCGGCTCGTCGTCCTGCCGGGGGCGCCGCTGGTTCGCCGTGGCCCGTATCGCTTTCTGCCCCACCCCAACTATATGGTGGTGGCCGCCGAGATCGCCGTGCTTCCCCTTGCCTTCGGCCTCGGCCTCTACGCCGCCGCCTTTTCCTTGGCCAACGCGGCGGTTCTCGCCATCCGCCTGCGCGCCGAGACTCGCGCGCTGAGGGAAGCGCTTTAGGGTGGGCGCCGATGGATCGTGAACCGGGCAAGGATGTGGAGCGCGACCGCCTGAGCGGCCGGGTGGCCCGCCTCGCCAAGGTGGGGGCGGGGCTTTCCGGCGCGGCGGCGACCTTCGGGGCCAACGCCCTGTTCGGCGGCGGCGATGTCGAGGCGCGCAACGCCCGGGCGCTCAAGGAGACCCTGGGCCGGCTCAAGGGCCCGTTGATGAAGGTGGCCCAGATGTTCGCCACCGTGCCCGACCTGCTGCCGCCGGAATTCGCCGCCCAGCTCACCGAGCTGCAGACCAGTGCTCCAGCCATGGGGCCGGCCTTCGTTCGCCGCCGCATGGCCGCCGAACTGGGTCCCGATTGGGCCTCGAGGTTCGCCGCCTTCGATCTCGCGCCGGCCGCCGCCGCCTCCCTCGGCCAGGTTCACCGCGCCACCGCCCGCGACGGCCGGGCGTTGGCGGTCAAGCTGCAGTATCCGGAGATGCTGAGCGCGGTGGAAAGCGACCTGGGCCAACTGCGCCTCCTGCTCGGCCTGGGGCGCCAGATGTTCGGCGCGGTGGACACCCGCGAGATCGGGGCCGAAATCTCCGAACGCCTGCGCGAGGAGCTGGACTATGCGCACGAAGCAGCGGCCATGCGCCTCTACCGCGCCTTCTTCGAGGGCCGAACCGACATCGCCGTCCCGGCGCCGGACGCCGAACTCTCCACCGGCCGGCTGCTGACCATGGAGTGGCTGGAGGGGCGCGGCCTGCAAACCTTCAAGGGCGCCGACGCGGAGAGCCGCAACCGCATCGCCCGCATCCTCTTCGAAGCCTGGTGGACGCCGCTGATCGAGATCGGCGTCATCCATGGCGACCCGCACCTGGGCAACTACAGTTTCACCGATGGCGCCGATCGGCTCAACCTGCTGGACTTCGGCTGCATCCGGGTATTTCCGCCGTCGTTCGTCGGCGGCGTGGTCAAGCTCTTTCGGGCCATGGTCGCCGGCGACCGGGCCGGCGAGGCGGCGGCCTATCGGGCCTGGGGCTTCAAGGGGTTGACCGACGACCTGATGGACGTGCTCGGAATCTGGGCCCGGTTCATTTACGGCCCCCTGCTCGACGACCGCGTGCGCACCGTCGCCGACGGAGTCAGCCCCGGCGCCTATGGCCGGCGCGAAGCCTTCCAGGTCAAGCGCGCCCTGGAGGAGAAGGGCCCGGTCACCATCCCCCGCGAGTTCGTGTTCATGGACCGCGCCGCCATCGGCCTGGGCTCGGCCTTCCTGCACCTGGACGCGGCGCTGAACTGGCGGCGGCTCTTCGAGGCGTCGCTGGAGGGATTTTCCGAGAAGGCCCTGGCGGTCAGGCAAGCGGCGGCGCTCGCGGCGGCGGGGCTGAGCTAGCGCCCCTTCTCCCTACCGGGGCCGCCTGAGCACCAGCCAGGTTACCAGGGCCAGGGCGAACAGTTCGACGGCGACGTCCCACCAGGTCAGGCGCGGGGTCGCCTGGGTGACGAGGCCCGGCGCGCCGGCGAAGACATCGCCGCTGGAGACCACGGCGATGGCGCTGAAGAGGTTGTTGACCAGGTGCAGGCCGAAGGTGAAGGCGATACCGCCCAGGCGGATGGCGATCAGGGAGGTGGCGATGCCGAAGGCGGTCGCGCCGACCGCCTGGGGGACGCCGTTGGGGATATGGACGGCGCCGAAGATCAGGCCGGCCAGAACGGCGGCGATCGCCGGCCGCCGCGTCGCCAGCAGCAGCCCCTGGGTGAGGTAGCCGCGAAAGATCACCTCCTCGGCGAAGGTCTGGATCGGCAGGGCGAGGACCGCGCAGATCGCCAGCAGCGCGGTCGCCGATGTCGCGCTGAAGCGAAAGCCCGACGGTTCGATGGCCAGGTCGATGGCGGTCGCGGCGAGCAGAACCGCCAGCCACGCCACCGCGCCGACGGCGAAGGCGGGCCAACTCCAGCGCCCCATCAGGTCGGCGAGGGACTTCTTGTGGATCAGGGCGATGGCGATGAGCAGGCCGGCCAGCAGCGCGGCGAAGTTCAGGCCCGCGGCGACGAAGAAGGTCAGCGGGTGGGTCGGGCGGGTGAGTTCGTCGGCGATGCCCGGCGGCAGGGCGTGCAGGAGGCCAAGGGCGAGCACCGCCGCGACGACGTTGACGAGGAAGAGCAACAGGCCCGCCGCCACCGCGCACGGGTATCGCCACCAAGCATTCTTCCCCGGCGAGCGTAGTCCAGAAAGGTCGATGGCGCGCGGGCGGCGACGGCCGGCCCCCCGGCTTCAGGGCGTTGCGACATGGCCGGCGAGGGCGCGGGAGAGGGTGTGAGTCGTCACGGAGGCCCGCCCGAAATAGGCGTACGGGTCTAGCGCGCCGGTCAGAGAAGCCCAGATGACGATCGCCGCGCCGGCGGCCACGGCGACGCCATAGGGCACACCCCGGCCCCAGTCGCCCTTGCCGCGCATGGTGACCATGACCAGGGCCCGTTGCGGGCGCGACCCGACACTGACAAGGGCGATGGCGCCGCCGACCAGCGAGGTCGCCAGGGCCAAATAGGGCAGGTAGCCCATGCCGGCGAACAGGGCGCAGACGGCGAATAGCTTGGAATCGCCGGCCCCGACGATCTTGATCAGATAGAGGACCACGCTGAGCGCCAGGGCGATGGCGCCCGCCTCCAGCGCCGAGACCAGGCTCGCCCCGCCGTCGGCCAAGGTCCAGGGCAAAAAAAGGGCGAGCAGAGCCAGGACGCTGGCGTTGGGGATGCGGCGGGTCCGCACATCGCTGACCGCCGCCCAGGCGAGCACGCCGGTGGCGATGGCGGCGACGGCGAAGCGGACGATCTCAGTGAGCGGCACCGGCCGCCTTGCCTTGATTGGCCGCCAGGCCGCGGGTCATGTCCAGGTTGGCCGAGGCGCGGCCATAGAATTCGCCCTTGGCCTGCATCGCCTGGGTAAGCAGAGCCTCGGCCTTGGGATAGTCGCCGCGCAGCATGGCGGCGAAGCCGGCGTTGTTGAGCAGGGCGGCGCGATCGTCGCCGGCCCCCCCGGCGATCGCCCGGTCGTATTCGCCCGTCATGGCCATGGCCAGACGCAGGTTGTTGCGGGCCGCCGCGAGGTCGGGCTTTTTCTGCAGGGCGGCGACGAAATCACCCACCGCGTCTTCAGGCCGGCCGCGCCCGACTTACCATAGACTAGGAACAAGTCGTGCCGTTGGAGGCGATGCAGTTCCCGGTGCGGTTGATGGCGTTGCCGACCGCGCCGCCCAGGAAGACCATGGCCAGCGCGATGACGGTGCTGATAATCGCCAGGATCAGAGCGTATTCGGCCGCCGAAGCGCCGTTCTCGTCCCTCAGAAAAGAAAAAATCTTCGACATGATGATGTATCCCCATTCACAGAGTTTGACGTTCGCCGCGGCCCCTACTTGGGAACGCGGCGTCGAAAAAGGCGGAGTGATGGGATGCCCCCGACCGCCGCACCTCAAGCCACAGCCGATCACAGCCCAGCTTGGTTGTAAAGGCCAATCGGGGGTCAACGGCCCAGCTTGGTCGTCGATGCCAGTCGGTGTGACGAGAATAACATGCTTGTTAAGTGCTCGTAAATTTCGAAGACAGCCCGGATGCTTCGAATATTTACCAACTCCTTAACCACTTCTGCGGTCGATCACGCCAACCTGGAGTCTGCGACATTTTGTCCTAATAGGCCCGGCGCGAGCCTCACGGCCCCAATTCCGCGGCCCGCTGAAACACCCACCCTCGGCACAGGGCGAACAGGGTGACGGTGTAGCTGGCGGCGGCCAGGGCCTGGGCGGCGACGGCGGCCAGGGACCCCGGGCCCAGCAGGCGATCGGCCGCCCACAGGACCCCCTGATTGATCCCGAACGCCGCCAGGGCCGCGGCCCCGAAGCGCGCCGCCGCCCGCCTCGCCGGCCCGCCGCGGGCGAACACGAAGCGTCGGTTGAGGGTGAAGCTGAACGCCAAGCCTACCGCGTAGCCGCCGGCGTTGGCCAGGTGCGGCGCCGCGCCCAGGCCCAACTGCAGCGCCAATATGACCCCGAAACCCACACCGGTGTTCGCCGCGCCGACCAGGACGAAGCGGATGAAGGTGAGCGCCAGGGACCTGGGCGGCCCCGACGCCCCCTCCACCGCTTCGCGGTCCCCCTCCCCCGCTCCGCGAGGAAGGAAAGATGAATAGGTGAGTTTCATCCCTTCCCCCGTCCCCCTACGGGGGAGGTGGCGCGCGGCCCTCTCGCCGGGTGACGGAGTAGGCGCAGGGCCGCCTCATCATGGGCCAAGACATAGTATTGCGCGCCGATAGGGACCTTGGCGAGCCAAGGCTCCAAGGGACGCAGGGCGGCCAGAGCGTGGGGGAAAAAGCCGGTAAAGGCGATGTCGATGCGACGAAAGCCGGCTTCGCGCAGGCGATCGCTCAAAATGCGCGGGGCGATCAGCACGGCGTTCTCGTCGAAGCGGCAACTGGCGACGGTGTAGCGGGTCACCGGGTTGGCCGGGTTGTGCTCGAACACCGTCAGCACACCGCCGGGGCTGAGCAGGCGGCGCAGGCGCGCCAGCAGGGCGGGGTGATCGGCGGCGTCGATGTGGTGGAAGACGCAGGGGGTGAAGATCAGGTCGAAGCCGCCGCCCTCGAGGGGAAACTCGCCGCGCCCGTCGTAGCGCACCCGCCGGGCCAGATCGGGAAAGCGGGCGGCGGAGATGGCCAGGCTGCGCGCCGAGACGTCCAGGGCGGTGAGCGAGGCGCCCGGAAAGGCATGCGCCAGATGCGGCAGGGACTCGCCGATGCCGGAGCCGAAGTCGAGGATGGCGGCCGGCTCGGGCCGGCGTTCGGCGTTCCACCGACGGCGGATCTCCTCGATCTTGGCTCTGGCGAAATAGTCGGGGCTCTCACCGCTGAGGCGCAGATTGCGGGCGTGGACGGCCTGGTACTCGTCGGCGAATTTGTCGAATTCAGCGGCGTCCAACGACCGCCTCCAGGCGCGCGGCGGCCTCGTCCGACGCGGTCTCCGACGAAACAACCTCGTCGATCAGATAGAGGGGCCGGCCCTTCACCTGCAGGAAGATCCTCCCGACATAGGCGCCCAGAATGCCCAGGCAGGCCAGTTGGACGGTGGAAAAGAAGATCACGATCAGGGCCAAGCTGGTCCAGCCGGGAGCGGCGCGGCCGGCCAGGAAGGCGGCGATGACATAGATCGCCAGGGCCACGGCGCCCAGCGCCCCGGCGATCGCCATCGCCCCGGCCAGGCGCAGCGGCAGGGTCGAAAAGCTGGTCACCCCGGCCACCGCCAGGCCGGCCATCTTGGCCAGGGTGTAACCGGTCTGGCCGGCGAAGCGCGGTTCGCGGTCGTAGAGAAGTTCGCTCTGCGCGCCGCCCAGCCATGCCACCATGCCGCGAAGGAAGCGGTCTTGTTCGGGCATGGCGTTGAGCCGCTCGACGATGCGCCGCGACATCAGGCGGAAGTCGCCGGTGTCGCTGGGTATATCGACCTCGGTCAGCCGCCGCAGGAGCCGGTAATAGAGCCACGCGGTGGCCCGCTTGAACGGGCGCTCGGACGCGCGGCTGCGGCGGCGGGCGTAGACCACGTCAGGGCCCTCGTCCATTTTCGCCATCAGGGGACCGAGCAGTTCGGGCGGATCCTGGAGATCGGCGTCGATCACCAGCACCCGCTCCCCCCGGGCGCGAGCGAGGCCGGCGGTGACCGCCAGTTGGTGGCCGTGATTGCGCGTCAGGTTCAGCCCGACGATCCCCGGCCGGGACAGCGCCAGGGCCTTGATGCACGGCCAGGTTGCGTCGCGCGAGCCGTCGTTGACGAGAAGAATCTCATGGTCGCCGGGCGCGACCGCCTCGCAGGCGGCGGCCATGCGGCGGACGAATTCCGGCAGCGCCACCGCCTCGTTGAAACACGGCGCGACCACCGACAACCTTGGCGGCATGGCCGAAACCCCGCCCATGAAACCCCCTTTTGCTCTCGCGCCCCGGCGCGCGGCGCCTAACCTAACACGGGCGAGCGCGAATCATGTCACCTCGACATGAGACGACGCCGGGGGTTGCGCCGTGCAGCGCGGCGACGAATCTCTCAATGACCATGACTGTTGAAAGCCCCGCCGGCCCGAGCCGCCATGCGCGAGGCGCGGCCGACACGGCGTGGCAAAAGGACCTGGCGCTGATCTTCCTTCCCGCTCTGGCGGTGTTCGCCTTCTGCATGGTCTATCAGGGGGTGTTCTTCGACGGCGACACTAACTGGCATGTCGCCACGGGGCGCTGGATCCTGGCTCATCGGGCCGTGCCGCTCGCCGATCCCTTCTCCTTTACCGCCTTCGGCCGGCCCTGGGTGGCCCACGAGTGGCTGTCCGAGGCGCTGATGGCGCTGGCCTATCGGGCCGCGGGGTGGAGCGGGGTCGTGGTGCTCACCGGCGCCGCCGCCGCGACGGCCATGGCCCTGCTGGCGGCCTCGCTGCGACGCAATTTGGGAGTGCTGTCGACCATCGCCGCCCTGGCCTTGGCTTTCGTGGTTCTGCTGCCGCATTTCATGGCCCGCCCGCACGTCATCGCCCTGCCGCTGCTGGTGCTGTGGATGGACCAGCTTCTGCGGGCGCGGGCGCGGGGTCGCGCGCCGCCCCTCTGGCTGCTGCCGGTGATGACCGTGTGGGCCAATCTGCACGGCAGCTTCGTCTTCGGCCTCGCCTTCACCGGCTTCTTCGCCCTGGAGGCCTTCCTGGCGGCGTATGTGGAGGCAAAGGCGCGGCGGCCGGCGGCCTTCGCCCGAACCGGTGGCGCGGGATGGCCCCTAGCTCGACGCATCGGAGCCGGCCTCGGTCGCGAGCTGGGGCCTTTTCTTTCTCCCGGCGCGGTCGCCGTCGCGTGGAAATGGGGTGCCTTCCTGATCGCGGTGACACTGATGGCGCTGATCACGCCCAATGGCGTCACCGGCCTGACCTACCCGCTCTACGTCATGTCGATGAAGAACCTGCGGTCGATTTCCGAATGGAAGGCGGCGAGCTTCAATCCAATGAGCGGGCTGGAGATGGCCTTGCTCTTCACCCTGTTCGTCTGCTTCTATCGCGGCGTACGCGTGGGCTTCGTGCGCCTGACCCTGCTGCTGCTGCTCCTCTACATGACCTTCTCGCACATGCGCCAGGAGATCGTCCTGGCGGCCGTCGGGCCGCTGCTGTTGGCCGAGGGCCTGAGGTATGCGCTTGAGCCGGGGTGGCCGGCGGGCGAGCGGGCCATCGCGTGGCCGGCGCCAAGGGGGATCGCCGCCCCGGCGGCGGTGGCGGCTCTGCTGTTCGGCGCGATGGCCGCCTGGCGCCTAGCGGCGCCGGGCGCCCGAACCGATCAGGTCGCCGTCCCGGTCACCGCCCTGTCTCATGTGCCGGCGGCCCTGCGCGCCAAGCCGGTGTTCAACGATTACAGCTTCGGCGGCTGGCGGGTCTTCAAGGGGGTGCGGCCGTTCATGGACGGCCGGTCGGACATGTACGGCGACGACCTGCTCAAGCTGTATCTGGATGTCAGTAACGCCGACCCGCCGGCCGTGGCCAAGGCTTTCCGCCGCTACGACATACAGTGGACCATCCTGACGCCCAAGAGCCCGCTGGTGAAGAAGCTCGACGCCACACCCGGCTGGCGGCGGCTCTATGCCGACAAATGGGCCGTGGTCCAGGTGCGCGACGACGCGTGGCCGCCGGCCGCCGGGTGATCGCCACGCGGCTCTGCGCCCCCTCCGTCGTGCGGCAAAAGGGCCGCGCGCCACCTCCCCCACTTCGCGTGGGAGGAAAGAAGAAGAGCTGGCTCACCCCTTTCCTCCCCCGTGCCCTTGCGGGGGAGGGGGACCGCGAAGCGGTGGAGGGGCCGCGGCGCCGCTTCCCGGCTTGCCATTTTTCAAACGGTTGTTAGTCAGGGCGGCATGAGTGACCTACGCCTCGACGACGACGAACCGGTCAGGCTGGAGCCCAGCCTGCCGCCGGAGATGGCCTCGCCGCTGGCGCGTTTCGGCGGCGCCGAGCCGGAGAGCCCGGCGTGGTTCAAGGCGGCCCTGGCCCGGGCGCCGGAGCGCGCTCTCGTTCCCGTCCTGGGCGCGAACATCGAACTTCTCACCTGGGGTGAGATCGGCAAACCGGGCCTGATCTTCGTCCACGGCAACAGCGCCCACGCCGACTGGTGGAGCTTCATCGCCCCCTTCTTCGCCGACGACCATCGGGTCGCGTCGATCTCGTTTTCCGGCATGGGCAGTTCGGACTGGCGCGAGCGCTACGCCTTCGAGACCTTCGCCACCGAGATTCACGAGTGCGCCAAGGCCGCCGGGCTCTATCGGGCGGCCGTTCCCCCGGTCTACATCGGCCACTCCTTCGGCGGATCGCAGGTCTATTATTCCGCCGCCCGCCACCCCGAGCGAATGCGCGCCTGCATCATGGTCGATACCGGCTTCGGCGGGCCGCCGACGCCCGAGCAGATGGAGGCCTGGCGCAAGGAGGAGGAGAAGCAGGGCCGCTCCGTCCCCGGCGGCTGGCGCGGCCTTGGCCAGAGGACGCGCCCAAACCGCGTCTATGCGACCCTGGCGGCGGCGCTGGCCCGTTTCCGGTTCATGCCGCCGCAGGTTCCGGGCAATCCCTACATCGCCGACTTCATCGCCCGCCGATCCCTCAAAGCGGCGCCCCTGACCGAAAATTCGGGGGTCGACGGCTCGGGCGACGGCTGGACCTGGCGGTTCGATCCCCAGTTCTGGAGCAAGCTCGACCGCTCGGCCCTGGACGAGGCGGCGCCGGCCGTCGCCGCCGCGCCGCTCGCCCACATCTTCGGCGACCGCTCGGAGATCATCAGGCGCCACGCCGGTCAGACGGCCAGATTCATTCCCGCCGGCACGCCCCAGATCGCAGTTCCCGACAGCGAGCATCACATCATGGTCGATCAGCCCCTGGCCCTGGTGGCGGCGCTGCGCGCCCTCATGGCCGCGTGGCCGGCTTGAGCGCCCGGCGCCGGTGGTGTAGCAGCGGGGGCGCCGCGTTGCGCGACGATGCTTCCCACGGAGACCTGAGCCGGCCATGGCCGAAGACGCTTCCGACTACCATCACGGCGACCAGGACGTTTCCGGGCAGGTGGAGAGCTACCAGCGGTTCAACGCCCTGACCAAGTGGACGGCGCTCCATCTGGCGGTGCTGATCCTGGTGTTCAGCCTGTGGTTCTGCGTCGGGGCCGGCTTTTGGGGCGGCCTCATTCCCGGCGCGATCCTGTTCGCGGCGGGTGTCTGGTTCCTGAGCCGCAAACCCACCCCGCCCGAGATCTGAAAGGGCGCGCGATGACCACCGTCGCCGTGACCCGGGAGCGCCGCCCCACGGCCTCTAGAGTGGCCGAAACGCGGGTGGCGATTACCCCGGACGCGGTGAAGAAGCTGATCGGCCTTGGGCTGGCGGTGACGGTGGAGACGGGGGCGGGCCTCGGGGCTTCGGCCCCCGACGCCGACTATGCGGCGGCCGGGGCGAGAATCGCGCCGGACCTCGCCGCCGCGCTCGACGGGGCCGATATCCTGCTCAAGGTGCGCGGGCCGGCCGACGAGGAGATCGCCGCCCTCAAGGCCGGGGCGGTGGTGGTCGGCCTGCTCGATCCGCATCAAGACGGCCCGCTCATCGAGGCCCTGGCCCGCCAGGGGGTGACCGCCTTCGCCATGGAGTTCGTGCCGCGCATCAGCCGGGCCCAGGCCATGGACGCCCTTTCCAGCCAGGCCAATCTGGCCGGCTACCGCGCCGTCATCGAGGCCGCCGAGGCCTACGGGCGGGCCCTGCCGATGATGATGACGGCGGCCGGCACCGTCGCCCCGGCCAAGGTGTTCGTCATGGGGGCGGGGGTGGCCGGCTTGCAGGCCATCGCCACCGCCCGGCGGCTGGGCGCGGTGGTCAGCGCCACCGACGTGCGCCCGGCGGCCAAGGAGCAGGTCGAATCCCTGGGGGCCAAGTTCATCGCCGTGGAGGACGAGGAGTTCAAGGCCGCCGAGACCGCCGCCGGCTACGCCAAGGAGATGAGCGCCGACTACCGCGCCAAGCAGGCCGCCCAGGTCTCCGACCACATCCGGAAACAGGACATCGTCATCACCACCGCCCTCATCCCCGGCCGCCCGGCCCCCCGGCTGGTGAGCGCCGGCCAAATGGCGTCCATGAGGGCCGGCTCGGTGATCGTCGATCTGGCGGTGGAGCAGGGCGGCAACGTCGAGGGCGCCATGGCCGACCAGGTGGTGGAGGCGGGCGGAGTGAAGATCGTCGGCATCGCCAATCTGGCCGGGCGGATCGCCGCCGACGCCTCGACCCTCTATGCGCGCAACCTCACCGCCTTCATCGCCCCGACGATCGGCGAGGGCGGGATTCTGGCCCCCGACCTGGAGGACGAGATCCTCAAGGCCGCCCTGGTCGCCCACGGCGGCGCCGTCACCCGTCCCGCCGCCAAGACGGCCTGAGGCAAGGAGCCCGCCATGGTCGCCGTCGATCCCACCGTCTTTCGCCTGGCCATCTTCGTCCTGGCCATCTTCGTCGGCTACTATGTGGTGTGGAGCGTCACCCCGGCCCTCCACACCCCGTTGATGGCGGTGACCAACGCCATCTCCTCGGTCATCATTGTCGGGGCGCTGCTGGCGGCGGCGGCGCACGGCGCGGGGGATGCCGCGACCGGCCACACGGTGTGGATCTCCAAGGGCGCCGGGGCGGCGGCGGCGGGCCTGGTGGCGGTGAACATCTTCGGCGGTTTCCTGGTCACCCAGCGCATGCTCGGCATGTACCGCAAGAAGGACAAGGCCAAATGAGCCGGGCGGAGGGGCGCGAAACGCCATGAACGGCAACCTCGCTTCCCTGCTCTACCTCCTGTGCGGTGTGCTCTTCATCCTGGCGCTGAGGGGCCTTTCCAGCCCGGTGACCAGCCGGCGGGGCAACCAGATGGGCATGGCCGGCATGGCCATCGCCGTGGCCGTGACCCTCGCCACCTTGTGGAAGGCCGATGAACTCGACCCGTTGACCCTGGGGCTGATCGGGGGCGGGGTTCTGGTCGGCGGGAGCATCGGCGCGGTGATCGCGCGGCGCGTGGCCATGACCGCCATGCCCCAGCTGGTGGCCGCCTTCCACTCTCTGGTCGGCCTGGCCGCCTGCCTGGTGGCGGTCGCCGCCATCTACACCCCCACCGCATATCGCATCGCCGAGGGGTCGGGGGTGAAGCCGGAGAGCCTGATCGAGCTTTCCATCGGCCTGGCCATCGGGGCGATCACCTTCACCGGCTCGCTGATCGCCTTCGCCAAGCTCAACGGCAACATGAGCGGCGCCCCGATCCGCCTGCCGGCCCGCCATCTGCTGAACCTGGCCATCGCCGCCGCCATCGTCGCCCTCATCGTGGTGCTGGCGATGAGCGGCGGGAGCGCGAAGTGGGCCTTCTGGGCCCTGTTCGCCCTGGCCCTCATCTTCGGGATCACCCTGATCGTCCCCATCGGGGGGGCCGACATGCCGGTGGTGATCTCCATGCTCAACAGCTATTCGGGCTGGGCGGCGGCGGCGCTGGGATTCACTCTGGCCAACATCACCCTGATCATCACCGGCGCCCTGGTGGGATCGTCCGGGGCGATCCTCTCCTACATCATGTGCAAGGGGATGAACCGCTCCTTCGTCTCGGTGATCCTGGGCGGCTTCGGCGGCGATACGGCGGCGGCGGCGGGCGCGGCGGAAACGCGGCCGGTGAAGCAGGGCTCGGCCGAGGACGCCGCCTTCATCCTGAAGAACGCGTCCAAGGTGATCGTTGTCCCCGGCTACGGCATGGCGGTGGCCCAGGCCCAGCACGCCCTGCGCGAAATGGCCGATCGGCTGAAGGCCGAGGGGGTGGAGGTCAAATACGCCATCCACCCGGTGGCCGGCCGGATGCCCGGTCACATGAACGTCCTCCTGGCCGAGGCCAATGTGCCCTATGACGAGGTGTTCGAACTGGACGACATCAACGCCGAGTTCGCCACCGCCGACGTGGCCTTCGTCATCGGGGCCAACGACGTGACCAACCCGGCCGCCAAGACCGATCCCAAGAGCCCGATCTTCGGCATGCCGGTGCTGGATGTGGAGAAGGCGCGCACCGTGCTCTTCGTCAAGCGCGGCCTGGGCTCGGGCTACGCCGGGGTGGAGAACGACCTCTTCTTCCGCGACAACACCATGATGCTGTTCGGCGACGCCAAGAAGATGGTCGAGGGCATCGTCAAGGCGCTGTAGGGGACGCTATGGCCGGTACTTGTGGGGGATGGCCGCGACTTCCTCCGGGGTGAGCTTGGTGATCGCCTTGGCGATCAGCGGCTCGCGGAAACCCTGGTTGTCGGCGATCGCGAGATCGAGATCCTGAGGGTTGCAGATGCTGGACGTGGTCGTGAGCCTGGAGGTCAGATGCATGGCCGGGACGCGAAGGTTCTCGGAACCGACGCTCAGATCGACCTGGTAGATGTCGCTGTTCACCTTGAGATAGATCACGGTGGGGCTGGGCGAACTCCAGCCCTGCCACGCGGTTATGAAGAAGCAGTTGTGGCTGGCCCGGGCGGGCGCGGCGGCGGCGGGAGCGGGCGCCAAGCCCAGGCTCGCCAAGCTCAAGGCGGCGATCGTGGCGCCGCGAAAAGCCGAAGAACCGGTGAACATGGCATCCTCATCACAGTCGATGGCAAATCCCATTGGGTGCAACACACGGGGTTGTCAAAGGGATGCGGCTGGGATGTGTCCATCTGACACACCGTCGAAAGCGCCATGACCCTCGCCGACCTTTCAACCCTTGTCGCGCGCCACGGCTACGAGGTGGTCTTCGCGGCCCTGCTTCTGCAGAGCATCGGCGTGCCGGTTCCGGCCGGCGAACTGCTGGTCGCCGCGGCGATCTACGCCGCCCATACCCACCGCCTGAGCATCGCCGTGCTCGCGGCGGGCGGCGCGACGGCGGCGTTCCTCGGCGGCCTCGCCGGCTACGGCGTCGGCCACTCGCTGGGGGTCGCCGGCCTGCGACGTTTCGGCGGGGCGGTGGGGCTGGGGCCGGCGCGCCAGAGGCTGGGCCGCTATCTGTTTCTCGCCCACGGCGGCAAGATCGTCTTCTTCATCCGCTTCATCGCCTTCGTGGGGCCGTTTGGCGCCGTGCTGGCCGGCGTCAACCGCATGCCCTGGGGCCGCTTCCTGGGCTTCAACGCCCTGGGCGCCGCCGCCTGGGTGAGCGTCATGGCTCTTGCCGGCTATCTCTTCGGCGCCTTCTTCGCCCAGGTGGGCGGGCCGCTCGAGGTGGCGGCCCTGGCCCTGGCGGTCGGCCTGGTGGTCGTCGCGGCGATCTACGTCCACCGCCAGGGAGCCAACCTGCAGGCCAGGGCCGACGCCCTGCTGGGCGAGCGTGAGGAGCCGCTCTTGTGAGCGGAGACGGTGGGCCGGCCTTGCCTACCGCCGGTTGTCCACGCACCGGTGCCCGAAGGGGCCCAGATGCGAGCCCGGCGGGCACACGCGACCGCCGGTGACGCAGGCGCTCAACGACAGGACCGCGGCGATGGCGAGCAGGGATTTGACGAGAACGGGCATGGCGAAAATCCTTTCCTATACAGGCGGCGGTTCGGCGAACCTAAACCCGTCCGCCGCCGCCGTCATGCCTGGAATTGGCGGCGCCATGGGGAAACGAACTCCGGACCTCTTCGTTGCAAGACCTCCGCCGCCCTAGGCGATGGCTTGGCGCGGGGCCATGAGCATCGGCCGGTGGGCCGGCCACGCCTTCGCCCCGGCTTGGGCCAGAGCCTCACCAACCGGCTGTTTTCACGGTGGAGTTGGTGGAGCCGTGGGGAATCGAACCCCAGACCTCCTCATTGCGAACGAGGCGCTCTACCATCTGAGCTACGGCCCCCTTGAGCCCTTGGGCGGGAGAGCGCGGCAGATAAGGGGCGCGGTGTGGAGGTGTCAAGAAAGGCGCGCCTTGCCAGGGCGCGGCGGCGCCGATACGAAGCGGGCGCCCCCAAAACGCAAGGCAGGCCCGAAGTGGACGCCCTTCTCAACTTCATCCAGTTCATCGTCGACACCCTGCTCACCCTCATCGTGTGGATCGTGATCGCCTACGCGATCATGAGCTGGCTGATCGGCTTCCAGGTGATCAACACGAGGAACACCGGCGTGGCGCGTTTCGCCCGCGCCCTGGAGGCGATCGTAAACCCGCTCCTCGCCCCCTTCCGCCGCATCCTGCCGTCGATGGCCGGGCTGGACTTCTCACCGGTCCTTTTGCTGTTGGTGGTGATCGGCGTGCAGCGCTACCTCCTGCCGCCGTTCTTCATCTGGCTGCACACCCTGGTCGGCGGCCCGGTGGCGGTCTAGCCCCCGGCCACCAGGGCCGACACCTCGCGCAGGGTCTTGACGAAATCCTCCGGGCCCAGCGCCAGGGAGCCGGCGAAGGGGTAGTCGAGGAGCTTCACCAGAACCAGCACGCCGACGGTGGAGGCGGTGAAGGCGACCGACAAGGTCAGATGGCCCGAGATTTCCAGGCCGGCGAACAGCACGAAGCCGATGAGGACCAGGGTGATGATGGAAAGGACGAGCCACACCGCGCCCGGCAGTCCCTGGCCGGCCTGGAAGAGGCGGGTTTCCCGCTCGGCGTGGGCCAGGGCCAGTTGTTCGAGAATCTGGGCCTGGGTGGCCGCTCGATCCGGCGTCGCCGCGTCGAGGTGGGCGGCGGCGCTCAGGGCGGCGCGGAAGTCGTCCGAGGCCTTCTCGCTTCGCCGGCCGTGGGCCAGGCTCGCCCATTCGACGGTGACCACCGTCCGGACATAGGCACCGATGGCGCGCTCGACCGGCAAGCCCGCGCCGGCCGGCAGGGCATTGGCCAGCATGGCCGCGCCGTGCAGGGCGCCGCACTCGCCGTTGATGGCCTGGGCGGCGGTGTTGTATTCGCCCCACGCCTCGCTGAACACGAAGGCCAGCAGGACCGAGAACATCACCCCGATCTGCAGGAACACCGGATGGCCCACCTCGTGGTGGCGCTGGCGGGTCTCGACGCTGACGCGGGCGCAGATCAGCCAGCTCGCGGCGACCGCGGCCGCGGTGGCGGCGATGACGATGAGGGCGGCGGTGAGGTAGCTCATGGGAAGGAACAGCCTAGAGCGCGCCGGGAACTTTCCAAAGTTTAACTTTCGCCGACCGGCCGGCTGTGGCCTTTCGAGCCGTCCCCACCGAACGAGGCTCGCCCCATGAAGACCGCCACGCCGCTCGCCACCTGCCTTCTGCTGGCGGCCGCGCCGGCCCTGGCGGCGGAAACCACCGGCAAGACGCCGGCGATCGAAAGCCAGAAGCCGGAGGCGTCCGCCACATCCTCGCCCGATCGCGGCGTGATCTTCTCCCCCGAGGCGGTCTCCAGCCGCGGCCAGGTGACGGTGGAGGGCCGGAGGATCGACTACCGGGCGGTGGCCGGGACCATCGTCGTCCACCCCAAGGGCTGGGACGACGCCGCCTCGGCCGAGCAGCGCGACCCCGACGCCAAGGCCGCTCTGAAGGACACGGACGACGACAGCAAGAAGAACCCCAAGGCCGAGGCGTCGATGTTCTACGTCGCCTATTTCAAGACCGGCGCGCCGTCGGAGCGGCGGCCGATCACCTTCCTCTACAACGGCGGCCCCGGTTCCTCGACGGTGTGGCTGCACATGGGGGCGTTCGGCCCCAGGCGGGTGGTGACGGCCGACGACAGCCACACCCCGGCCGCCCCCTACGCCCTGGTCGGCAACGCCTACAGCCTGCTGGACGCCTCCGACCTGGTGTTCATCGACGCGCCGGGCACCGGCTTCAGCCGCATCGCCGGGGCGGACAAGGAAAAGGCCTTCTATGGCGTCGATCCGGACGCCTACGCCTTCGGTGAGTTCATCATGGGGTTCCTGTCCAAGTACGGGCGGTGGAACTCGCCCAAATACCTGTTCGGCGAAAGCTACGGCACGCCGCGCTCGGCGGTGCTGGTCAACGCCCTGGAGACCGGCCACGACATCGACTTCAACGGCGTCATCCTGCTCTCGCAGATCCTCGACTTCGACCTCAGCGTCGATGGGCCGGAATACAACCCCGGAACCGACGAGGCCTATATCACCGCCCTGCCCACCTATGCGGCGAGCGCCTGGTACCACAACCGCCTGCGGGGCGGGCGGGCGGCCGGCCTCGAGCCCTTCCTGCGCCAGGTGGAACAGTTCGCCACCACCGACTACGCCGTGGCCCTGCAGGCCGGCTCGGAGCTCGATCCGGCCCGCCGCCAGGCGGTCGCCGAGCGCCTCGCCGCCTACACCGGCCTGCCGCTCGCCTACATCCTCAAGGCGGATCTGCGGATCAACGGCGGCGAGTTCGAGAAGACCCTGCAGGACACCCAGGGCCTGACCACCGGGCGGCTGGACACGCGGTTTTCCGGGCCGGACATGGACCCCCTGAGCAAGGAGGCCGATTACGACCCGCAGTCGGCGGCGATCAGCTCGGCCTATGTGGCCGCCTTCAACGACTATGCGCGCAAGGATCTGGGCTTCGGCGAGGGGCGGGCCTATCGGCCGGAGATCGACATCGGCAAGGACTGGAACTTCCAGCACCAGCCGCCGGGCGTCCCCTTCGCCATTCCCGGCTCGACCAACGTCATGCCGGACCTCGCCTCGGCGATGAAATACAACCCGGGGCTCAAGGTCATGGTCAACGGCGGCTATTACGACCTGGCGACGCCCTTCTACGAGGGCTGGTACGAGATGCATCACATGCCGATCTCGCCGGCCCTGCAGGCCAATATCGAATACCGCTACTATCCGTCCGGCCACATGGTCTACGCCCACGAACCGGCCCTGAAGGCCCTGCACGACAACGTCGCCGACTTCATCCGCCGGACGGACAATCTGGGGGGGTGAGCGGCGGCCGAGCGGGGACTCGCGCCCCCTCCGTCACGGCGCAAACAAGAGCGCCGCGCCACCTCCCCCGTAAGAGGACGGGGGAGGAAAGAATGAGGTCAGCTTTTCCTCTTTCCTCCCTCGCGAAGCGGGGGAGGTGGCGCGCGATGCCCTTCGCATCGCGTGACGGAGGGGGCGTCGGGCGGCTCACCCGCCCCCTCCACCGCTTCGCGGTCCCCCTCCCCCGTAAGAGGACGGGGGAGGATCAATGGAACGCTTCCGGGGGGTCCGCGCGTTTAGGGCGGGGCGCGGCGGAAGGTCGATCGATTGCAGGAAGCCCCAAACCCGCCCGGCCGGCGAAGGATTCCGCTGGGGAGCGCCATCGCCGCGGCCGTGGTGTTGGCCCTGATCGTCTTGGCGGCGCTGTTCCAGTGGAACTGGCTGCGCGGGCCGCTGGCCGGCGCGATCTCGGGGCGGCTGCACCGGCCGGTGACCATCGCCGGCGACTTGCGCGTCCACCCCTGGTCGGGGGCGCCTTGGGCCACCCTGGACGATGTGAGGATCGGCAATCCCGCCTGGGCCGGCGGCGGCCTCATGGCCCGCGCGCCGCGTCTGACGGCTCGGTGGACGTGGCGCTCGGTGCTGGCGGGCAAGGCGGATTTCCCCCTGGTGTGGGCCCAGCGGCCGACGGTCGCGCTGGTCGCCGACGCCGGCGGACGGCAAAACTGGAACTTCAGCGGGCGCGAGGCCCCAGGCAAACCGGCCGCCTTGCCCATCGAACACCTGGTGATCACCGATGGAAAGGTCAGCTACGCCGACGCCAAGGCGCGGGTCAATTTCGCCGGCGCGATCGCCACCGACGAGACGCGGGCCGGGGCGGGAATGTCGACCCTTCAAGGCGCCCTGGTGGCCGGCGGCGCGGCGTGGGCCGGGCCGGCACCCCTGGCGCGGGTCTCGCGCCTCACTCTGCGGGCGAGGCTGCTCTCGGCGGCGGCGGGGCGGCTCGACCTTTCGCTGGTGGAGATCGACGGGGCCAGCGTGCGGGCGGTCAGCGACGCGGCCGGGCGAAACAACTGGCAGACCGAGCCCAATCCCAAGCCCCTGAAGGTCCCGCCGATCGGCCGGCTGATCATCCGGAACGCGGCGGTGCGCTATGACAACGCCAAGGCCCGGCTGAATTTCGTCGGGGCGATTTCGGGCGACGAGCGCGGCCCGGCCGCGGGCCTCTCCACCCTGCGCGGCGCCCTGGTGGTGGGCGGCGCGCCGTGGGCCGGGCCGACCCCGCTGGCGCGGGCGCCGCGGGTCCTTGTCCAGGTGAAGCTGCTGCCCTACCTGGCGACCCGCAAACTGGTCCTGCCGCTCGTCGAGGCCGACCGGCCGCTGGTCCGCCTGGTGAAGGACGCGGCGGGCCGGGCCAACTGGCGGGCGTCGCCGGGCGAAAAGGCCAAGACCCTGAAGTTGCCGACGATCGATCACCTGATCGTTTCGAACGGCGCCCTCACCTACGACGACGCCAAGGCCAAGACCCATTTCGCCGGAACGGTGTCCACCAGCGAAACGGCGGGCGCCGCCGGGCGCGGAACCTTCGTGCTGGACGGCAAGGGGGTGCTGAACGCCGCGCCGTTCCTGGCCCGCGTCACCGGCGGCGCCCTGGTGGGCGTCGATCCGTCGCGGCCCTATCCCTTCGTGGCGCGGGTCGAGACCGGCGCGACCCGGCTGGCGGTGAACGGGATCATCGCCCATCCCTTCGATTTCGGGAAGGTTTCGGGGCGGCTCACGGTCAGCGGGCCGGACTTCGCCAACCTCTATCACCTGACCGGCGTCGCCTTGCCCAATACGCCGCCCTATCAGCTTGCCGCCGGTTTCGCGGTGGCGGGCAAGACCTACGCCTTCCGCGCCATCGCCGGGCGGGTGGGCGTCAGCGATCTGGCCGGCTCGCTCACCGCCGACGACAGCCGCGGGCGGCCGTTCGTCACCGCCGACCTGACCTCGCGGCGATTGAAGCTGGACGATCTGACGGCGGTGATCGGCGGGGCGCCCAAGAACCCCGCCGGCCACATCCTGTCGCCGGCCCAGAAGGTCGCGGCCGCCAGGCTCGCCGCCGAGCACCGCTTTCTGCCCGACGCCCACCTGGACGTGGCCCGCTTTCGCACCACCGACGCGCGCCTTTCCTATCGGGCGGCGAGCGTCGATGCCGGCCGCCTGCCGGTCAGGGCCATGTCGCTGAAGCTCAGGCTCGATCGCGGCCTGCTCACCATCGATCCGCTGACCCTGGGGCTGCCGCGCGGCGATCTGGCGGGGTCGATACGCCTGGACGCGCGCGGGCCGACGCCGGTGGTCGGCATGGACATGAAGCTGACCGACGCGCGGCTGGAAAACCTGATCGACGCCGGCGCGGCCGATCCGCCGCTGGAGGGCCCCCTTTACGGCCGCGCCAGGCTCGGCGGCGCCGGCGACTCGGTGCGGGCGGCGGCGGCGCACGCCGACGGGGCGGTGAGCCTGGTGATCCCAGGCGGCGAGATCCGCCAGGCTTTCGCCGAACTCATGGGCATCGACGCCGCCAGGGGCCTGTACCTCCTGCTCGGCAAAAACGAGAAGGAGACGCCGATCCGCTGCGCCGTCGCCGACTTCCAGGCCAAGAACGGCGTGCTCCCGCCCGGCGCATCGTCCTCGACACCGGGGTGGTGCTGGCCCTGGGGACCGGGCGGATCGACCTGCGCGACGAGACCGTCGACCTGCGCCTGAACGGCAAGCCCAAGAAGTTCCGCCTGCTGCGGATCGCCGCCCCGATCACCGTCAAGGGATGGCTGCTGGCGCCGAAGTTCGGGGTCGATATCGGCAAGGCGGCCCCCCAGCTGGTGGCCGGCGCCCTGCTGGGCGCCCTGGTCGCCCCCCTGGCCGTCATCCTGCCCTTCGTCAATCCCGGCCTGGCCAAGAACGCCGACTGCGCGGCGCTGGTGGGCCAGGCGGCGGGGAAGGACTAAGGCCGGGCGCCCCCTCCGTCACGGCGCGAGAAAGAGCGCCGCGGAAGGTCTCCCCCGCCGCGCGAGAAAGGAAAGAAGGGCAAGCCGGCCGTTCTTCACCCCTCCCCGGCCTCTTACGGGGGAGACCTTCCGCGCGATGCCCTCTCGCATCGCGTGACGGAGGGGGCGTCAGCAGGGCGGGACAATCCGAGAGACATCGCGCCCCAAAAAGATAGGCCCGGCCGGAACTTTCGTTCGGGCCGGGCCTGGGCTCCCCGCCTTCAGTCGGGGGGGCGAAACAGTAGGCGGGAAGACATCAGCCAAACGCGGTCTGAAAAAGCTGGTTCCCCCGACCGGCAAAAAAAATCGGGTGCGCCGATTATTTTTCCGCTTGACGCCCGGTTGGAAATGTGTTGCAATATGCAAAGTGGAAATCCGTGCCGAGACGACGCGCTTTTCCCCTTCCCCCCAACATCATTGGTCGTGGCCCCATGCCCAAACTGGACAATAGCCGCCACGAGGCCTTCGCCCTCAATCGCAAGTGAGGCGGGCGGGAAGGAATTTGGAGGGCGACGCGCCATGGATGAAGCCCCCGACCTCGCCCGCCTCAAGCGCTACTTCACCGAGGCCCGCGACCTGACCGTGGACGCCCGCGCCCGCTCGCTCACCGCCATCGACTATTACGACTCCGACCAATACACCCCCGCCGAACTGACCAAGCTGGCCGCGCGCAATCAGCCGCCGATCGTCATCAACCGGGTCAAGCCGGCCATCAACGCCATCATCGGCATCACCGAGAAGGGCCGCGCCGATCCGCGCGCCTGGCCGCGCAACCCCGGCGACGACGACGCCGCCGACGCCGCCACCGACATCCTGCGCTACATCGCCGACTTCAACCGCTTCAAGCGCCTCAAGCAGGACTGCTTTCTCGACATGCTGGTTCCCGGCGCCATGGCGGCGCTCATGGGCGTGGACGGCGACAAGCAGGTGACGATCACCCAGATCCGGTGGGAGGAGTTCTTCGCCGATCCCCGTTCGCGCCGCCGCGACTTCAAGGACGCCCGCTTCCTCGGCATCGCCAAGTGGATGTACGCCGACGATGTGAGCGCCCTCTACCCCGACAAGGGCGAGGCCATCGAGGCCACCGTCAACGGCGGGGCCGGCTCGCTCGCCCCCGACCCGTCCTTCGGCGACCGGCCTGAATGGGCGCCGACCGGCTCGGGCGCCACCTGGGTGGACAAGAAGCAGCGCCGCCTGATGGTGGTGGAAATGTATTACCGGGAGGGCGGAAACTGGAAACGGTGCGTCTTCACCGCCTCGGATATCCTGGAAGAAGGCGCCAGCCCCTACAACGACCACAAGGGCGCCCCGGACTGCCCGATCGAGGCCATGAGCGCCTACGTCAAGCGCGACAATTCCCGCTACGGCGCGGTGTGGGACATGATCGGCCCTCAGGACGAGGTGAACAAGCGCCGCTCCAGCGCCCTCCACCGCCTGGTCTCCAAACAGGTCCAGGTGCGCGACGTGAACGCCATCGGCCAGGATATAGACGTGGCCCGCGCCGAGGCGTCCAAGCCCGATGGGGTGCTTCCCCCCGGCTATGAGTTCGCCGACAACCGCGCCGACGTGGCCGGCCACCTGGAAATGCTGCAGGAGGCCAAGGGCGAGATCGAGCGCATGGGGCCGTCCCCGGCCATCGTCGGGCGCGGCGAGGATACGAGCGGGCGCCACCTGCTGGCCCGCCAGCAATCGGGCCTGACCGAGCTGGCCAACCTCTACGGGGCCCTGGAGGATTGGGAGCTTCGCGTCTATCGCCAGTGCTGGGCCAGGGCCAAGCAGTTCTGGACCGCGCCGCAGTTCATCCGCGTCACCGACGACGAGGACGCCCCCAAGTTCGTCGGCCTCAACCAGCCGATCCCCGGCGGCCAACCGACCATCGGGACACACCCGCAGACCGGCCTGCCGACCCTCCAGCCCGGCGTCCTCGGCTACAAGAACGCCGTCGCCGAAATGGATGTGGATATCGAGATCGACACCCAGGCCGATGTCGGCAACCTCCAACAGGAGGCGTTCACCGAGATCATGCAGCTTGTGTCGGCGAGCCCGATCTACCAGCAGCAGATTCCGCTTTCGATGCTGATTCAGCTTTCCCCGATTCCCCACAAGCGCTCCGTCCTGGATGTGGTGAAACAGGCCGCCGACCAGCAGTCGCAACAGGCCGCCCAACACGCCCAGATCGCCCAGGCGGCGGAAACCGCCAAGATCGGCGAGACCCAAGCGCGGACGCAGCTTCACGGGGCCACCGGCTTCGCCAAGACCTTGAACGCCCTCTCCGAAGCCCACGCCGTCCACAACGAACACGCGGCGGCGGGGCTGGAAAAGGGGATCGACGCGGCCCAGCAGGAACAGGCGCAGGCGGCGATGCAACAACAGGCCGCTTCGGCGGCGCAACCGCAATAAGCTTTTCGGAGCGCGGGCATCCTGCCCGCATCTTCAACAAGAGCGGGCAGGATGCCCGCGCTCCACCCGCCGCCGGGGTCTTTTCGGGCGTTTCGGGCCGCCGCCGTCTTTCGGGCGTGGGATACCTCAATGAGCGACAAGCTGGGATTCCTGGACGGGGAACCGTCCGGGGTTGAAGAAGGCGCGCCCGCCGTCGAAACCGAGGCTCCGGCCCCGGAGGCGCAAGCCGAGGCGAGCGAGCCGGCGCCGGAAAGGCCGCGAGGCCCGGACGGCAAGTTCGCGCCCAAGGCCGAGGCCGAAGCCGCCCCGCCGCCCAAGGCCGCCGACTCGGGCCACGTCCCGATCGGCTCGCTTCTGGACGAGCGGGAAAAGCGTCAGGCCCTGGAACGGCAACTGGCCGATCTCAAGGCCCGCGCCGAACCGGTTCCCGCGCCAAGCGAGGCCGATCAGGTCCAGGCCGCCCCCTACGGCCAGAATCTGCGCGCCTCGCGCCGCTTCGCCGAGCGGGAATACGGCAAGGACACGATCGCCACCGTCCACGATTGGGCGGCGGCCAGGTGCGACGCCGACCCGGCCTTCAACCAGCAAATGCGTTCATCGGATGATCCCTACGAGGCCGCCTATCAGGCTTACGCCCGCGAGCAGGTGCTGGCGGAAGTCAAGCCCGGCGAACTCGACGCCTTCAAGGCCTGGAAAGCGGCCCAGGCCGCCGCCCAGGCGCAGACCCCGCCCGCCGCCGCGAACCCGCCGCCGCGATCCCTCGCCAACGCCTCGGGAACCGGGGCGGTGGGCAAGGATCACGTGCCGACCGGGGATGGCAATGCCTACGCGGCGGCCTTCCCAACCTGATCTCATAAGGACCGACCGTCATGGCCGAAGTCACCCTCGCTTCCGCATCCGCCAAACAGGTGTGGATGAACAAATACTACCAGGAGTATGTCCGCATGAGCGGCTACATGCCCTACATGTCCAACGCCGATGTCAACAAGGGCGGGATCATCCTCACCCGCTATGAGTTGCAGAAGGAGGCGGGCAAGACCATCAACGTCCCCTTCATCGGCCGCCTCAAGGCCGCCGGCGTCACCGGCTCGGCCGTCCTTTCCGGCTCCGAAGAGGAACTCACCAACTTCAACATGCCGATCGCCATCGACTGGCGGCGCAACGCCGTCTCGGTGCCCAAGTCCACCTCGTTTCAGACCGAGATCGACCTTCTGAACGCGGCGCGCTCGGGCCTGATCGTGTGGGAGGCGGAGAAGCTGCGTGACGACATCACCGACGGCTTTGGCGGGGTCCTCACCGACACCGCCGGGACCACGGTCAAGATCGCCGCCTCGACCTCCACCCAGCGCAATTTCTGGGCGGCGGGCAACAAGGACCGGCTGCTGTTCGGCAATCTCTTGAGCAACTATTCGGCCACCTACGCCACGGCGCTGGGCAATATCGCCAACACCGTCAAGGCCTCGGCGGCCAACATGAGCCTCGGCAAGCGGCTGGCCAAGCTCGCCGACCCGCACATCCGGCCGTTCCGCACCGGGGTGGGGCGCGAATATTACATCGCCTTCCACGGCTCGCGCTCGTTCCGCGACCTCAAGGCCGACACCACCATCGTCACCGCCAACACCAACGCCCGCGCCCGCGAGGGCGAGGGGATGGACAAGAACCCGCTCTTTCAGGATGGCGACATCCAGTATGACGGGATCATCCATCACGAGGTGCCGGAGATCGACGCCTGGGCCACCGCCTCGGGGGTCTATGACGGCGCGGGGGGATCGAGCGGCGACATCCGCCCGGTGTTCCTGTGCGGCGGCGGCGCGGTCTCCATCGCCTGGGGCCAGGAGCCGACCCCGCGCACCGACCTGTTGAAGGACTACCAGTTCCGCCCCGGCGTCGCCATCGAGGAGCTGCTGGGGGTCAAGAAGACCAACTTCAACGGCGTCCAGAACGGCATCGTCACCGTCCACGTGGCGGCGGCGGCCGACAGCTAGCGGCCCTTCCCCCGCCCCCTTCCCGGCCTTCGGCCGGACTTCCCCCAGAGGGGGAAGAGAGGCCCGCGTTGCTCTCCTCCCCCTCTGGGGGAGGGGGACCGCGAAGCGGTGGAGGGGGCTCTCGCATCAACATTTCTTCCAAGGACCCTCCCCATGACCACCTACACCTCCACCGGCCTTACCGCCCCGCCCCAGCCCGGCTACGGCCACGGCCTGGCGGGCAATGTGAAGGTCGCCTTCTCGACCGTCGCCACGCCTTCCACCTTCACCACCACCGACACCGCCAACATGCACGACCTGCCGCCGGGCGCGCGGGTGCTCTATTCGATCCTGGAGTCCACCGACCTGGACAGCGGCTCGACGATCACCTTGAACGTCGGCGACACCGGCAGCGCCGCCCGCTACTTCTCCGCCTCGACGGTGGGGCAGGCGGGGACCTCGGCGGTGGCCACGGCGACCACCGGCATTGGCTACGCCAACGCCGCCAAGACCCGCGTCACCATCGTCCCGGCCGCCGGCCCGGCGACCACGGCCGGGACCATCACCCTGATCCAGCTCTATGTGATCGAGGGCGTGGCTTCCTAGGCAAAGCCCCCTTGAGGGGAGCGCGCGTTTCCTTTCCGGCGCGCGCTCCCCACCCTTTTTTGCCCTCAAGGCCCCGCCCATGACCACCCTGCGCTATCTCGGCGAAGACTACTGCGAAGTGTTCGATCACGGCTTCCTGCCCGGCGAATGGGTGGGGCCGCGCGAACTGACGGACGAGCAATTCGCCACCCTTCTCGCCAACCCGCAATTCGAGGCGGGAAGCGATCCGCGTGAGGTCGAACCCACATTTCCAGAGGGCTGGGGCGTGGTCGAAGGGACAACCTTCGACGCCCAACCCCCCGCCAAGGCCGCCACGAAGCCCACCAAGCCCCGCGCCGCCAAGCCCGCCGCCAAGCGCCCGCGCAAGGCCAAGGCGTCCCCACGTCGCGCCAAGGCGCCCGCCGACCTTCACGCGGCGACCTGATGCCCACCTGCCGCGCCGTGATCGCTCAGGCCCTGACGGCCCTCTCAGCCATCGCGCCGGGCGACGAGGCGAGCGCTGACGAGCTGGCCGCCGGGCTGGAGGCCCTGCAGAGCGTCATTCTCGACCTTCACGACGCGCGCGGCCCGCTCATCGACGTGGACGTATCGACGCCCGCCTACACTCCGGCCGAAAACCAGCGGCTGCGCATTCAGGCCGGCGACACGGCCACCGTCACCCTGCCCAACGCCGTCCCCATCTGGCCGGCCCCCGCCCCCGCCTGTGACTACGGCTTCACCGGAACCACGACTCTCCCGCCCACGGGAACCACCGCCAGCGCCGATGGCGTCCAGTTCCGCAGCCCCCGCGACGGGACGCGGATCGAGATCGTGGGGACGACGCAGGGCCTCTACTTCTACCGCGCCGACCTCAACGCCTGGAACGCCGCCACCGGCCTTGCCCTGGACGACGAGGCGCCCTTGAACGCCCGCCACGCCTCGGCCCTTTCCGCCCTGGTCGCCGAGCGGCTGATCGAGGCCCTGCCCGGCCTCTACCAGCCGACGCCCGCCCTGGCCCGCCGCATCGCGCGCGGCGCCATGGCGCTGATGCTGCGAAACGGCGTGGCCCGCGACCCGGTGATGGCGGAGTATTTCTGACCATGGCCGACAGCGGGCGATCAGCGGCGCAAGTCGTGGTCGTGGGCGGGGCGAGCGCGGCGGCGGCCTTCCCCTTCACCGGCGCGGTGACGCAAGACCTGCCGACCGTCGCCCTGTTCGGGGCGAGCGATACAACCATCCCCATCCGGGGCCTGATGGCCGGGCCGCTCATCGCCCTGAAGGTCCGCGATTCCGGCCAGGTCGAATGGATCGGCAAGAGCGCCGCCGTGGTGGTCTAGGAGCGCCCCATGCCTCTCGCCCCCGCCGATGTCGCGGCCCTCGACAGCCTCACCGAACTGACCGGCCTCCAGGACACCGATATCGTCCCCGTCGAGCGGCCCAGCGGGGCCTTGCAGAAGGCCACCGTGGCCTCGCTGCGGGCGGCCAGCGGCGGCGGGACGGTGACCAGCGTCGCCCTGGCCAGCGGCGATCTTGTCGTCAGCGGCTCGCCGGTCACCACCAGCGGGACGCTCACCGCCAATCTGGGGACCATCGTCGCCGCCGGCACCTTCACCAACGCCAACATCACCATCGACGCCAAGGGCAGGGTGACGGCGGCGGCCAGCGGGTCGGCGGGTTCGACCGGAATGGTCACGTCCGTGTCCTTAAGCGCCCCCCTGGGCGGCGGGACGGTGACAAACAGCGGAACGCTCGGCACAACTTCCTTCACCGCCCACGGGGTGGTGGTGGGGGCTGGCGCGTCGGCCCTGACGGTCACGGCGGCGGGCGCGGCGGGCAATGTGCTGACCAGCAACGGCGCGGGCGCCGACCCGACCTTCCAACCCCCGGCCACGGCGGGCACCGTCACCTCGATCATCGCCGGGGCGGGCCTCAGCGGCGGGACCATCACCGCGACGGGCACGGTGGCCCTGGCCGCCATCGCCGACAAGGCCGTTCTGGCCAACACCTCGGGCGGGAGCGCCGTGCCCGTGGCGACCACCCTCTCCGCCCTGATCGACAGCGCCATAGGGGGAACGCGCGGCCAGGTGCTCTATCGCGGCGCGTCGCTGTGGAGTGTCCTCAGTCCCGGAACCAGCGGCCAGTTCCTCCAGACGGCCGGGGCGGGAGCCGATCCGGCGTGGGCGGCCCCGGCGGCGGGGACGGGAGCGGGCTTGTTCGCCCCCCTTCTCAGCACCACGCCGACCAGCGCCAGCATCGGATACACCACCTGGCTCAATCAGGGTGCGACCGCCACGGTGGCCGATACGGCGCTCGGCGTGACCATGTTCGACGGCACGGCGGGCGGCGCAAATGTGGTCCGCGCGCGAACCAAGGCGGTTCCCTCAACGCCCTATTCGGCGATCTTCCTTCTGTTGCCCAACCTCAAGATAGCCTCGGCGTTTTCCGGCCTTTGCGTCCGCTGGTATGACGGCGCCAACAAGCTGCATGTTTTCGCCACCCAGTGGCAGAACACTACGGCGATTCAGAGCGGCGTCCAGCGGATGAGCTCCCCGACAACCTATGTCTCAAATGATTTTGGGCCGGTCGCCAGTTTCGGGACCTTTTTCACCTGGATAAAATTGCGGGATGACGGAACAACCGTCAGCTTCAATTATAGCCTCGATGGGATTAACTATTATTCGAGCTCGTGGCGGGTCGATTCATACCAGTCGGTGTCGAGCCGCAGGATGGCGATTTGATTGGGCGCGCTGGCGGGCAAGGTGTCCTCGACCCGGCCTTTGACATAGGTGATGTGTTCCGCCGGATAGCCCGTCGAAGCCATGTTGGCGCGAACCTCGTCCACGGACGAATAGCAGAGGATCGGGTCGGCCTTGCCGGCGCCCTTGAGCATCGACGCCGCCGTCTGGCCTCCGGGCCGGGTATCGGCCTCGGTCGGCGCGGTCATGCCCTCGAACGTGTCGAACAGAAACAAGGGGCGGGGCGTCTTGAAGGCCAGGGCGGCGGCCATGGACGAGCCGCCTTTCCACACGCCGCACTCGACAAAAGCGCCGGGAACGGCCGCCGCTTCCACATAACGCGCCGCCGCAATCACCGCCGCGATCCGCTGCGGCGAGGTCATGGTGTGGGGAAGGACGCGGCCCAAGATATCGAGCGTCTCGGCGTCGAAGTCCGGGAAGCGGGCGGCGAGGATAGCGCGGTGGTTCAGGACGGCTTTGGCGAAACGCTTCAGTCCCATGCGGGCTCGGGAGTTGGGGCCGCGAACAACCAGCCGAGTTGGGCGAACCGCGCCGTCAGTTGATGCAATAGATCGATCACCGCCCCCATCCCCATCCCGTCGCCACTGTGGCAGGTCGCCTCGCGGCGCGCAAATGGGCACTCCGTCCCCCCACTGGCGGCCTCCCCGCCCGTCGCTTCGCCAAAATGTGAGGACCACCCATGACCGCTCCCACCGTCCGTGATGTGATCAAGCGCGCCAGCCGCCTCCACGGGGCCATCGCCACCGGCGACGACCTTTCCAGCGACGAGATGAACGACGCCCTCTTGGCCCTCAACACCATGAAGCGCGCCCTGTTCGGGACGGTGATCGGGGTGCGGCTGTCGCCCCAGGCGGCGTCGGGGACGACCGGCCAGGCGGAGAACGGCGGCGAGTATCAGATCCCGGCCGGGGTGTTCACCCTCACCGCCCCGCTCAATCCGCGCTCGGGGGCGCGCTTTGGGGTGGTGGACGCCAATCTCAACTTCGCCACCAACAATTGCACCATCGCCCGCAACGGGCGGCTGCTGGAGGGGGCGGCGGCGAGCGTCGTCCTCAGCGTCAACGGCGACAACCGCCGGTGGTGGTTCCGGGGCGACACCGGCAACTGGATCAAGGAGGCCGACTACCTCACCGCCGACGACGCCATCGAGTTCCCCGAGGCCCTGTCGGCCTATATGCCGAACATGCTGGCCGTCGCCTTCGCCGCCGAGTTCGGGGCCGAGCTGCGCCCCGACATCGTCGCCGGGGCCGCCGAGGGCCGGCAAGCCTTCGCCCGCCAATACGCCCGCCGGGGCCGCAACCAGGCCGACAAGCCCATCGGGGTGGACCTGGGCATGGAACAGCCGCAACAGCGGGCGGGGTAGGACATGAGCGACGAACTGCGCTTCTTCCTGCTGCTGATCGGCGCGCTCGGTCAATTGATGCTCGTGTTTTTGCTTGTGCGTGAGGCGCGGCGAGATCGGCGTAAGCGTAAGACCGGAAAGCGAAGCGGCTAGATGGCCGTCGCCGCCGGTCAGGGCTCCGCGCCCACCGACCAGATCGCCGCCTTCCGCTCCGATGGCTTCAGCGCCAAGACCGGCCTGCGCGTCCCGTTCTTCTCCGAGGGCTTCTCACGCGCTTACGGCTTCCCCGAGGTCCGCCTGCGCAACATGATCAGCGAGGCGACGGAGCTTCGCGAGGATCGCCCTTACGGGGCCTTCGTCGGCCTGCGCGACATCCGCTATTCCCGCCCGGCCCTGGTCAACGGCTACAACTGGGGGGACGGGCCAATCCGGGGCATGGTTATCGCCCCCTCCGCCGCTCCATTCTCCGCCGCCGGCTTCTTCCTGGTCTCGGGAACCACGATCTACAACCGCCAGGGCGCGGCCAAGGGGACCATCCCCGGCGTCGATCTGGTCCGCTTCGCCACGTCGCGGACGCAGGTGGTCGCCGTCGCCGGCGGGGTTGCCTACCTTTTCGAGGGAACCGGAACCTTCACCGCCATCGCCTCCGACACCCTGCCGGCCGTCTCCGACGTGGCTTACCTCGCCGGGCGGTTCGTCTATCAGGCGCAGGGCTCCGACCGCTTCTATTGGTCGGAGGTCAACGACGCGGCCAACATCAACGCCCTCAATTTCGCCACGGCGGAAAGCGGCTCCGACAACACCTTGGGCCTCACCGTCCTGAATGAGGAACTGGTCTTCTTCGGCTCGCAGACGGTGGAGTTCTGGCAACCCAACCTGGCCGCCGGGATCGCCGACTCGGCCTTCATCCCCATCGCCGGGCGCGGCTACCCGCGCGGGTGCGCCTCGCGCGACTCCATCGCCCATATGGACAACACCGTCTTCTGGGTCGGCGACAACCGCGTCGTCTACCGCGCCGGGACCGAGCCGACGCGCGTCTCCTCCAACTCCATCGACGACAAGCTGCGCCAATGCGCCGATCCAACAACCATCACCGGCTGGGCCGCCACTTTCGAGGGCCACGACCTCTATGTGCTGGGCATCCCCGGCGTCGGCACCTGCGTCTATGACGCCTCGCGGGTCGGCCAGGGCGGGGCCTATCCCGACTATGAGCGCGGCGAATGGGCCGAATGGACCAGCTTCGGGCGCGACACCGGCTTTCGCGGTCATGTGGCCGTGACGTTGAGCGACGTGACCTATGTCGGCGACGACGCCACCAATGACGTGTGGACCATGAAAACCGGCGTCTATCGCGACGGCAATGACGACATCGCCCGCATCGCCAGCGCCTTCATCAAGATCGAGGAGGGAACGCCGCGCTGCGACAACCTGGTGCTCAACTGCGTCCAGGGCGTCGGCAACGCCACCCCGCCCGGCCTGATTCCAGTGGCCGAAATGCGCTACTCAGACGACATGGGCCGCACCTTCTCCAAGTGGCGAAGCGCGCCGCTCGGCCGCATGGGCGACTACACCGCGCGCGCCTTCTGGCAACGGCTGGGGACCATGCGATCGCCGGGGCGTTTGGTGGAGGTGCGAGTCAGCGATCCGGTGAACGCCGTCTATTCGCATCTGGAATTGAACAGTAGTCGTCCGGCGCAATAACATGACCGCCCACGCCGTTCCCCCGCCGCCCCTCGGGCTTCCCGTGACGGACGGGCGAGGAATGG
Organism: Caulobacterales bacterium; assembly: GCA_038225765.1. Taxonomy (GTDB): domain Bacteria; phylum Pseudomonadota; class Alphaproteobacteria; order Caulobacterales; family Caulobacteraceae; genus Acaudatibacter. The sequence goes on along the minus strand of JBBRQW010000007.1, from coordinate 9,174 downwards.
TGACGCGGGCTTGGAGCGCCCACTTCACCGGCTCCTACAACCGCGTCGGGGCCACGGTGGACAAGGTGGACGCGGCGCACACCCTCGCCGTCGCGGCGGCCCCGCAGACGCGCCAGGTGGTGGCCAGCGGCGGCCTCCAGGTCGGCGGCGACCTGACCGGCAACGTCGGCCTGGCGCTCTATGCGGCGGTGAAGCCGGTCGCCGGCCTGCCGGCCAGCGCCAAGGTCGGCGACCTGGCCTTCGCCACCGACGGGCGCAAGAACGGCGAGGGGGCGGGATCGGGAACCGGAACGCCGGTGTTCTGGGACAAGACCGGGGCCTGGATCGCCTTCGACAGCGGCGCGGCGGTGGCGGCGTGACCTGTTTGGCCATGAGGGCGAAGCCTCTTCGGAGCGCGGGCATCCTGCCCGCTCTTGTCTTGAAGATGCGGGCTGGAAGCCCGCGCTCCGAGCCGTTTAGCGCAAGAATGCCCCCATGATCCGCGAGGAACGCGACGGCGCCTTCTGGCGCGACATCGCCGCCCATCCGGCCTGCGCCGGGGCGGTCATGGGGCTTGACCCCGACGCGGTGGCCCAGGCGGCGGGGCGCGCGGCGGTGATCCCGCTGGCGTCCGACAACGGCGGCTTCATCTTCTGCCCCATGGACGGGATCGGCATGGTGGTTGAGCTTCACACCCTCTATCGCCCGGCCGGCTGGGGCCGCGAGGTGTTCCGCGCCGCCCAGGAGGCCTGCGAGTGGGTGTTTCGCACCCACCAGCTGATCGTCACCTACGAAATGGAAACCAACCCCCATTCCCGCCCGCCGCGCTCGTTCGGCTTCGCGCGGGCCGGGGAGTGGCAAAAGACGGTCGTGGGCTCTCTGCGCGCCTGGGTTCTGACCCGCGCCGCGTGGGAGGCCAGCGCGGCCCACAGGAGGTTCGTCACATGCCAATAGCCTTGATCGCGGCGGGCGTCGGAGCGGTGGGTTCCATCGGCGGGGCGCTGATCTCGTCCAACGCCGCCGGCAACGCAGCGGACATAGCGGCTCAGACGGCGGCCGAGAACAACGCCCTGCAACTGCAAATCTACAACGAGGATAAGGGCCTCGCCCAACCCTACATCGACCGGGGCAACGCGGCGGGGACCGAACTCAACGGCTTCCTCGGTTTGGGCGGCGACCCGGCGGCGACCAAGGCCGCGTTCGACACCTATCTCAATTCCACCGGCTACAAGTTCAACTTCGACCAGGGCCAGAACGCGGTCACGTCCAGCAAGGCGGCGTCGGGCCTTCTCGATAGCGGTTCGACCCTGAAGGCGCTGGATCAGTTCGGGACCGACCTCGCGGACCAATACGGCCAGCAATATGTGGGCGACCTGTCGGGCGTGAGCGGCCAGGGCTTGTCGGCGCTCGGGGGCCTGGAGGGCGCGGGCCAGAACGCCAACCAGGCGTCGAGCAACAACAACAACGCCGCCGGGATCGCCGCCACGGCCGGGTTGACCAGCGCCGGGCAGATCAATGGGCTCCTCTCCAATGCGTTTTCCGCGTACGGGGCGTTTCGCGGCGGCTCATCGTTCGCCAGTGGCAGCGGCGGGGCGCCCTACAATCCCTTCTCAGGCGGTGGCTAGGCCATGGGCGACACGATCAACGTCGATTGGAGCCAGCTGGGGCCGCCGCCGGACTTCGTGGGCGATTATGTGAATGCGTTCAGGGTGGGGCAGGGCCTGAAGCGGCAAGGCGCGGCCGAGGAGGCGAAGGCGCCGACCGGCGCGCCACCGGCGGACCCGCCACTGGCCCGGCGCATCGCCGCGATGAGCCAGGCCGAGCGCGCCAGCGCAAGCCAGCGGGCCGATCTGCTGGCCGCCGTCGGCCTGGGGCTCAAGGGTGTTCCGTACGCGGAGCGCGCGGCCGTGCTGTCTCATATGACCGCGGCCCTGGCGGCGCACGGCCTACCGCCGGCCGCCATCGCCGCCTTCGATCCCACCGACGAGGCCCTCGACGCGGCGGTGGCCTCGGCGCGCTCCCTGGAAGGGATGCTGGCCGCCGCCGACTAGGCGCCGCCCCCCTCCCGCTCGGGAGGGAGGCGTCACCGATCGCTGGAAGGCTCTACGGCTCGCGGGCCACGAAGGGATGCCAGTCGCCGTCCTTGTCGTACCAGCCGTGATCGGCGGCCGGATCGGCGAGGATGCGGAAATGGGTGTCCTTGTCGTGCGACGCCCACCACGCGTCATCGTGATAGACGACGCCCAGGTCGGCCGGATAGTCGGTGTATTTCTCGCTCACCCGCCAGCACTCGCCGTAGCGGTTGCACACCACATATTTCGCCGCCGACGCGCTGGACGCCGCCAGGGTCCCGGCGGTCAGGGCGGCGAGCGCCGCGCCCGTCACCAGGACGGATTTGCCAAAAGTCATGGTCTTGCTCTCCTTGTCGGGGGGGTAATGCCCCCTCTGGGCAGCCAAACGAATGTCCCCCGCCGCGCGTTCCAAGCGTGGCCATGGTCAAGGGCGGGCCGTCGCCCGGCCCACACCCCGAAAGGCCCCGCAATGACCGGAACGTTGATCCCCGTCCCGACTCTGCGCGCCGTCGATGCGCTGGGCGTCCCCATGAACGGGGCGCTGCTGCAATTCTACCTCACCGGGACCACCACGCCGACGCCGGTCTATACCAGCAAGACGCTGGGAACGCCGCTTTCCAACCCCGTCGTGAGCGACAGCGCGGGCCTGTTCCCGGCCATGTTCGTCGATCCGACGATCACCTACCGGGCGCAGCTTAAGACCTCCGGCGGGTCCACCGTCCAGGACATAGACCCGGTGGCGCAGCCGGTGACGCCCGGCGCGGGCTCGATCACCGCGTCCATGCTGGCGGCCGGCGTGGCGGTGGCCAACCTTGGCTTCACCCCGGTCAACGCGGCCGGCGACACGGCGACCAATCTGCAAATCACCTTCACCTCCCTGGCGATCACCTCGGCGGGGTATCTGGGGGCGCCGGTCAACGGCCAGAACGCCGCCTATACCCTGGCGCTCGGCGACGCGGGCAAGCTCATCCGCGCCAGCAGCGGCGGCCCATGGGCGTGGACCATCCCGCCGCGCGCCAGCGTGCTGTTCCCGTCCGGGACGGCCATCGTGTTCCGCAACGTGGCCGGATCGACGGTGACGATCACGCGCGGGGCCGCCGTCACCCTGCGGATCGCCGGGAGCGCCACCGATCAGGACGTGGCCCTTGCGCAGTGGGGCATGGCGACGGCGATCATGGAACAGAACGATGTGTGGGTGATCAGCGGCACGGGAATCAGCTAGTGACCGGGGCCATCCTGGCGAGCCTGGCCGGCGGCGGCGGCGGCGGCAGCGACGTGACGCCCGCGCCGCTCGACTGGACCGACGCCTTCGGCGACATCATCGCCCATACCAATTCGCAAACGATCACCGGCATCACGACGCCGATCTCCCTGGCGGCGGGGGCGAGCGGCGGCGGCAATCTCCATTATTCCCTGAATGGGGGCAGCGCGGGCTATCTGGGGGCCTTCGCCGTGGCGGCGGGCAACACCCTCATCTGGTCGATCCTCAACACCGGGACCGCCGCCGTGAGCGGGACGGTGACGATCACCAATGTGTCGGACGGCGGGGCGACGCTGGACAGCTTCAACTACACCGCGACGGGGGTTGGGCCATGACGACGGACATGGGGGCGCCGGTGCTGGCCCTGACGGCGACCGCCCTGGTGCAAATGGGCGGCCTGCTCATCTGGGGGGCCAACCTGACGGCGCGGGTCAAGGCCATCGAAGAGGAGATCGAGCCTCTTAAGGCCATGCTGCAACAGGTGGCCCGCATGGACGCGCGCCTCGAAGGCCTGCTCGAACAGTTCAAGGACCTCAACGCCTCGATCCGCTGGATGCGCGATCCGGCGGCGGACGAGGGCCTGGCGCGCGTGGCGCCACGCCGAAGGATGAGGCCGTGACGACGCCGTTCCTGGTGGGCGATCTGATGGGCGACGAAGGCCTGCGCCGCGCCGCCTATCGCGACGGCGGCGGGGTGTGGACGATCGGCTACGGCCACACCGGGCCCGAGGTCCGCGCCGGCATGGTGTGGAGGCTGGGCAAGATTATCGACACCCTCCTCGAGGATATCGCCATCGCCCAGAGCGAGCTGGACGACAAGCTTCCCTGGTGGCGGACGCTGGACGATGTGCGGCAGGACGTGATGGTCGAGCTTGCCTTCAATCTGGGGATCGGCGGGCTGCTGGGTTTTCACCAGGCCCTGGCGGCCATCCAGGCCGGCCGCTGGGCCGCCGCCGCCGGCGAGATGCTGGCCTCCGCCTGGGCCGGCGAAGTCGGCGCGAGGGCCTGCCGGCTGGCGGCCCTGATGCGCAACGGCTCGCGGGCAGCCTGAAGACGGACGCCCCCTCCGTCACGCGGCAAGCGCCGCGCGCCACCTCCCCCGCTTCGCGAGGGAGGAAAGGGGAAAGCTGACGCTCCTTCCTTCCTCCCCCGTCCCCTTACGGGGGAGGGGGACCGCGACTGCGAAGCAGAGGCGCGAAGCAGCCAAACGGTGGAGGGGGCATGCGGCCCCACTGCTGAACCCTTCAAACCAAGGAGAAAGACCGCATGACCGACACCGCCCTTCCCACGACCCCGCCGCCGCTTCTGGCGGCGCTGGTCCACGACTTCGCCCAGAAGGCGCTCACCGCCGCCGCCGTCGCCCTGGCGGCGCATGGCGTGATCGCCGCCTCGCAGGAGGACCAGCTGGTCCAACTCGGCGTCGCCGCCGCCCTGTTCGGCGCCTCGTGCGGCTGGACCTGGCTCGCCGCCCGCGTCCGCCTCGCCCGACTGAAGGCCGCCCTCGCCGCCCCCGCCGCCCCATAGGAGCCATCCCCATGCCCACCCTGATCCAGACCATCGAGGCCGACCTCTCCGCCGTCTGGGGCGGCCTCGTCCACGCCGTGGAAGCCGACGCGGCGATCCTGTGGAACGACTTCAAGGCCACCTTCACCGCCCTGGCGCCCGCCGAATACGCCATCTTCAAGTCGTTGGCCGTCCGGGCGTTCCACGATGTCGCCGGCGGCGATTTCGCCGACCTGGAGAGCGCCGTGCTCAACAAGGCGCGGGCGCCCGGCGTCAGCTTCATCGAGGAGCTGACCAGTCCGACCATCCAGGCGCTGCTGGCCATGCTGAAGGCGGCGGGTTTGTAGGCCGCCCCGCCCCGGCTCGCCGGGACTAACCCACGCCCCGCCGGCCCTCACGGTCGGCGGGGCGTTTGCGCGTCAGGCGCAGGGCGGCCAGGGCGCCCAGGGCGGCGACGGGGACGAAGGCGGCGAACAGCCAGGGGGCGGCGACGGCGGCGTGGGCGGGGGTGAAGGCGTGGGCGAGGCCGAGCAGATTGGCCATCGCCCCGGCCGCCGCGGCGCCCACCGCCGCGCCGATCAGCTGGCAGGTGGGAATGCCCCCCGCCCCCGCCGCCCTATCCTCGGCCGGCAGGGCTGCGAGGACGCGGGCGGTGAGGAAGGGCCAGGCGAGGCCGAAGCCCACCCCGACGATGGCCCCGCCGGCGATCGCCGGTCCCGGGCGCCAGGCGATGGTGGCGGCGGTCAGCGCCAGGCCGGCGACGATCGTCCCGGCCCCGGCCCGGATCAGCGCCCCCTGCCGCCGCTCCGGCTGGCCCGAGACCAGGACCGAGGCGGCGGTCCAGCCCAGCGCCATGGCGGCCACCGCGTAGCCGGCGGCGAGCGGGGTGAAGCGCCACAGTATCTGCAGGATCGCCGCCTCGTAGACCGCGTAGACGGCGGCGGCCACCTCCAGGGCGAGGATGGTCGCATAGCCGGTCCCCGCCACGGTGTTGAGCCGCGCGGCGTCGCGCGGCAGCAGGCCCTCGCCGGGCCTGGCGTTGACGGCGCCGGCGGCGGCCAGCAGGCCCAGGCCGAGAACGGTCAGGGCGGCGGGGAGCGCTGTTCCGGCCGCGATGTCGGCCAGGGCGATGGCGCCGACGGCGACGGCGAGGACGGCGAGGGTGCGCCAGGCGAGAGCCTGTCCCGATCGGGTCCTATCAACCCGATCGAGATGAACAGGCTCTGACTCAAACACTTGAGCGCTTTGCGACCGCAAAACCCGTTTCCACTTTTGCGGAAAGCGCTCTGGGGGGCGGGCGGCTTCGGCCGGCGCCTGGGCCCTGGGCAAAAGGAAGAGGGTGGCGGCGGCGAACACGACCCCCTGGGCGGCGAAGGCCCAGAAGGCGCCGCGCCACCAGCCGCCGGCGGCGAACAGGCCGCCGACCAGGGGCCCCAGCAGGGCGGCCACGCCCCAGACCACCGCCAGGGCGCCCAGGATCTGGGCCCACAGCGCCTTGGCAAAGAGGGCGTCGACGGCGACGAAACAGAGGCCGGCGATCCAACCCGCGCCCACGCCCTGCAGGGCGCGGCCGATCAGGAAGGCGCCGATGGTCGGGGCGGCGGCGCTGGCCACGCAGCCGGCGGCGTAGGGAATGACGGCCAGGGCCATGGCGGTTCGCAGGCCCAGGCGTTGCGACAGGCGCCCGGCGCTGGCCCCGGCCAGGATCGAGCCGAGCAGAAAGGCCGCCAGGGCCCAGCCGAAATACGCCGTCCCACCCAGATCGCGGGCCACCGACGGCATGATGGTGGCCGTGACCAGCCCGTCGGCGGCGTTCAGCCACACCCCCAGCATCACCAGGGCGGCGCGGGGCGCCAGCCCCGGCGCCGCCAAGTCGCGCCAGCGGGCGGGGGGCGGGGCGGTTTTCATGTTCCGTCTATCTTGCCCCACGCGCCGTCATCCCGGAAAGCCCCGCGCCAGCGCGGGTTATCAGCGATGACGGAAGGTGGGGTGAAAATGGGAGGGAGCCGCTTCCCCGCCGCGCTTGCCGCCCTCGCGCCGCGCCCCTATAAGCCGGCCTCCCGCGCGCCCGTGGCTGGGTAGCTCAGATGGTTAGAGCGGTGGATTCATAACCCACAGGTCGGCGGTTCGATCCCGCCCCCAGCTACCATTTCAGGCTTGTGAGGCGCGGCGCGAGGGGTAAGGAAGGCGTTTCGCCGCGCGCGGCGCACGGAGGACTTCGATGGCAGGGGATGTCGCGGCCGAGGCCGCCGCCGCGAGCCCGCCCCCGGCGACGGCGGCGGACGAGGCGGCCCACGGCCACGGCCCCCGCGCCCACGGCAAGGCCTTCTGGGGCCTGGCCCTGGGGTCGATCGGGGTGGTGTTCGGCGATATCGGCACCAGCCCGATCTACGCCATGCGCGAGGCCCTCTCCCACGCCCACAATGGCGGCGGACGGCCGGAGGCGGTGCTGGGGGTGGTGTCCCTGATCATCTGGGCCCTGACCCTGATCGTCACGGTCAAATACGTCACCTTCCTGATGCGGGCCGACAACAAGGGCGAGGGCGGGACCCTGGCCCTGATGGCGCTCGCCCAGAGGGCTTTGGGCCGGCGCTCCACGGTGGTCTTCTTCCTGGGGATGGTCGGGGCGGCGCTGTTCTATGGCGACGGGATCATCACCCCGGCGATCTCGGTGCTGTCGGCGGTGGAGGGGGTGAAAGGGGCGCCGCACATCGGCCTGCTGCTCGCCCCCTACGTCCTGCCGATCGCCGTCGGCATATTGATCGCCCTGTTCCTGGTCCAGTCGCGCGGCACCCAAAGCGTCGCGGCGCTGTTCGGGCCGATCACCGTGGTCTGGTTCCTGGTCATCGGCGGCCTGGGCCTGATGCACCTGGCCGACGACCTGTCGGTTTTCAGGGCGATCAATCCCTACTACGGGGCGCGGTTCATCTTCGACAACGGCTTCATCGGCTTCGTCATCCTGGGCAGCGTCTTCCTGGCGGTGACCGGGGCCGAGGCCCTCTATCTGGACATGGGCCACTTCGGCAAGAGTCCGATCCGGGTGGCGTGGCTGGGCCTGGTCTTTCCCTGCCTGACCCTGAACTATCTCGGCCAGGGGGCGGTGGTGCTGCATCACCCCGGGGCGTGGCACAACCCGTTCTGGGCCATGGCCCCGGCCGTGGCCTATTGGCCGATCCTGGTCCTGGCCACGGTGGCCACGGTGATCGCCAGCCAGGCGGTGATCTCGGGGGCCTTCTCCATGACCCAGCAGGCGGTGCAGTTGGGCCTGTTCCCGCGCATGGACATCCGGCCGACGTCGGAAACCCAGGCCGGGCAGATCTATGTGCCGTTCGTCAACACGGCGCTGATGATCGGGGTGCTGGTGCTGGTGGCGTTGTTCCAGACCTCCAGCCACCTGGCCTCGGCCTATGGCATCGCGGTGACCGGGTCGATGTTCATGGACACCCTGCTGGCCTATGTGGTGGTGCGGCGCAAGTGGAAGTGGAACCTGTTCCAGACCGCCTGCCTGCTGGTTCCGCTGGCGCTGATCGACGCGACCTTCATCTCCTCGAACCTGCTGAAGATCCCCGACGGGGCGTGGATGCCGCTGAGCCTGGGGGCGATCTTCGTGATCGTCATGTGGACCTGGACCCGCGGGGCGCGAATCCTCACCGAAAAGGCGCGGCGCGACAGCATCCCCTTGACCGATCTGATCGCCATGCTGGCCGCCCGCCCGCCCAACCGCACCCCGGCCACCGCCATCTTCCTGACCTCCGATCCCGACATGGCCCCCCTGGCCCTGATGCACAATCTCAAGCACAACATGGTGCTGCACCGCGACAATGTGATCCTGACCGTGCGGACCACCGGCACCCCCAGGGTCGCCGACGCCGAGCGCATCCAGATCGAGACGGTGAACGCCGACTTCAAGAAGATCCGCGTCACCTACGGTTTCATGGAAAGCCCGAACATCCCCCGCGCCCTGCGGCTCTGCCGCCAGCGGGGGGTGAAGTTCGACATCATGTCGACCAGCTTCTTCCTCGGCCGCCGCTCGCTGATCCCGGCCAACCGGGCCAGCGCCATGCCGCTGTGGCAGGACCGGTTGTTCATCTACCTGATGAAGAACGCCACCAACCCCACCGACTTCTTCCACATCCCGCCCGGCCGGGTGGTGGAGATGGGGACCCAGGTGAGCGTTTAGGCGCGGCGGCGGCTACCGCCCGGTCGGGATGTCCTTGAACGCCACCTCCTTGTCGAGCCGCACGTCCTGGGGCAGGCCCAGCACCCGCTCGGCGATGATGTTGCGCAGGATCTCGTCGGTGCCGCCGGCGATGCGCAGGCCGGGCGCGTTCATCAGGGCGGTCTGGAAAGCGCCGCCCAG
>JBBRQW010000006.1:0-57626 GCA_038225765.1 Caulobacterales bacterium | reverse complement strand
GGCTCCTTCCCCGAGTACACCCGGGTGATCCCGCGCGAAAACCACCGGGTGATGAGCGTGGACAACGCCCTCTTCGCCGCCGCCGTGGACCGCGTGGCCACCATCTCGTCGGAAAAGAGCCGGTCGGTGAAGCTCGCCGCCGAATCGGGCAAGGTGGTGCTGACGGTGCGCAACATGGAGACCGGCCAGGCGGTGGAGGAACTGGAGATCGATTACGACGGCGAGCCGTTCGAGATCGGCTTCAACGCCCGCTATCTGATGGACGTCACCGCCCAGATCGGCGGGGAGAGCGCCGACTTCCGCTTCGCCGACCGCGCCGCCTCGGCGACCATGCTCGACCCCGTCCTGGTCCTCGATCCCACCGACGCGGGAGTGCAGTATGTGCTGATGCCGCTGAGGGCGTAGGGTGTCCAAGCGATTGAGCCATTTGTCGCCGCCCGACGCCCCCTCCACCGCTTCGCGGTCCCCCTCCCCCGTAAGAGGACGGGGGAGGAGTGAAGAGCGGCTGGCTTTCCTTCTTTCCTCCCCTGCGAAGCGGGGGAGGTGGCGCGGCGCTCTTGTTTGCGCCGTGACGGAGGGGGCGTCCGGCGACCCGACGCCCTAGCGAACCGGCGTGCGATCGGCGATCGACCACCTGGAACTCACCGATTTTCGCTCCTACGAGCGGGCGGAACTGGCGGTCGGCGGGGCCAGCGTCTTTCTGTTCGGCCCCAACGGGGCGGGCAAGACCAATCTCCTGGAGGCCGTAAGCTTCTTTTCGCCGGGGCGGGGTTTGCGCGGCGCGGGCCTGGCCGAGGTCGGGCGACGCTCGCCGGCGGAGGGGGTGGGGCGAGCGTGGGCGGTCTCGGCCCTGATTGGCGGCGACGCCGGCCAGGCTCGCCTTGGCACGGGCCTGGAGATCGCCGGGGCGGCGCGGCGGGCGGTGCGCATCGACGGCGAGAGCGCCCCGGCCGGCCGCCTGGCCGAGTTCGCCCGCCCCATCTGGCTGACTCCCGCCCAGGATCGGCTGTTCCTCGACGGAGCCGCCGAGCGGCGGCGGTTCTTCGATCGGCTGGTGTTCGCCGCCCTGCCGGCCCACGCCGCCGATGTCGGCGCCTACGACCGCGCCTTGCGAGAGCGGACCCGCCTGCTCGCCGAGGCGCCCGCCGATCCCGCCTGGCTCACCGCCCTCGAGGCGGCGATGGCCACGGCCGGCGCCCGGGTGGCCCAGGCGCGAGCCCGCACCCTGAGCGACCTGGCGGTCGAGATCGACGCCCGCGCCGGGCGCGCCTTTCCCAGGGCCGGGCTGGCCCTTACCGGCGAGTGGGAGAGACTGGCGCTGGCCGGCGCCCAGGCGGCCGAAATCGAGGCCAGGCTGGTGGCCGCCCTCGCCTCCGGCCGCGCCCGTGACGCCGCCGCCGGGCGCGCCCTGGCCGGCCCCCATCGGGGCGATCTGCTGGTCACCCACTTCGAACGGGGGCGGCCGGCCGCCGATTGTTCCACCGGCGAACAGAAGGCGCTCATTCTCAATCTCGTCCTGGCCCAGGCGGCGAGACTTTCTCGTGTAAAATCGCAGCCGAATCCTATATTGTTGTTGGATGAAGTGGCGGCGCATCTGGACCCGTTCCGGCGCGCCGCCCTGTTCGACGAGATCGAGGCGCTGTCGCTGCAGGCTTTTCTGACCGGCACGGAAGAGGCGCTGTTCGAAACCCTCAAGGGCCGGGCCCTTGGCGTCCATGTCGACGCCTCCCGCCTGACCGTCCTGGAAGCCAGTCAATGACCGACGAAGACACGCATGATCCAGCCGCCAATGGGGCGGCCGACGGCGCCGCCGAATACGGGGCCGATTCGATCAAGGTCCTCAAGGGCCTGGACGCGGTGCGCAAGCGGCCGGGGATGTACATCGGCGACACCGACGACGGCTCGGGCCTTCACCACATGGTCTATGAGGTGGTGGACAACGCCATCGACGAGGCCCTGGCCGGCTGGGCGACCAAGGTCGAGGTGATCTTGAACGCCGACGGCTCGTGCACGGTCACCGACGACGGGCGAGGCATCCCCACCGACATCCACGAGGGCGAGGGGGTTTCGGCGGCCGAGGTGATCATGACCCAGCTCCACGCCGGCGGCAAATTCGATCAGAATTCCTACAAGGTCAGCGGCGGCCTGCACGGGGTCGGGGTGTCGGTGGTCAACGCCCTGTCCGACTGGCTGATCCTCAAGGTCCACCGCGCCGGCGAGACCCACCAGATGCGGTTCGAGGGCGGCGACACGGTTCTGCCCCTGGCCATCGAGGGGCCGGCCCCCCGCCGCGACAATGGCGAATTTCTCACCGGCACCGAGGTCACCTTCCTGCCCTCCCTGGCGACCTTCGCCCACATCGATTTCGACCGCCGGACGATCGAACATCGCCTGCGCGAACTGGCCTTCCTCAACAGCGGCGTGGTGATCTATTTCCGCGATCTGCGCGAGGCCGAGCCGTTCGAGGAAGTCCTGCACTACGAGGGCGGCGTGGAAGCCTTCGTGCGCCACCTGGACAAGGCCAAGACGCCCATCCTCAAGACGCCCCTGGTCATCCGCGGCCGCCGCGAGAAGGTGGAGATCGACCTCTCCCTGTGGTGGAACGACGGCTATCACGAGACCATGCTGTGCTTCACCAACAATATCCCCCAGCGCGATGGCGGCACCCATCTGTCGGCGTTCCGCGCCGCCCTGACCCGGGTGATCACCGGCTACGCGGAATCCTCCGGCGCGGCCAAGCGCGAAAAGGTCCAACTGACCGGCGAGGACGCCCGCGAGGGCCTGACCTGCGTCCTGTCGGTCAAGGTGCCCGACCCCAAGTTCTCGTCCCAGACCAAGGACAAGCTGGTCTCCTCCGAGGTCCGCCCGGCCGTCGAGGGCCTGGTGAGCGACGGCATCGGCCAGTGGTTCGAGGAGCATCCCAACGAGGCCAAGCTGGTGATCCAGAAGATCGCCGAGGCCGCCGCCGCCCGCGAGGCGGCCCGCAAGGCGCGCGACCTCACCCGCCGCAAGTCGGCGCTCGACATCTCCTCCCTGCCCGGCAAGCTGGCTGACTGCCAGGAGCGCGACCCGGCCAAGTCGGAGATCTTCATTGTCGAGGGCGATTCAGCCGGCGGCAGCGCCAAACAGGCGCGCAACCGCGAGAACCAGGCGGTCCTGCCCCTGCGCGGCAAGATCCTCAACGTCGAGCGGGCCCGGTTCGACAAGATGCTGGGCTCCGAACAGATCGGCACCCTGATCACCGCGCTGGGGGCCGGCATCGGCCGCGATGACTTCGACATCGAGAAGATCCGCTATCACCGCATCGTGGTGATGACCGACGCCGACGTGGACGGGGCGCACATCCGCACCCTGCTGCTCACCTTCTTCTACCGCCAGATGCCGCAGGTGATCGAGCGCGGCTATCTCTATATCGCCCAGCCGCCCCTCTATAAGGCGAGCAAGGGCAAGTCCTCGCGCTACCTCAAGGACGACGCCGAACTGGAGACTTTCCTGATCGACGAGGGCCTCGACGGGGCGGAACTGGACCTCGCCTCGGGCGAGCGGATGACCGGGGCCGATCTGGCGGCGCTGACCCAGACGGCGCGCCAGGCCAAGGCCAATATCGAGCGCCTGTCGGTGCGCGCCCCGGCCTTCGCCATCGAACAGGCGGCCCTGGCCGGCCTGCTGGGAAAATCCGCCGACCTCGCCGCCGCCGCCCGCCGCCTCGACCTCTACGCCGAGGAAGGGGACGGGCCGTGGTCGGGCGAGCCCGCCCTGGGCGGCGGCTATGCCTTCGCCCGCGTCAAGCGCGGGGTCACCGAGCGCATCGTCCTGGAAGACCAGATGCTCCACTCGGCCGACGCCAGGCGCCTGGCCGAGCGGGCCGGCAAGCTGGCCGAAACCTTCTCGGGCGCCGCGACCTTCCGCCGCCGCGAGCGCACCCAGACGGTGCGCGGGCCCCTCGATCTGGTTTCGGCGGTGTTCGACGCCGGCCGGCGGGGCCTGGCCATCCAGCGCTACAAGGGCCTGGGCGAAATGAACCCCGACCAACTCTGGGAAACCACCCTCGACCACGACGCCCGCACCCTGTTGCAAGTCCGCGTCGACCACGCCGACGACGCCGACGACATGTTCACCCGCCTGATGGGCGATCTGGTCGAGCCGCGGCGCGAATTCATTCAGGCCAATGCATTGGACGCGGAGGTGGATGTGTGAGGGCGAACCCGATACCTCGGCGACTCTGGCGGAGCCGCCCCAGCCCGACATGGAGGCCGATCTCGCGGCTCTTTTAGACGAGGGTACGGTGTGTTACGCTGTAGGCGATTGTAGTGCGGCAACCGCGAAGGCGCCCGATATGACCAAAACGTCCCCCGTGAGCCTTCGCTTGGAGGCCGGCCTGAACGAGCGCATCGCCGCCATAGCCGTGGCCATGGACCGGCCGAAGTCGTGGGCGATCGAGCAGGCGGTCAAGGATTTCGTCGAGGTCCAGGAGTGGCAACTGGCGGCCGTCGCCGAAGGGATCGAGGCGGCCGACGAGGGGCGGGTCGTGGCGCATGAGGCGGTGGCGGCGTGGGTGGGGTCCTGGGGCGAAGCGAACGAATCGCCGCCGCCGAAATGCGCCTAGTCTGGGCCGAGCCCGCCCTGCTCGATCTGGCGGCGGCCCGCGACTACATCGGACGCGACGATCCTCTCGCCGCCCGCCGTCAGATGGAACGGGTCGTTTCGGCGGTCGCCCGTCTGGCGCGTTTTCCCGAACTGGGCCGGCCGGGCCGCCATGCGGGCACACGAGAACTGGTCGTTGCAAGGACACCGCTCATTGTCGCTTATCGGCTAGGCGCCGATTCCATCGATGTCCTGAGGGTTCTTCATAGTCGCCGGCGTTGGCCCGACAGGTTCTGACGAGCGAATCCGTAGCTGGGCACGATCACGTCGATCCTGAAGGAATCTCGCCCCATGCCGACACCCTCTATCCGCTGGCCCGCGGACTTCGAGCCCGCCGTGGCGCCCGTTCATGTCCGCAACGAACTGGCGATGACCGCGCCGGCCGAGGCGGTTTGGCGCGCCCTGATCGGGGCGGCGCGCTGGCCGGCTTTCTATGCGAACGCGCGGGAGGTGGCGATCGAGGGCGGCGGTTCGGACCTGTTCGCGGGAGCGCGGTTCACCTGGGCGACCTTCGGCGTGCGCCTGCGATCGGTGGTCGAGGAATTTACGCCCATGGAGCGGATCGCGTGGCGCGCCGAGGCGTTTGGCGTCCAGGCCTGGCACGCGTGGCTGATCACGCCGACGGACGGCGGCTGCCATGTGCTCACCGAGGAGACCCAGCACGGGTTTCTCGCCCGCGCCAATCGCCTCGTCTTCCCGCGCCGCATGGGCGAGTGGCATCAGCGCTGGCTGGAGGGGCTCCAGGCCGTGGCGGCGGGGCCGGCGACATGATCGCGGCTCAGGTCGCCATGATTGGGGCCCACGTCGCCGGCGACATAGGCGCCGGCGCATCCGGCGAGGGCGATGGCGGCGAGAATGGGAACAATCAATCGTTTCATCGCTCGGGTCTCCAGCGGGCCGCCCTCAGGCGACCTTGACCATCCGTTTGCCGACGTTGTCGCCGGCCAGCAGGCCGATCAGGGCGGCGGGCAGATTTTCCAGGCCATCGATGACGTCCTCGCGGACCTTCAGCCGGCCGCTCTCCACCCACGATTTCAGCTCGGCCAGCGCCGCGTCTTTTTTGTCGAAGAAGTCCATGACCACGAAACCGGTCAGGGTCAGGCGCTTGGTGACGATGAGGCCCGGCACCCCGCGCGGCCCATGCGGCGGCGCCGAGCCGTCGTACTGGGAGACGGCGCCGCAGCAGGCGACGCGGCCATGGGTCGCCATGTTGAACAGGCACGCCTCCAGCACCTCGCCGCCGACATTGTCGAAATAGACGTCTATGCCGTCCGGGCAGGCGGCCCGCAGGAGCCGGCGGGTATCGCCGGCCTTGTAGTCCACTGTCGCGTCGAAGCCGAGCTCGCCGGTCAGCACGGCGCATTTGGCGGCCCCGCCGGCGATGCCGACCGCGCGGCAGCCCTTGATCGCCGCGATCTGGCCGACCAGCGAGCCCACCGAGCCGGCCGCCGCCGAGACCACCACCGTCTCGCCGGCCTTTGGCCGGCCGCACTCGAGAAGGCCGAAATAGGCGGTCAGGCCGGCGATTCCGTAGACGCTGAGGAGATGGGTGAGGGGTTCGACCCGCGGCAGCGCGGTCAGGTGGCGGCCCGGTAGCACCGCGTAATCCCGCCAGCCGGTGTCGGCGAACACCAGGTCGCCCGGCGCCAGCCCCTCGGCGCGCGATTCCACCACCTCGGCCAGGGCCCCGCCAGCCATCACGTCGCCGGCCTTGAGCGCCGAGCGGTAGGTGGCGCCCTGCATCCAGGCGCGGTTGGCCGCGTCGAGTGAAACATAGATGGCTTTGAGCAGCACCTCGCCGTCCTCGGGCGCCGGGATCTGGCCCTCGGTCAGGCGGAAATGCGCGGGCGAGAGCTTGCCCTGGGGGATTTCGTTGAGGACAATCTGGCGGTTGATCTCACTCATGGCCGTCGGCCCTTCTGCGCATTCGCGCCATCTTGCGCACGAGACGCGCCTTCTAGCCAGTCTCCCGCCCCGGCCGGCGCCATGGGATCAGCATCGGGGTCCGGGCGGCGTAGGCTTCATACGGCGCCGCGCCAAGCGCCTGTTTGAGAAACCCCTCCTCCAGCCGCGCTTTCATGGCCAGACCGAGTGTCACGAGGGCCACGCCGACGAAGGCCCCGCCGGTTCCATCCAGGATCGCCAGGCCCAGGGCGCCGGCGAGGATGCCGGTGTAGATCGGATGGCGCACCAGGCCATAGGGCCCGGTGTCGATGACGCGGTGGCCGGCCTTGTGCGTCACCGTGCCCGACCACAGGCGCCCGAGATGGAGGCGCGCCCACCAGCAGAAGGCGAATCCCAGGCCGGTCAAGGCGACCGCCGCCCAGGCCAGCGGTTCGGCGGCCCGCCACAGGCGAACGAATGTCAACGGCGACGCGCGGTTCTGCGAGAACAGGAACAGGAATCCCACCGCCGTCACCGCCAGATTGGGCGCCTGCGCTCGCCACCCGGCGCGCCCGGCCGCCGGCGCGGACCAGGCCGCCGCCAGCAGCCACGAAACGATCCAGATGTTCCAAAGCGCGAACTCGACCGACCAGGGATTCATGGCGCGCCTTCCTGCCAGGGTCGAAATCAGGAAGCATCCTTGCGTCCGATCCTCGGCGCGCTAGACTAGAGGCCGTCCCGCTTGCCGTGAAGGCGCTCCCATGACCAACGCCTGGACCGAGAACGGCCCTGTCTCCCTGCCGCCCAGATCGCTGGCCTATGGCGCCGGCGCGCTGTTGGTAATCCTGGCCATCGCCGGCGTGGCGCTGGGCCTGCGGGCCGCCTGGCGGGAAGCCGGAGCGCCGGACCTGGGCGGCGCGCCGGCGGCCAGCGCGCCCGGCGACGACACCCTGACCGCCAAACCGATCGTCGACCTGCCGCCGCCGGTGGCCGCCGCCGAACCGGCCAAGGACGAGACCAAGCCCGACCAGGTCGCCGACCGGGCCAAGGCCGAGGCCATCGCCGCCAAGACCGCCGCCGCCCAGGAGATCCAGGCCCAGCCCTCCAAGCCGGCCGGCGACATCGACGACATCCTGACCTCGGCCAGCGAAAAACCGGCGCCCGCCGCCAAACCGGCCGCCGACGAAGCCCCTCCCGGCGCGCCGGTCAAGACCGACGTGCCGTTCTAAGGCGGTAGGCAAGGGCGCCGTCCCGCCGGCGTCAGCCCTCGGAAGACTTGAGCAGTTCCACCAGATACGCCTTCCACGCCGCCGCCCAGGTGTGGGTGCCGTGGCCGTGGGTGGCCTCGCCGATCGGCAGCAGGACGAAGCGGCCATGCCGCAGCCTCGCGGCCTCGCGTTCGGCGATGCCCAGTTCCGGCGGGTTGATGAAGTCGTCGGCGGAGTTGACCCACATCACCGGCGCGGCGACCTTGCCGAGGTCGGCCGAGGGGTCGTAGTCGCGCGACGCGTCCACCTGATAGATCAGGTCGTTGGCGTCGAGCCCCGGCAAGGCCCGGGCCAGATAGGCCTTCAGCCAGGCATCGGAATCGGCCGCCGCGGGCATGGCCTTTTGCATCCGGGCCGGCGCGCCGCCGGCGATGGCCAGGATGTCGGCGGCGGCGACGAGGCCTTCACGGGGCTGCGCGGCATAGGCGCCGCCCATCCACGCCGGATCGCTCTTGATGGCCTCGACGATCATCGAGCGCCACAGGCGGTTGCGGCCGGCGATCGCCACCGGCAGGCAGGCCATGGGCATCAGGGCGTCCATGCCGCCCGGCCACCGCTCGCCCCACATGAAGGCGTGCATGCAGCCCATGGAGGTTCCCATGATCAGCCGCAAATGCGCCACCCCCAGCCCCCGCGTGACCAGGGCGTGTTCGGCCTCGACCATGTCGGCGTAGCCGTAGCGGGGAAAGCCGGCCCGCATCCCGTCGCTGGGTTTGGCGGAGGCGCCATGGCCAATGTCGTCGGGCAGGACGATGAAATAGCGGTGCGCGTCGAGCGGCTGGCCCGGCCCAAAGAGCTCGCCGGCGAACTGTGGGGCCAGGAACTGGCGGCCCGAGCCGCCCGTCCCGTGAAGAATCAGCACCGCGTTGGTCACCGCGCCGGCGGCGTTTCGCCGGGGCGCGCCGAGGGTCATGTAGTGCAGCTTCAGCTTCGCCAAGGTCTCGCCCGAGGCGAACTGGAAATCGGCGATGACGAAGTCGCCTTCGCGGGTCTCAAGGGCCGGAGCGGCGGCCGGCTGGGCGCGCGCGCGGCCGACGGCGCAAAGAAGCCCAACGCCAAGGAGCGCGCCGCAAAGGATGGCGCCGGCGCGCGCGGCGCGCCCGATGGGGTGGCGGCGAGGGAACACCCGGCTCGAGACCGTCGCCTAGGGCCTGGGCGGCGGGCGCTGGATCTTCGGGCCCAGGTTGGCGATCACGGCGCGGGCGTCGAAGGCGGGGGCCTCCCCCTGTGGCTTCGGCCCATGGCGCATGACGATTTCGGCGGTGGCCTGGAACTTCTGCACTGTCTGAACCTGTACGCTGTCGGCCCAGAACGGGTCGCCCCAGAAGGGACCCCAGTCGCGCCAGCCGAAGCCGCCGCCGAAATACCGCCAGCTTGGCCGCCAATAGCCCCAGGCATAGCCGGGGCCGTAGAAGGGATCGGGATCGACATAGGTGCGCTTGTCGCGCTCGGTGTGCCGGTCAACCGTCTCGAACCAGTCGAAGCCCTGGGCGACGGTCAATTCGGCGGCGCGGTAGAGAAGATAGGTCTCCACCGTCTCCCGCGAGGTCAGGGCGTTGCCCTGGAAGGTGACGCGGAAATGGTCGGAATCGAGACGCTGGTCGGTGAAACCGCCCGACACGGCGGCGCCCTTCTCCAAGGGCTGGTAGGGCGTGGCGGTCTCGCAGGCGCCCAGCGCGCCGGCCAGGGCCAATGCCGCGACAAAGGCGGCGGTTTTCGTTTTCATGATCGCCTCATCCCCTTCCCGCCGCGCCCCGCCGAGGGGGCACGCCATTCGTCGATGGCGATTCTCTCACGCCGGGACTGGGCGCGTAAAGGATCAATGCAGCGTCCCGACGCGACGAGCGATATCGAGTTTCGCCGGGGCCACGAGGCCGGCGGCCGACAGGGTCACCGAGTGGATGACGGCGTCGATCTCGCGGCGCCAGAAATCGAGAAACCGGTGGACGCGCGGATAGTCCGGCGACAGGTCCAGGGTCTGCCACAGGAACCGCTGCAGCAGGGCCGGATGGTCGGGCAGGTAATAGAGCACCTCGGCCGTGGTCAGCCGCTCGCCGCGCCATTGCCGCGCGAAATCGGTGTCGATCATCCCTGTCCCCCTTCGGGGGCGATCGCCTTCGCCCCCAAAATCCACCTAAGGGGCGAATCATAGCCATTACAATGGAAAATATTCGGTGAATTCAGGATGTTAGCAGCGAGGCGTAATCACTGCTGACAGGGCCGTCAAAGCCTCATAGGTGAGCGGGGGCGCCGCTCGCGGCCATCAGGTAGACGATCCGCCCAAGGGCGCCGAACAGCAGGACGCCGACGGCCAGGGCCTGGATGCCGAAGCCCGGGCCGCGCGAACTGGCCACCTTGGAATAGCTGACCATGTAGAGGATGCGCCCGGCGATCCACACCACGCCGATCAGGGCGGCCACCTTCTCGTCCCAATAAAGGGCGAACAGCCAAAGAGAGACCAGAAACAATGGCAGCCACTCGAGCGTATTGGCCTGGACCCGGTACAGCCGCTCGAAATCGGCGTGGCCGGTGACCGCCGGCGCCTCGACGCCAAATTTGCTCCGGCCGCGGCCGACTCGCAAGCCCATGACGAAATAGAGCAGCAGCGCCAGCAGTGTGACGAGCGCGACCGACTTGTAGTGTTCCATGCCTTTGGCCTCCCCATACGGTTTCGTTGCGCCAAGCTGACATGATTTGCCGCCGGGCGGGAAGAGCCCTCAGCCGCTTCCCGCCTCGATGGCCTCGATATCGGCGTCGGAGAGGCCCATGTGATGGCCGATTTCGTGGATGAGGACATGGGCGACCAGTTCGCCGAGGCTCACGTCGCCCCGCTCCACCCACTCGTCGAGGATCGGCCGGCGGTAGAGAAAGACCCGCGATTCGTGGGGAACCGGATCGAGCACCGAGCGGTGAAGGCGATCGACACCCTGGTAGAGGCCGCTGAGTTCGAAGGCGTCGTCGATGCCGAGTTCGGCCAGGACCTCGTCGGCCGCGAAGTCATCAATGCGGAACACCACCTCGCCGGTGGCCGCCCGCACGGTTGCCGGCAGGCCCTCGAAGGCGGCCCGCGCCAGAGCGGCGAGGTCGTCCAGGGAAGGCGCGGCGGCGTCGGTCCAATCGGCCATGATGTCGGCCTTATAGCGCGGCCGTCGATTATTTTGCGGCGGCCGGTCACCCGCTCGGCGCAAGGGTCGCGACGGGTCGGGTCGGGGGCCCGTCTGCTACCCTCCAGGTCGATCTGATTCGGGCCGAAGGCGAATGAGTCCGCACGAACTGTTTTTCGCTGTTTTTATTGGGTTGGCCGGCGCGGCGATGGGTGTCGGCGCGGTCCTTGCGCCGCGGCGGCGATTTGCGGCGCGGATCGAGGCGGCGAAGCGGCGCGCCGGCGCGCTCGACGCCGCCGCCGAGGCGTTCGAGCGGGCGCTCATTCTCATCGACGAGGGTCGCCCCACTCTGATCGGCGGGCGCGACGCCTTGGCGGCGTGCGCCGAGATTCTGGGCGTCGCCAGCGGCGATCCGCAAGCCGTGATCGACGCCCTGGCGGCGTCGGATGCGGGCCACGCCCGGCGGCTGGACGCCCTCTTCACCCAAGGCGAAGCCTGCGTCTTCGAGGCTCGTGGCGCGCGTGGCGGGGTGTCGGTGGAGGGGCGGTCGGCCGGCGCGCTGGCGTGGCTGCGGCTGGGCCCCGCCACCCGGGAGGGGGCCAGGTTGCCCACGGCCGCCCGCCTGGCCGCCTTCGTCGATGCGTCGGACGATCCGGCCTGGATCACCGACGACGACGGCTCGCCGGCCTGGGTGAACCGCGCGTGGCTGGAGGCGGCGGCGGCGAAAAGCCTGGAAGACGCGCTTGCCACGGGGGCGCGCCTGGATCTTGGGGCGGACACCCTGGTCCGCGACGCGGCGGCGCGCCGCGAGCGGCGGGAAGGTCTGCGCTGGGTGTCCCTCGGTCGCGGGCGGCGGGCCCTGCGCCTGCACGCCCGGCCCCTGGAAGGCGGGGGGGTTTCGGTGTGGACGCGGGACGTCACGACGATGGAGGCGGCGGCCGAAACGCTCAGGCGCCACACGGCCGCCCACGATCTGCTCCTGAACCAGATCGGCGACGCGGTGGCGGTGTTCGGGGCCGATCGTCGCCTGACCTTCCACAATCCAGCCTACGCCGCCCTCTGGGAGTTGGAGCCGGCGTGGTTGGCGGATGGGCCAAGCCACGGCGAAGTCATGGATCGATTGCGACAGCGCCGCCTCCTGCCCGAAACGGTCGACTACGCCGGCTTCAAGTCAGAGGAACTGGCCCGCCACGAACGACTCAGGCCCTCGGCCGAGGTCACCTGGCGCCTGCCCGGCGGGCGCACCCTGCGGGTCCTCAGCCTTCCCCATCCCGGCGGCGGCCTGACCATGGTCTTTTCCGACAGAACCTCGGAACTGCGGCTGAAGAGCCAGTTCAATCATCTGATCCAGGTGCAGCGGGCCACCTTGGACAAACTCACCGACGCGGTGGCCGTGTTCGGGGCCGACGCCCGGCTCAAGCTGCACAACGAGGCGTTCGAACGATTCTGGGGCGTGAGTTCCGAACGGCTGGCCCGGGCGGCCGATTTCGACGGCGTTGTCGAGCTTTGCGTGCCGCGCCTGCACGATCGCCAGTTCTGGCGCGACCTCAAGGGCCGCGTCACCGACCCCGATCCCAGGGCCAGGGCCCCGGCCGTCGGTGAAATCACCACCGCCGAACGGCGAATCGTCGCCTTTCAATCGAGGCCGTTGCCGGACGGCGCGACCTTGGTCTCGTTCGCCGACGTCACCGACACCCGTCGCCTGGAGGGGGCCCTGCGCGATCGCGAAACGGCGCTGGCCGCCGCCGAGCGGCTCAAGCGCGAATTCGTCGCCAGCGTCTCCTACGAACTGCGCACGCCCCTGACCACCATCGTCGGCTACGCCGAACTGCTGGAGCGGGGCGGGAAGGGGCTAGCCGATCGGGAACGGGGATATGTGGTGGCGGTGCGCGCCGCGGCCACCCAACTGGCGCGATCGATCGACAATGTCCTGACCATGGCCGAAATCGACGCTGGCGAATTGACCCTGGAGATCGAGGACGTGGATGTCGGCGCCCTGCTGGGCGCCGCCGGCGAACGGTGGGCGGCGGCGGCCAGGGCGGCGGGCGTGACCGTCACCGTCGCCGGCGGCGGGGACGCCGGCCTTATCCGCGGCGACCCGCGCCGTCTGGCCGAGGTTCTGGACCGCCTGACCGAGAACGCCCTTCGCCACACCCCGGCGCCCGGGACGGTCACCCTTTCGGCCACTCGGGCGCCAGGGGAAGCGCGCCTGCAGGTGGCCGACACCGGCCGCGGCATTCCCTTTCACGTTCAGGCGCATATTTTCGACCGTTTCAGCGGGGGGGATCGCGGCCGGCCGGGCCTTGGCCTGGCCCTGGTCAAGGCGCTGGTGGAGTTGCACGGCGGCTGGGTGGCGCTGGAGAGCGAGCCGGGGGCCGGCGCGGCCTTCACCTGCCACCTCCCCGAAGCCGGCCTGACCCCCGAGGCGCGGCCGGAGCTGTTTTGAAGCGGGATGAAATTCGTGGCGCGGACATCGTGCCCGCTCTTGTTTTCACTTTTTGGAAAGCGGGAGGGAAGCCCGCGCGACGAG
The DNA here is from genome assembly GCA_038225765.1 of Caulobacterales bacterium. Classification (GTDB taxonomy): domain Bacteria; phylum Pseudomonadota; class Alphaproteobacteria; order Caulobacterales; family Caulobacteraceae; genus Acaudatibacter. The sequence continues at coordinate 44,196 of JBBRQW010000006.1, read as the reverse complement.
AGCCGCTCCGATCTAGTGCTGGCTCTCCGGCATGCGGACGGTGAGGCCGTCGATCTCGTCGCTGACCCGGATCTGGCAGGAGAGGCGGGAATTGGGTTCGACGTTCTCGGCGAAATCCAGCATCGATTCCTCCATGGCCGAAGGCGTGCCGGTCTTATTCCGCCAGGTCTCGTCCACATAGACGTGGCAGGTGGCGCAGGCGCAGGCGCCGCCGCAGTCGGCGTCGATGCCGGGGATGTTGTTCTTCACCGCCCCTTCCATCACTGAAAGGCCGTTCTTCACATCGATGAGGTGCTCGGCGCCGTCGTGTTCGATGTATCTAATTTTGGTCATAGGTCCCCGCGCGCCTTCCTTTCAGGCCGCGACCTCTTTCATGGAAACGGCGGCGTCCGCAAGCCTCGCGCGCGAGATCGGCCGGCGCTGGGCGATGAGTTGGCGACCGGCCATGAACTCGGCCCCGGCGTTGACCGCCTCGACCGCCTGAACCAGATCGCCCTTCAGGTGGAAGACGGCGAATTTCGCGCCGGCCGGGTCGCCCCGCACCACCACATCGTCGACCTCGAAGGGCAGGCCCGCGAACTGGTATTTCAGGTCGTACTGGTCGGACCAGTTCCAGGTCACCTCGTGGGCCGGGGCGGGCCGACCGACGATGGCCGAGGCAGCCTGGCGGGCCTGTTCGAGGGCGTTGGCGACGCTTTCCAGGCGGAACATTCGTCCGTAGAGCGGCAGGGGCCGGTGCGTGACGTCGCCGATGGCGAACACCGCCGGGTCGGCGGTGCGGGCGTGCTCGTCCACCACGATCCCGCCGACGCATTCGAGGCCAGCCTCGGCGGCGAGTTCGACATTGGGCGGCGCGCCGACGCCGACCAGCACCGCGTCGCAGGCGATGGTTCGGCCATCGCCCAGTCGCACGCCGGTGACATGCCCGCCCTCGCCCTCGAACGCCTCGACCACGGCGCCGACCTCGAAGGCGACGCCCCGTGCGCGGTGATAGTCGGCGAAGAAGGTCGACAGGGTCTCGCAGGCCACCCGGGAGAGAATGCGCGGCTCGCGCTCGATGACCACCGCCTCGGCGCCCAGGGCCCGCGCCGAGGCGGCGACCTCCAGGCCGATGTAGCCGCCGCCGATCACCGCCAGCCGCTTGCCGGGGCCGAGCGCCGCCTTGAGAACCTCGGCGTCGGCGGCCGAGCGCAGGGTCAGGACACCGGCCAACTTGGCGCCCGGGATGTCCAGGGCGCGGGCGCGGGCGCCGGTGGCGAGGATCAGGGTGTCGTAGGCGAACGCGCGGCCGTCGGCGAGGCTCACCGTCTTCCTCGAGCGGGCGATCGTCGTCACCCGCGCGCCGACGATGAGGTCGACGCCGGCCTCGGCGTAAAACCCGTCGGGCTTGAGCGTCAGGGCGTCGGCGTCCGCCTCGCCCTTCAGCCACGCCTTGGACAGCGGCGGCCGCTGATAGGGCGCGACCGGCTCCTCGCCGATCAGGGTCACCGGCCCGGCGTAGCCGTATTGCCGAAGAAGCGCCGCCGCCGTGCCGCCGGCGTGCCCGGCGCCGACGATCACCACCCCCGCGCCCGATCCGCCGGCCCGCGATGCGCCCGTTTGGGCCATGCGCCTATTTCGCCGTGGTCGATCTGGCCGCCGCGCCGGTGCCGAAATAGAAGCCCAGCATCAGGGTGACGACCGGAAGCACCAGCACCTTGAGAATATCGACGAGGGCGCTCGAATAGGGATCGAGGGTCAGGGCCGACTTGCCGTCGGCCGGCGGCGGCGGGATTCTCGACCCGAACCAGTAGAGGGCGGCGGCGACCGAGCCCAGGTAGACGAGCATCACCGACACCGCGAGAACCAGGCGGATATAGTCGGCCCGCCGATCGGCCGCCGCGCGAACCCCCAAATCGTCCACTTCATGGTTGACCGCGACCGCCTTGCGGTCGGAAGCGACCGCCCTGGCCGCCAATTGGGGAAATGCATCCGGCTTGTCGTCGGCCATCACGTCTCCCGTTTCATGGGCCCACCGCCACCTTAGGGCGACCCACCGCCCGAGGCGTCACGCCGTCACTCGGCCGCCGCCGCCCCGTCGAGCCTGGTCACCACCACCTGAACCACGCCGTTGGCGCTCTGGCGAAGATTGCGCGAAATCGTCAGCAGCTTTTGCAGCTCCGGCCTGATTTCCGCCGAGACGCCGGCATCGCGATCGTTTCCGGCCCGTTTGGCCAGGGCGCTGATCACGTCGAGCATCTGGTCGGACGCCTCAAGTTGGGTCTGCAGATTTCCCTGGATCACATCCAACGGAACCGGCGCGGTGTCGGACATCTCATCGTCTCCTCGGTGGGTCGAAATATAGGCCGCGTCGGCGGTCGGGGCAATCGGGCCGTGGCTTGCCTGCCCCGCGCCAACTGCGCCTTGAACCGTTGCCGGCGCAAAGGCTCGTTGCCGCGATTTGACGCCGTGTCACCAATATGGCAAATGATGCCGTATGGGAGAAACGCGAAAAATCACGGCGATCCTTCCCGCCGAGCTCGTCGATTCGGCCATGGAAGCGTCGGGCACCGGCCTGACTGAAACGATCAGGGAGGCCCTTCGCGACTACAACCATCGTGCCGCGTCGCGCAGGATACTGGGCATGCGGGGCAAGCTGACGTTCGAGATGGGCTGGCGGGCGTTGCGCGGCAAGGACGAAGCGTGATCGCCATCGACGCCTGCGTGGTGATCTCATTCCTGGCCGGTGAGGCGCTTCACGAAGTCGATGCGTTCGCCGCGCTCCTGGCCAGCGAACGCGCCGTCCTGGCTCCCTCGACGATCGCCGAATTGTTGTCCGATCCGAAAGGCGGTGAGCAGGTGGCGGCGATGATCGACGGCCTCAAAACCCTGCCGATCGAAGACGGATACTGGCGCCGCGCCGGCCTCCTGCGCGCGGCCGTGAAACGCGGCGGGCGAAAGGCGGCGCTCGGTGACGCCTTGGCCGCCCAGGCCTGTCTGGACGCCGACGTTCCCTTGCTCACGTCCGATACCGACTTCAAGGCGTTCGCGGAGGTGGCTAAACTACGGCTCGCCGCCTGAGGCGCCCCTACACCACCCGCTCCACCAGCTCGGCCTTGATCTCGGCGATGGCCTTGGCGGGGTTGAGGCCCTTGGGGCAGACCTGGGCGCAGTTCATGATGGTGTGGCAGCGGTAGAGTTTGAAGGGGTCCTCCAGGGCGTCCAACCGTTCGCCGGCCGCCTCGTCGCGGCTGTCGGCGAGCCAGCGGCGGGCCTGCAGAAGGGTGGCCGGGCCCAGATATTTCTCCGGGTTCCACCAATAGCTGGGGCAGGCGGTCGTGCAGCAGGCGCACAGGATGCATTCGTAGAGGCCGTCGAGCTTGGCGCGCTCGGCCTCCGACTGGCGCCACTCGCCTTGCGGCGCCGGCGTCGTGGTGTGCAGCCACGGCTCGATGGAGGCGTACTGGGCGTAGAACAAGGTGAGATCGACCACCAGGTCCTTGACCACGGGCTGGCTGGGCAGGGGCGCGATCTGGACCGCCTTGCCCGGAACCTCGGCCCAGCCGTGGGTGCAGGCCAGGGTGTTGCGCCCGCCGATGTTCATGGCGCACGAGCCGCACACGCCTTCGCGGCACGAGCGGCGGAAGGCGAGGGTGGGATCCACGGTGTTCTTGATGTGGATCAGCACGTCCAGCACCATCGGCCCGCAGGCGTCCACATCGACATCGTAGTCATCCCAGGCCGGGTTTCCGTCGCCTTCGGAATTCCACCGATAGACACGAAACCTCTTGACCCGCGTCGCGCCCGTCGGCGCGGGGTGATGGCGGCCCTCGCCGACCTTCGAATTCCTGGGGAGGGTGAGCTGGACCATTTCAGGCGAGGTCTTTCGTCAAAAGTCTCGGCGGGGCGATCAGGGCCGATCGGCCATGGTGTGTTCGGGGAGGCGGTCGAGGCCGGTCATCCACGGGATGCGGCTGCGCGTCCAGATATGTTCGACGGGCGGCGCGGCCTCCGGATCGTCCAGGCTGGCGGTGGTAACGTCGATCCGTTCGCCGCCGTAGGCCTCATGGATAAAGGTAAGCTGGGTTCCGCAAACCGAGCAGAATTCTCGCGCCGCTTTTGGCGTGGAAGCGAAAGCGGCGGGCGCCCCGGCGGTGAAGCGGAAATCGGCTCGTTTGACGGTGAACCAGGCCACCGCCGGCGCCCCGGTGGTGGCGCGGCAAATGGTGCAGTGGCAGAGCGCCCGCTCGAACGGCTCGCCGCCCGCCTCGTAACGCACCGCCCCGCAATAGCAGCCGCCGGTCAGCATCGCTCAGTACACCCGCGCCTTGGGCTCGATATAGGCCACGTCGTTGCTCATGGTGAAGTCGTGAACGGGGCGGAAATCGATCCGCACCGCGCCGCTCGCGTCGTCGAACCACGCCAGGGTGTGCTTCATCCAATTCGCGTCGTCGCGGTTCGGGAAATCCTCGCGGGCGTGGGCGCCGCGGCTTTCGGCGCGATTCAACGCGCCGGCGACGGTGACGATGGCCTGGGCGATCAGGTTCTCGAACTCAAGCGTCTCCACCAGGTCGGTGTTCCAGATCAGCCCACGGTCGGTTACCCGGAGATCCCGGCGCTTTGCCTGGATCGCCGCCAGGCGCCGGACGCCCGATTGCAGGGTCTCGCCGGTGCGGAAGACGGCGGCGTCCTCCTGGGTGGCCATCTGCATTTCCAGGCGCAGGGCGGCGGTGGGGATCGAACCCGACGCATGACGCAGGCGGTCGAAGCGGGCGAGGCTGGCGTCGGTCCAGGCGCCCTGGAGTTCGGGCTGCGAGGCGCCGGCGGTCAGCGTCTCGCCGCATTGAAGGCCGGCGGCGCGGCCGAACACCACCAGGTCGATCAGGGAATTGGAGCCCAGACGGTTGGCCCCGTGCACCGAGACGCAGGCCGCCTCGCCCACCGCCATCAGTCCGGGAACCACCGTATCAGGATCGTCGCCGGCGAGTGTCACCGCCTCGCCATGAAAATTCGTCGGTATGCCGCCCATGTTGTAGTGGACGGTGGGCAGGACCGGGATCGGGGCCTTGGTCACGTCCACCCCGGCGAAGATCTTGGCCGTCTCCGAAATCCCCGGCAGGCGCTCGTGCAACACCTTGGGATCGAGGTGGTCGAGGTGGAGGAAGATGTGGTCCTTCTTCGGGCCCACGCCCCGACCCTCGCGGATCTCTATGGTCATGGCGCGGCTGACCACGTCGCGGCTGGCCAGGTCCTTGGCCGACGGGGCGTAGCGCTCCATGAACCGCTCGCCCTCGGAATTGGTGAGATAGCCGCCCTCGCCGCGCGCCCCCTCGGTGATCAGGCAGCCGGCGCCGTAGATGCCGGTCGGGTGGAACTGCACGAACTCCATGTCCTGCAGGGGCAGGCCGGCGCGCAGCACCATGCCGCCGCCGTCGCCGGTGCAGGTGTGGGCCGAGGTGCAGGAGAAATAGGCCCGCCCATAGCCGCCGGTGGCCAGGATCACCCGCTGAGCGCGGAAGCGGTGCAGGGTGCCGTCGTCCAGGCGCCACGCCGTGACTCCGCGGCACGTCCCCTCGTCCATGATCAGGTCGAGGGCGAAGTATTCGATGAAGAACTCCACCTCCTTGGACAGGGCCTGGCCGTACATGGCGTGCAGCATGGCGTGGCCGGTGCGGTCGGCGGCGGCGCAGGTGCGCTGGATCGGCGCTTCGCCATAGTTGCGGGTCATGCCGCCGAAGGCGCGCTGATAGATCTTGCCCTCGGGGGTGCGCGAGAACGGCACCCCCCAGTGCTCAAGTTCGTAGACGGCGGCCGGGGCGTGGCGGACCATGTATTCGATGGCGTCCTGGTCGCCCAGCCAGTCCGAGCCCTTGACCGTGTCGTACATGTGCCAGCGCCAGTCGTCCTCACCCATATTGCCGAGGCTGGCCGAAATGCCGCCCTGGGCCGCCACGGTGTGCGAGCGGGTGGGGAAGACCTTGGTGACGCAGGCCGTCTTGAGGCCCGCCTCGGCGCAGCCGATCGCCGCGCGCAGGCCCGAGCCGCCCGCGCCCACCACCACCACGTCGAAGGTGTGATCGATGATCTTGTACGCCGTCACGGCCAGTCAACCCGCGCGAAAGCAACCATCAGGACGCAGAGGACCGTCAGGGCCGCGCCGCCGAAACAGACGAAGGTATTGGCGATCAGCAGAACGGCCTTGGTCGCGGGCCGATGGATATAGTCCTCGACGATGGTGCTCATGCCAAGCCACATATGGTAGAAGGCGACCGCCGCCAGGAGAGTCATGAGCGTGGCGTTCATCGGCGAATGCAGCCAGATCAACGCACCCTCATAGCCTCTGTAGGCGTAGGCCAGCATCCATACCGCCCAAACACCCCACAACATCAGAACGACCAGGGCGATGGCGGACACCCTCTGGCCGATGAAATGGCCGACCCCGTGCTTGGCCGACCCCAGGCCGCGAGCACGGCCGAGCGGGGTGCGAAAGTCCGCCATCAGTAACCCCTCAAGATGACGGGGAGCGCCCAGACAGCGACGGCCCCGACCAGGCCGACCGCGAAGGCGATCCAGGCGGTGAGGTCGGCCGTGCGCGGTTCGAACGCTTTTCCGGCGTCCCAGAAGAGATGTCGGACGCCATTGGCCATATGGAAGAACACGCTGACGGTGAGGCCAAAGAGAACGATCTTGCCGGGGATCGACCCCAGCGCGCCCATGTAGCCACCATAGGCGGCCGGCCCCGTGGCCAGGGTCAGCGCCCATCCGGCCAGGATCAAGGCCCCGCCGTAGAGCGCGACTCCGGTGGCCCGGTGGAGGATCGAGGCGGCCATTGTGACGTGCCAGCGCCACACCTGCAGATGCGGCGACAGCGGGCGCGGCCGGGCGGCGGGCGAGGCTTCAACCATGTCGATCGTTCATCCCGTCGTCTCCGCGCGCGCCGGGACTTTTGGAGCGCGCCGCCTTGGGTGTCAACGAAACGCCTACCGGGGGTTGAGGGGAACCCTGACCGGATCGGCGATGTCCGGCCGGCCGTTGGCCAGGAAGGGATAGAGGGTGGCGTTGGGCGCGCAGGCCTTCGGTTGCGGCGTCGCCCCGATGGGGCGGCTCAGAGCCAGAGGCGCGGCGGCGGTCGCCAGGCCGGCTACGGCGCCCAGTGTCGCCGGTATCTGCGAATCGGTGGTCTGGCCGACCGTGGCGATCGTGCCGGCCGCCGACAAGGTCACCGACAGGCTCGCCGAGCCATAGCCGTTGTGGAAGGTCACCGAGCGTGGGGCGCCGGGGAAGGTCAGGACGCTGGCCGTCGATGTGCAGTCGGCGGCCACCGTAACCAGCAGATAGGGCGCCGGCTCGAAATAGCTGAGCGCGCCCGGCCGCGGGGTGTCGTTGAATTGCAGGCCGGCGCATCCGGCAAGGCCCAGAGCCGCGACGCCCGCGAGAAAACCGCAAATCGCCCTCATGACGCACCCTCTTCGGTCTCGAACTTAGGGCCGTCGAAGGCCGGCTTCAACCGCGCCGCGCCCGGCCCTCATCCCAGCGCCAGCCCATGGATCACCGCCAGGGCCGCCGCGCCCAGCGCGATCAACGAAAGGGTGACCACGGCGGCGACGCGCGCGCCGGCCCTGGCGACCACGCGGACATCGACGCCCAGGCCCAGGGCGGCCATCGAGACGACGGTGAGCCAGGTGGCGACGCGGCCAGCCGGCAGGGCGACGGCCGGCGCGATGAGGCCGGTCGAGCGGGCGACGACCAGGGCCAAGAAGCCGGCGATGAACCACGGGAGGAGTTGATGGAGAGGCGGCAGGCGGCCCACTTCGCGCCCGGCGCCGGTGTCCGCCGCCCGGCGCCCCGCGCCGCGCCGATGCATGACCAGCGACAGCCCCAGCACCACCGGGCCGAGCATCAGCACCCGCACCAGCTTGACCAGGGTGCCGACCTGGGCGGACAGCGAGCTGATCGGCGCGGTGGCCGCCAGAACCTGAGGGACGGCATAGACGGTGAGGCCGGCGAAGACGCCGAACGACCGGGGCGTCAGGCGCAGTGCAATCGCCAGAACCGGCAGGGCCAGCACCACGATCACCCCCAATACAGCGGTGAAGGCGATGGAGGCCGCCACATCCTTGGCCTCGGCCCCGATCACCGGGGCCACCGCCGCGATGGCCGAATTGCCGCAGATCGAGTTGCCGCAGGCGATCAGGGTCGCCATTCGGCGCGGCAGGCCGAACAGGCGCCCCAGCCCATAGCTGATCGCCAGGCCGGCGACGACCACCAGGGCGATGGCGGCCAGCAGGGCGGGGCCGGCTCCAAGGAGGGTGGCGGCGCCGATCGTCGCGCCCAGGAGGACGACGGCCACCTCCAGCAGAGGCCTGGCGCAAAAGGCGATCCCCGCCCGCCATGCCGGGCCCGGCGCCCAGGCGGTGCGGACAGCCGTCCCCAACAGGATGGCGATCACCAGCGCCTCGAGCCAGGCGCGGCCGAAGAGGCGCGCCTCGAGGCCCTGCAGGATGGCGGCGACCGCCGCGATGGCCAGGCAAAGGCCGAGCCCCGGCGCCAGGCGCCAGGGCGCCGCGCCTGGCCTCAAGCCCGCCTCGCGCTGACGATCGGGACGGGCGGATCGAGCATCTGGCCGGCCATGTCGGGCGCCCCGGCGGTGGGCGAGGTGGGAAGGGCGAGGATGGCGCGGACGATGTCCATGCCGCCCGCCACATGGCCGAAGGCGGCGAAGCCGAGATTGTCGCCGGGGGCCTTGGGGTCGGCGTCGAGATAGGGGGCGTCGCCGACGCAGATGAAGAAGTCCGAGGTCGCGGTGCCGGGGGCGCGGCGGGCCAGCGACAGGGTTCCGTCCTTGTGGCGAAGGCCGGTCTGGGTGGTGGACTCGTGGGCGACGGGCGCGATGGGACGGGCCCGATCGACGCGCGCGCCGCCCTGGACGAGGCCGGTCGGCGGCGCGCCGGGGGTCTTCAGGGCGCGGTAGATCGTCGCCCCGTCATAAAGGCGAGCGTCCACGTAGCGGAGGAAATTGGCCGCCGTGATCGGCGCCTTGTCGGCGAAAAGCTCAAGGACGATCAGGCCCTGGCCGGTGGGGAGATTGACCCGGACGAGCCCGCTCGTCGGCTGCGCCCACGCCGGCCACGCGGCCAGAGCCCCGGCGGTCGCCAGGACGGTCCGCCTGTCAAGCGGCGCGCCCCCCATTCCCATCAGATCTCGGCCGGCTCCGGGTTTTCCCGCGCGCCGCCGCCGGCCGCCCGCTCGGCGATGCGCGCCGACTTGCCGCGCCGGTCGCGCAGATAATAGAGTTTGGCCCGCCGAACCGCGCCACGCCGCTTGACCTCGATGGATTCGATCATCGGCGAGAGGACCGGAAACACCCGCTCCACCCCTTCGCCGAAGCTGATCTTGCGGACGGTGAAATTCTCCTGCAGGCCGCCGCCGGATCGGGCGATGCACACCCCCTCATAGGCCTGGATGCGCTCGCGCTCGCCCTCCTTGATCCTGACGTTCACCCGCACCGTGTCGCCGGGCTGGAAGGCCGGGATTTTCTTGCCGGCGACAAGGCGCGCCGCCTCTTCCTTTTCGAGTTCCTCGATCACGTTCATTTTGGTCAAGTCCTTCATTTACTGGGCTTTATCGCCCTTTGCCTGTTGATTGGCGAGATGCGCCGCCCACAGATCCGGCCGCCGCTCCCGCGTGGTTAGAGCCCTCTGCCCCGCCCTCCATCTGGCCACCTCGCCATGGTGGCCGGAGAGCAGAACCTCCGGTATGTCGCACCCCTCGAACGTCCGCGGCCGGGTGAACTGCGGATGCTCCAAGAGCCCGTCCTCGAAACTCTCTTCACTCAAACTGGCCGCCTCGCCCAAGACGCCGGGCAGCAGCCGCACGCACGCCTCGATGACCACCAAAGCCGCCGCCTCGCCACCGGCGAGAACCGCGTCGCCCACCGAAACTTCCTCGAACCCGCGGGCCTCGATCACCCGCTGGTCCACCCCCTCGAACCGCCCGCAAAGGACGATCAGGCCGGGGCCGCCCGCCCATTTCTTGACCCGCGCCTGGGTCACGGGTCGCCCCCGGGCGCTCATGTACAAAAGCGGCCGGCCTGTCGCCTCCACGCTGTCCAGCGCCGAGGCGATCGCATCCGCCCGCATCACCTGCCCGGGGCCGCCCCCGGCGGGGGCGTCATCCAGGAAGCCGCGCTTATCGTTGGAAAACCCCCGGATGTCCACCGTCTCCAGCCCCCACAGCCCCCGCTCCCGCCACGCCGTCCCGATCAGGGAGACGCCCAAGGGACCGGGAAAGGCCTCGGGGAACATGGTGAGCACGGTGGCGCGGAAGGGCATGAGGGCATTATCGCCCTTCTCCCCTTGCGGGAGAAGGAATTCTACAGCCGCTCGACGATGGTGACGTTGGCCAGGCCGCCGCCTTCGCACATGGTTTGCAGGCCCCAGCGTTTGCCGCGCGCGCCCAGGGCGTGGACCAGGGTGGTCATCAGCTTGGTTCCCGAGGCGCCGAGCGGATGGCCCAGGGCTATGGCGCCGCCGTTGACGTTGAGTTTGTCCGGGTCGGCCTTCAGGGTCTGGAGCCAGGCGACCGGGACCGAGGCGAAGGCCTCGTTGACCTCGAAAAGGTCGATGTCGTCCACGCTCATGCCGGCCTTTTCCAGGGCGCGGGCCGTACCGCCCAGCGGCGCGTCGAGCATGATCACCGGGTCGCCGCCGACCACGGTCAGGTGATGGATGCGCGCCAGCGGTTTGAGGCCCAGGGTCTTCAGCCCCGCCTCGCTGACCACCATGACGCCCGAGGCGCCGTCGCAGATCTGGCTGGAGGTGGCGGCGGTGAGCTTGCCGTTATCGACCAGCAGCTTGACGCCCTTGATGCCGTCGAGGCTGGCGTCGAAGCGGATGCCCTCATCCACGGTGTGCGCCGAGACATTGCCCTCGGCGTCCTTGATCTCCACCGGGACGATCTCGTCCTTGAAGGCGCCCGCTTGCGTGGCCGCGATGGCCTTCTGGTGGCTCTCGAAGCCGAATTCGTCGAGCTGATCGCGGGTGAGGCCGTATTTGCCGGCCATCATCTCGGCCCCCATGAACTGGCTGAACTGAATGTTGGGATAGCGCGCCTGCTGTTTGGGGCTCATGGGAATGCCAAAGCCGTTCTTGGCCGGCAGGGTCACCGACAGGCCCATGGGGACGCGGGTCATGCTCTCGACGCCGGCGGCGATGACGATATCCTGGCTCCCGCTCATCACCGCCTGGGCGGCGAAATGCAGGGCCTGCTGGGAGGAGCCGCACTGGCGATCGATGCTGGTGGCCGGCACGCTTTCGGGCAGGCGCGAGGCCAGAACAGCGCCGCGGGCGACATTGGTCGCCTGTTCGCCCACCTGCATGACACAGCCCATGATCACGTCCTCGACGGCGGCCGGGTCGGCGCCGGTTCGATCCAGTAGGGCGTCGATGACGGCGGCGGCCAGGTCGGCGGGATGCCAGAGCGCCAGCTTGCCGCCCTTGCGGCCTCCGGCGGTGCGGGCGGCGGCGACGATATAGGCTTCGGCCATGAGGTGTTCCTTGGCGATGAGTCAGGCGGGCGCGGCGGAGCGGCGCGGACAGCATCTACGCCAGGCGCCGCCGCGTCAGCAAACGGCCATTTGATGGCCAGGCGTGACGGGAAGGCGCGCCCGCGCTAGAGGGGCGTCCCACCCTCCGGACAAGGCTCGACCCGTCGTGCGTCTCCCCCAGGCCCGCCTCGATCAGGTGCTCGACCGCTTCCGGGAGGTGGAGGCGCGGATGGGCGCGGCCTCGGCGGGCCCGGAGATCGTCAGGCTGGGCAAGGAGTATGCCGAACTGAAGCCGGTGGCCGACATCGCCCTGCGCCTGGCGAAGGCGCGGGCCGAACGGGCCGATCTGGAGGCGATGATCGAAGGCGGCGACCCCGAAATGAGCGCCCTGGCCCGCGAGGAGTTGGCCGGTCTCGATGCGCGGACACCCGAACTGGAGCACGAAGTCGCCCTCCTCCTCGCCCCCCGCGACGCCGACGAGAACGCCTCGGCCATCCTGGAAGTCAGGGCGGGAACGGGCGGCGACGAGGCGGCCCTGTTCGCCGGCGACCTCTTCCGCATGTACCAGCGCTATGCGGCGGCGCGCGGCTGGAGCGTCGATGTCGAAAGCCTCTCCGAGGGCGACGCCGGCGGCTACAAGGAGATCGTCGCCTCCATCGGCGGCGAGGGGGTGTTCGGACGACTGAAATTCGAAAGCGGCGTCCACCGGGTGCAGCGGGTTCCCGACACGGAAGGCCAGGGGCGCATCCACACCTCGGCCGCCACCGTCGCCGTCCTGCCGCAGCCGGAGGACGTGGAGATAGAGATAAGGGACGCCGATCTGCGCATCGACACCTACCGTTCCAGCGGATCGGGCGGCCAGCACGTCAACAAGACCGATTCGGCGGTGCGCATCACCCATCTGCCGAGCGGGATCGTTGTCACCTCGTCGGAAAAGTCACAGCACCAGAACCGGGCGCGGGCGATGAAGGTGCTCAAGGCCAAGCTATACGATCAAAAGCGCGAGGCTTTGGACGCCGAGCGGTCGGAAACGCGCAAGAACCAGGTCGGCTCGGGCGACCGCTCCGAACGCATCCGCACCTACAATTTCCCCCAAGGCAGGGTAACCGATCACCACATCGGCCTGACCCTCTACAACCTGTCCAAGGTGATCGAGGGCGAGGCCCTGGACGAGGTCATCGCCCCCCTGATCGCCGACGACGAAAGCGCCCGCCTGGCGAGCCTGGAGGAGAGTTTCGAGTGAGAGGGCGGCCTATTACCGAAATGGCTGGCTCGCGAACCTCACCACGGAATCGAACTGGCGCTTCAAGAAATCGCGGATGTAATGGCGGGCCTCGCGAGGCGAGACGGTGAAGGCGGCGCCGACGGTGTCGGCCATGGCGGCGCCGCGCCGGCCGATGGGCAAGGGCGCGCCGGTGGTGGTGTCGCAGGCGGTCTGATGTTCGATCTCGGCGTTGAACTCGGCCCCGATGAGTACGACCATCACCGAGACCCACATCCACAACATGAAGCCGATCATCGCCCCCAGCGAGCCGTAGGTGACGCCGAAGTGGGTGAAGTTGTTGACGTACCAGGAAAAGCCCAGCGAGCCGGCCATCCACAGGAGCGCCGCCGCGAAGCCGCCGCAGAACACCCAGCGCCAGCGGGCCCGGGCGCGGCTCGGCCCGAAGCGGTAGAGCAGGGTGAAGACGCCGGCGGCTATGGCGTAGAGTCCCAGCCAACGTAGGGGGATCCACCAGTAGCGCAGGCCGCGCAGCCCCAGGGTGTGGAAGAAGATCGGGGCCGCCACGGTGATCGCGGTCACCACCGTCAGGAAGGCCAGCGCAGCCAGGGTGGCGCCGTAAGTGATCAGGGTGCGATGCAGATAGGGGCGCTTTTCGCGCTCGCCGTAGGCGACGTTAAGGCCGTCGAAGAGCGATTTCATCCCAGCGTTGGCGCTCCACACCGAAATCAGGGTGCTGACCGCGAAGGCCGCGCCCAGGGTTCCGTGCGTCTGAGTGGCCAGACGCAGCATCTGCTGGCCGATCAGGCCCACCGCGTCGCGGGGAAAGATGCCGGCGAGCTGCCCCAACTGCGTTTCCACGGTATCGACGTTCGAAAACAGGCCGTAGAGCGAGACGAAGGCGGCGATGGCGGGAAAGGTCGCCAGCAACAGGTAAAAGGTGACGCCGCCGGCCAGGGCCGGGAGGCGGTTGTTGGCCACCTCGCGATAGGCGCGCCAGAGAATATCCTTCCAGCCGAGCGGCGGAATGGTCCAGGGAAAGTGAGCGAGCCGCCCGCGCCCGGGTTCGGCGGCCTCGAATTCCTCCGGTGTCGCAAGCGGCCGGCCGCCCGGCGCCTCCCCGGCGACCTTTTTGCGCCGCGGCCACAAGGCGGCCAGGGCGGCGATGGCGAGCCACCGCGCCGCCCGCCAGGGCAGCCTGGCGGGCGCCTTGACGGAGTCGGCCGACGGGTCGCTCATGTCGGGGTCCGCCTTGATTGACGCCATGGCGCGGTCCGGATTGCTCATTGTGGAGAGATAGAGCCGTGGTCGCCACCATCGCCGCACTTTTTCGCCACCCGATCAAGGGCTTTACGCAACAGGCGGTGGACCGCGCGCGGCTGGAGGCGGGACGCGCCTTTCCCGGCGATCGGCTGCTGGCGGTGGAGGATGGGCCCTCCGGTTTCGACCCGGCCGCGCCCGCTTTCGTCGCCAAGCAACGCTTCGCGGTGCTGGCCAAGATCGCGCAAGTCGCCAAGGCCCGCACCGCCTACGACGCGGCGAGCGGTGTGTTGACGGCGACGGCAGCCGGCGCGGCCGACCTCGAAGCCGACCTGACGGGCGAGGCCGGCAGGGCGGCGTTCGCCGGGTGGCTGACGGCGTTGCTCGGCGACGCCGCCGCCGGGCCGTTGCGGGTCATCGACGGCGCCGGTCACCGATTCCTCGACCACCCCGAAGGCCATGTGTCGATCGTCAACCTGGCCAGCGTGCGCGACCTGGAGGCGCGGCTTGGCCAGCCGGTCGATCCGCTGCGGTTCCGCGCCAACCTCTATGCGGAGGGTTGGCCGGCCTGGGCGGAGAACGCGTGGACGGATCGTGAGATCGCGCTGGGCGAAGCGCGGGCGCGGGTCTTCAAGCCCATCACCCGCTGCGCCGCTCCTGGCGTCGATCCGGTCACGGCGGAACGCGACATCGACGTGACCGGCGCGCTCCATGAATTCTATGGCCACATGCTGTGCGGAATCTATGTCCAGGTCACTGAAGGCGGGGAGGTGGCGCGGGGCGGCCTGGCTCAACTCGCGCCCCTATAGAGCCGGAATCGACAGGTCTTCCCCCGCCAGGGCGCGCTCGATCAGGCGCAGGGTTTCGCCAAGGCCGAAGATGGCGGCGAACGACCCGAACCTGGGACCCTGGCTCTGGCCGAGCAGGACTTCGTAGAGGGCGGAAAACCAGGCGCGCAGGGGTTCGAACCCGGCCGCCTTGCCGGCGGCGTAGGCCTCGTTCTGGATCGCCTCGCCGTCCTGGCAATCGGCGGGCAGGGATTTGAGGCGCGCCGCCAGATCGGCGAAGGCGGCCCGCTCGCGGCCGTCCGGAGCGCGGAAGCGCTTGGCCGGCCGAACGAAGTCTTCGTAGTAGTGGATGGCGTAGCCGGCGAGGCGGTCCAGCAGCGGCTCGCTCTTTGGCGTCGCGTCCGGAAAATGACGGGCGATGAAGCCCCACAAGAGGGTCTTGTCCGAGGCGTTGGAGGCCGAGACCAGATTGAGCAGCAGGCTGAACGACACCGGACTTCCCTGGGCCGGCGGGGCGCCGCCATGGACACTCCACACCGGGTTGTCGAGCGGATTGGGGCCCTTGGTATTGTCCAGGACCGGACGATTATAGGCGTCGAGCTGCTGCAGATATTCGTCGGCCGCCTTGGGGATGACGTCGAAGAAAAGGCGCTTGGCCGACTTCGGCGAGCCGAAGAGATAATAGACTAGGCTCTCGGGCGCGCCGTAACGGCCCCATTCCTCCAGCGTGAGGCCATTGCCCCTGGACTTGGAGATCTTCTGGTTGTTCTCGTCCAGAAAGAGTTCGAAATTGAACCCCTCCGGCGGCTCGGCCCCGAGGATGCGGCAGATTCGCGAGGACACCTTCACCGAATCGATGAGATCCTTGCCGCTCATCTCGTAATCCACCCCCAGCGCCGCCCACCGGCACGCCCAGTCCGGCTTCCACTGCAATTTGACCGCCCCGCCGGTGACCGGCGTTTCGACAAGCGTCCCGTCCTCGTCCTCGAAGACGATGGTTCCGCGATCGACGTGGCGCTCGAGGGTGGGAACCTGCAGCACCCGGCCGGTGGCCCTGCTGATCGGCAGGAACGGCGAATAGGTCGCCCGCCGCTCGGGGCCCAGGGTCGGCAGCATCACCGCCTGGATGTCGTCGAAGCGGGCGAGCGCCAGGCGCAGGGTGTCGTCGAACATCCCTAAGCGGTAGCACTCGGTGGACGACAGGAATTCGTAGTCGAAGCCGTGACCGTCCAGAAAGGCGCGCATCCGCGCATTGTTGTGGGCGCCGAAGCTCTCATGTTCGCCGAACGGGTCGCGCACCTTCGTCAGCGGCTTGCCCAGATCCTCGGCGAGAAGGTCCCGATTGGGCACGTTGTCGGGAACCTTGCGCAGGCCGTCCATGTCGTCGGAAAACGAGATCAGGCGGGTGGGAATGGCGTCCTCGGTCAGAGCGCGAAAGGCGTTGCGCACCATGGTGGTGCGGGCGACCTCGTTGAAAGTGCCGATGTGCGGCAGGCCCGAGGCGCCATAGCCGGTCTGGAAGACCACCGGCCTGGCCAGCGCCGGAAGGGCGGCGAGCGCCTCGTCGATCTTGCCCGCGCCAATCAGGGTCGAAACCAGGTCCCGCTGCCCGTCACCCTCCAGCCGCACCCGCAAAAGCCGCGCCAGCAGGTTTCGCGCCTGCTCGAACGGCCACGCGCGCGCCTCGCGGGCGAGAGGAGAGAGGCCGTGCAACATGGGCGAGCGGGTAGCGGGCGCGGCCGGTTGGGTCAATGTTCCGGCCGGGCGCTAGGGCGCCGCCAAACTCAGCAGGAAATGCCCCCTCAGCGCCGCCACCGGGGAAGACCGAGTCTCCTGCCAGGCTTCCACATGGACATTGGCGATGCGGCGGCCGACCTTGCGCACGTCGGCGCGGGCGTAGAGGGTCAGGGCGCGGCCGGGGCGCAGGTATTCGATGGTGACATCGATGGTGCGGGGCTGACGGCCCCGAGGCGCTTGTTCGGGAGGTTCGCGGATGGAAAGCTGCATCACGGCGGTCATTTCCATGAAGGCGCCCAGGACGCCGCCGTGCAGGGCGGGGAGTTGGGTGTTGCCCACCAGATGCGGCGAGAAGGGCAGGATGGCGGTCATCTCGTCGCCGGCCAGCTCGGCGGTCATGCCGAGGAACCGCGCATAGGGCACCGCCGCCAGCAACGCCGCGAGGCGTTCGGATCGAGTCTCGGCGTTCATGCCGCGGGCTTCGGCGCGGCGCCGGCGCGGACGAAGGCGGCCTGGGCGGTGGCGATGGGATCGTCGGGGTCGTCCTCGAAGGCGGCGGCGCGCACGAAGGCGATGGTGCGGGTGAGCTTGTAGCAATGGGCGCGGGCGAACACGTCGCGGCGGGGCGCGGCCGGGCGCATGTAGTCGATGCGCAGGTCGAGGGTGGCGGTGGGGTCGGTGTCGAAGGCGGCGGCCTTCACCGCGAGGCCGCAGGCGTGATCGAGAAGGGCGGTGATCACCCCGCCGGCCAGAACCCCGGTCGCCGGATCGCCGACCAGATCGTCGCGGTAGGGGACCTTCAGCACCCCGACGCCAGCCTCGACCGAGACGAACTTCAGGCCCAGCGCCGCCGCGTGGGGCGTCATCTCCACCATGCGAACGCCCAGCGCCGCCAGCGCCTCCAGATCGACCTTCATGGCACCCTTATAGGGAGAAGTGGCGCGGCGCCTATATGGGCGGGGTGATCAAGCCCCAGTCCCTCCTTTGCCCCCGGCCCGCCGGCCTCTATTGCCCGCCGGGCGATTTCTACATCGACCCGGTTCGGCCGGTGGAGCGGGCGGTGATCACCCACGGCCACGCCGACCACGCTCGCGCCGGCCACGGCTCGGTGATGGCGACAGCGCCGACCCTGGCCATCATGGCGGCGCGCTACGGCGAGGGCTTCGGCGGCAAGGTCCAGGCGCTCGGCTACGGCGAGGCGCTGGACCGCGACGGCGTGGAGATCACCCTCGTCCCGGCCGGCCATGTGCTGGGCTCGGCCCAGGTGGTCGTGCGCTGGAGGGGCCTGACCATGGTCGTCTCCGGCGACTACAAGCGCCGGCGCGATCCCACCTGCCTACCGTTCGAGCCCGTGCCATGCGAGGTCTTCATCACCGAGGCCACCTTCGGCCTGCCGGTGTTCCGCCATCCGCCCGACGGCGAGGAGATCGCCAAGCTCCTCGCCTCGGTCGCCCAATTCCCGGCGCGCAGCCACGTCGTCGGCGTCTACGCCCTCGGCAAGGCGCAGCGGGTGATTTGCCTGTTGCGCGAAGCCGGCTGGGAGCGGCCGATCCCGGTCCACGGGGCGCTGGAGCGCCTCAACGCCCTCTATGAGGACTTCGGGATCGAGCTTGGGCCGCTGGAGGCGGCGACCACCGATTCGGGCGCGGACTTCGCCGGCGCCATCGTCCTCGCCCCGCCCTCGGCCCTGGCGACGCCGTGGGCGCGGCGCTTCGCCGACCCGGTGGACGCCTTCGCCTCCGGCTGGATGCGCATTCGCGCCCGCGCCCGCCAGCGCGGCGTCGAACTGCCCCTGATCATCTCCGACCACGCCGACTGGGACGAACTCACCGCCACCATCGCCGACCTTCACCCCGGCGAAGTGTGGATTACCCACGGCCGCGAGGACGCCCTGGCCCGCTGGTGCGCCCTGCAAGGCATACCGGCGCGGGCGCTCGACCTGGTGGGCTACGAGGACGAGGGGGAGTAGGACGCAATGAGCCCCTACCCCGGCCGGTGCTTCATGGGGCGCAGGAAGATGCGGCCGATGCGGGGGTCGGAGGCCTGGACGCGGTCGCTGAGGTCCTGGGCGGTTTCCTGGATTTCGTCGCCGGTCAGGCCGTCGGAAAACTCCAGGGTGACGCCGACCAGGATGGACTCGGGGCCCAGGTGCAGGGTGAGAACCTCCTCGACCACTTCCACGGCCGGATCGGCTTCCAGGATGCGGCGCACTTCGGCGACCACGCGCGGGACGGCCGCCTCGCCGGCCATCAGGCTGCGCACTTCGTTGGCCAGGAAGAGAGCGACGGCGCCTAGCAGCAGGCCGATGGCCACCGAGGCGGCGCCGTCGGCCCAGGGCAGATGGAACACCGCCGAGCCGGTGACGCCCAGGGCGGCGAGGGCGAGGCCGGTCAGGGCGGCGGCGTCCTCCAGCAGGGTGGCGAAGAGGCTGGGATCCTTGCTCAACTGGACGAACCGCCACAGCTTGATGCGGCGGCCGTGGACGGTGCGGCGAAATTCCCGGTAGCTGACCACGAATGAGGTGGCCTCGAAGCCGGCCGACAGGGCGAGGACCACATAGTTGATCCATGGCGATGTCATGGCCTCCGGGGTCAGGATGCGCTGGACGCCCTGCCAGACCGAGAACGCGCCGCCCAGGGCGAAGATCAACAGGGCCACCGCGAACGACCAGAAATAGGCCTCCAGCCCATGGCCGAACGGGTGCGCCTCATCGGGCGGCCGGGCGGCGCGGCGGATTCCGACCAGCAGGAACACCTGGTCCAGGGTGTCGACCAGGGAATGCACCGCCTCGGTGAGCATGGCGCTGGAACGGGTGAAGGCGAAGGCGACGAGCTTGATCGCCGCGATGGCGAGGTTGCCCGCCAGGGCGACAAAGACGACGCGTTTGGATCCTTCGGCCATCCGGCCAGTCTCCTTGAAAGTGCGGCGACCTATATCAGCACACCATGCGCGCCTTCGCCCACCTTCTCGACCGCCTGTCGTTCACCGCCTCGCGCAACGCCAAGCTGACCCTGGTCCGCGATTTCCTGCGCCAGACGCCCGATCCGGAGCGCGGATGGGCGCTGGCGGCCCTGACCGGCGACCTGGCTTTCAAGTCCGCCAAGCCGGCGGCCATTCGCGCGGCCATCGAGACCCGCCTGGACCCGCTGCTGTTCGCCTGGTCCTATGAATATGTCGGCGATCTGGCCGAGACCGTCGCCTTGGCGTGGCCGGCGCGGCCCGGGGCCAATCGCGAGCCCGATCTGTCGGAAGTGGTCGACGCCCTGGCCGGCGCGGCGCGCGCCGAGGTTCCCGGCCTGATCGAGGGCTGGCTGGACGCCCTGGACGCCGACGGGCGATGGGCGCTCCTGAAGCTGGTCACCGGCGGCCTGCGTGTCGGCCTCTCCGCGCGCCTGGCCAAGCAGGCGGTCGCCGACATGGGCCCCGTGCCGGTGGGCGAGGTGGAGGAGCTGTGGCACGCCCTCGCGGCGCCCTACGGCGATCTCTTCGCCTGGCTGGAGGGAAGGAGCGAGCGGCCGTCATCCGACGCGCCGGGGCGTTTCCGGCCGGCGATGCTGGCCCAGGCCATCGACGAAGCGGCGGATTTCGCCAGGCTCGACCCCGCCGACTACGCCGCCGAATGGAAGTGGGACGGCATCCGCGTCCAGGCGGCCGGCGAGCGGGGCGAGCGGCGGCTCTACAGCCGCACCGGCGACGACATTTCGGCGGCTTTCCCGGACGTGGTGGCGGCGCTCGGTTTCGAGGGAGTGATCGATGGCGAGCTTCTGGTCATGCGCAACGGCGACGTCGCGGCGTTCGGCGACCTGCAGCAGCGCCTCAACCGCAAAAGCGCCGACGCCAGGCTGATCGCCGCCCATCCGGCCGGCATTCGCGCCTACGATCTCCTATTGGACGGCGAGGACGATCTACGCGGCCTCACGTTCCGCGAACGGCGCGCCCGCCTGGAAGCCTTCGTCGCCGCCATCGCCTCGCCGCGCATCGATCTGTCGCCGTTGCAGCCTTTCGAAAGCTGGGACCGGCTGGCGACTCTGCGAGCTTCCCCGCCGCCCGGCGATCCGGCCCGCGCCGAGGGGCTGATGCTCAAACGCTGGGATTCGACCTATCAGGCCGGCCGCCCCAAGGGCCCGTGGTTCAAGTGGAAGCGCGACCCGCATCTGATCGACGCGGTGCTGATGTACGCCCAGCGCGGCCACGGCAAGCGCTCCAGCTTCTATTCCGACTACACCTTTGGGGTGTGGCGCGAGGACGCCGAGGGCCGCCGCGCCCTGACCCCCGTCGGCAAGGCCTATTTCGGCTTCACCGACGAGGAGCTGAAACGCCTCGACGCCTTCGTGCGCGACAATACGGTGGAGCGCTTCGGCCCGGTGCGCTCGGTGCGCGCCGACCACGATTTCGGCCTGGTGCTGGAGGTGGCCTTCGAGGGCCTGCAACGCTCGACCCGCCACAAAAGCGGGGTGGCCATGCGCTTTCCCAGAATCCACCGCATCCGCTGGGACAAGCCGGCGCGGGAAGCCGACGAACTGGAGACCCTGGAGCGGATGCTGGCGGCCATGAGCTAAACACCCATGGCCGCCAGGTTACCTGACTCTACCCGTGCGGATGATGATCGCCGCCGTGGCCGCCGCCGCCCCGTCCGCCGCCGCCCCCACCGAAGGGGCGGCCCCCGCCGCCGCCGCGGGAGGGGGAGAAGCCCTGGTGGCCGCCCATGCCGGAAGATCTCGAGACATGGTAGCCGCCGTGGGACGAGGACCGGGAGTAGGCCGAATGGCCGTAGGCATGCGTGGATCGATGGCGGACGCCGGTCCGATAGTGACTGTGCGAGGCGCGGCCGGCGTGGCTGGTGGCGTGGCGAGAACCGTGCGCGGTTGTCGCGTGGCGGGTCGTCGCGTGATGGGCGGCCGGCGCCTTCGCGGCGGTTCGGTGGTTCGCCGGGCCGGCCCCGGCCCGCGCCGCGCCCTTGGCGGGGTTGGCCCGCGCGGCGGCATTGGTCTTGGCCAAATTGGCGCGGTTGGCGCTGGCCGCCTGGCGGTGCTGACGTTGCGCGGCCGTGGGCCCCACATGCGCCTGCCTGGCCGCCGCCCGTTCGCGGGCCGTCGGCCGAGCGGTGAGCCCGCCGCGACCGCCGTTAAAGCTCACCCGACTGGCCCGGCGGCTGACCACGGCCCGGTTGAAGACATTGCGCCCGCGAAGGGCGCCGACGTTGTTGACGGCGCGATTGTAGAAGAAATCGCGGCCTCTCCAATAACCGCCCGCATAGCCAAAACCATTGTAGCCGAATCCGTAGTCGATGCCGCCGTAGAATCCCACGGTCGGGCCCCAGTAGCCTTCATTGAAGGCGTAACCGCCATTGCCCCAACCCCACCAGCCGGGCGTCCACAAAAGGCCGGCGCGCGGCGGCAACACCCATTCGCCGGGGGCCCAGTAGTAGTCGCTCGCTCCGGCGTTCCACCCCCAATAGCCGGGCGTCCAGATGTAGCCGTAGCCGGGAATGGGCGGCTGGGCATAGACCGGCAACAGCGGCGGGGCGATGCCGATGCCGATGCCGATGCCGACGGCGATTCGCGCCTGGCTGACGGCGGGAACGGCGGCGACGGCGCCTAGGCCGAGCAGCACGGCGATCGAGGCGGATCGAAATCTGGGCATAAAAACTCCTTGCAACGAGACCTGTGGGGCGACGTGGCTTGCGGGCGCCCGCCAACTACCCATCGCGGGCCGTTTCGGCGGACTTTCGCACCGATACTGCACGCCTCTTCCTGAATGAGCGCGGGACGGGTGGTTTAGGTTCCGTTCATGTCGGGCGCCGCCCAACCCACCCCGCCGAGCTCAGGCGCGACGTCCGCGTCGCCGTGGAGACCTTGACGGCCGCGTTCGCGGCGGCTCGACGCTGTTCCCGCGACTTGGAACCGGCGGCGCGGGCCGGGGTTTGGCTATCGGGCGCGGCGAGACGTCCGGCGCCCGCCGCCCGAGCCGAGGAGGGACCCTTGACCGAGATTCACTACCGGATTGTCGAGCACGACGGCGGTTGGGCCTACCGTCTGGGCGATGTGTTTTCCGAAACCTTCCCAACCCACGACGCGGCCCTGGCCGCCGCGCGGCGGGTCGCCGCCGAACAGAAGGTTCCCGGCGAGACCCGCGCCATCCAATACCAGGACGCCTCCGGGCGTTGGCTGACCGAACTGGCGGCCGGCGACGACCGCCCGGCGGTCGAAATCGAGGGCTAGGCGCCGGTGAGCGAGGACGACGGCCCGGTGACCGCTCTGGCCACCATCGGCCATGAAGCAGTCGCGCGGTCGACCTGTGAGAATGCGACGGCTATCCGTTATTCCTAGTCGCCGCCCGCCGTCGAGAGGTCACCTGGAAATGAACCGCGCCCCGATCCTCCTTGCTTCCATCCTTCTCCTTCTGGCCCCGGGCGCCGGCGGAGCCCAGCCGGCCCCGATCGGCCCGGACGCCGGCCTCGCCAGCCAGACGAAGGCCCAACCCGACAAGGCCGAGCCGGGATCGCCGCGCCATGCGGTCAAGGGCGGCGCGACCGACGAGCCGGCGGCGGGCGAGGAAGCCAAGCCCGGGACCGACAAACGCGCCGAACGGGCTCAGTCGGCCAAGCTCTCCGATTCCGACATCGCCACCGCCCCCATCGCCGAGCGGCGGGTGGTCACGCGGCACAGCGCGGTCATCGCCGGCCGGCGCCTGGCCTATACGGCCACCGCCGGCACCCTCACCATCCGCGACGACGACGGCAAGCCCACCGCCAGCGTCTTCTACGTCGCCTACACCGCCGGCGACGGGCGAGACGCCCGCCGGCCGGTGACTTTCTTCTACAACGGCGGACCGGGCTCCTCGACGGTGTGGCTGCATATGGGCTCGCTCGGCCCGGTGCGGGTGAGGACCGACAGCCCCAGCGCCACCCACAACGCCCCGTTCGACCTAGCCGACAACAACGACAGCCTGCTCGACAGGTCCGACCTGGTGTTCCTCGACGCCATCGGGGCCGGCTTCTCGCGCCCGCTCGGCGACACCAGGCTGGCCGCCTTCTGGGGCACCGACCCGGACATCGACGCCTTCGCCCGCGCCATCGAGCGCTATCTGACCGTCAACGGCCGGTGGAATTCGCCCAAGTTCATCTTCGGCGAATCCTACGGCACCACCCGCTCGGCCGGCCTTTCCTACAAGCTGCAGGAGGACGGCGTGCAATTGAACGGGGTGATCCTGCTCTCCTCGATCCTCAACTACGGCCGCCGCGATCCGGGCTTCGACCAGGAGCTGGTCAACTACCTGCCCAGCTACGCCGCCGCCGCCGCCTACCATAACCGCCTCGCCGTTCCGCCGGCCGACCTGGCGGCGTATCTGCGCGAAGTGCGCGACTGGGCCCGGGGCCCTTACGCCCTGGCCCTGGCCAAGGGCGAGGACCTCTCCGACGCCGAGCGGCGCGCCCTCGCCGACAAGATGGCGGCCTATACCGGCCTCTCGGCCCGCTTCATCCTCGACAACGACCTGCGCGTCGCGCCCTCGCGCTTCCGCAAGGAGCTGCTGCGCGACCAGCGCCGCACCCTGGGCCGCTACGACGACCGCTTCACCGGCATCGACGTGGACGCGGGGGCGGACTCGCCGCAGTACGACCCCTCCGACACGGGCATCGCCGGCGCCTTCGTCGCCGCCTTCCACGACTATCTGGCCCGCGACCTGGGCTACACCACCGACTTGACC
Source organism: Caulobacterales bacterium (assembly GCA_038225765.1). Classification (GTDB taxonomy): domain Bacteria; phylum Pseudomonadota; class Alphaproteobacteria; order Caulobacterales; family Caulobacteraceae; genus Acaudatibacter. The sequence continues at coordinate 19,958 of JBBRQW010000006.1, read as the reverse complement.
TATCGGCCGACCCACTACGACCGCGCCCTGCACTGGGATTTCCGCCATCGCGCGCCCGGCGATCGGGAAGGGGGAAACACCAACGAGGCCGACGTCGCCCTCGACCTGTCGGCCGCCATGCGCCAGAACCCGCACCTGCTGGTCTATTCCCTGAACGGAATCTACGACTTGGCGACGCCCTTCTTCGGCACCGAATACGACCTCGCCCACATGCAGCTAGACCCCACCCTGCGCGCCAACTTGCGCTTCGCCTACTACCCCAGCGGCCACATGGTCTATCTCAATCCCCAGGCCCTGGCATCCATGAAAGCCGACCTCGCGCGCTTTTACGATGAGGCGGCGCCGGGGCGGTGAGAGGGCGGCGCTTCGGTTACCTTCAATAGAGTCCGTCATGGCCGGGCGTAAGTCCCGGCCACCCATGCCCCCGCAACCAGTTTTGGCCGCGCCCAAGCGCGGCCACGGCAAGCGGCGGGGCCATGGATCCCCGGGACAAACCCGGCGAGGACGGTAGGGATGAATTCGGCGACGGTGCACTGTCACCGAAATTCCATCCACCGAGATTCCCGGAATTCTGCCATCCAATTCCGTCTATACTAATCTGGCACTCGGCGGTTTAGCGGGTTGCTGCGGCTAGCAAAGCTCAATGTGCACGGCTAGGTGCGCAGGGGCGACTCCCAGTAAGGTGCCCACATCGCGACGGAAGGCTTCTCGAAGACCATCCAGGGTCTGGATGCCCGCCGACCATATGCGTTCATCCGCTCTGGGCACCTGAATAGACTCACCCAAGAGGGCTTCCGAAGTAGTCTCCAGCGCTCGAGCGATCCGCTTCAGTGTTGCGGGGAGAGGGTGGCTGCGCCCTCGCTCATAGGCGTTGTACTGCGTCACATGCATTCCGGCGTGAGTTGCGACCCATTCTTGGGTCTTGCCGATCTTCGCCCTCGCGTCACGCAGGTTGTCGTGGGTTGCCATGTCGAAACTCCCGTGGGTAAAATGTTATGACGTTCATATACGTTCTATAGATGACCTTTGCAAGGGTAAGGGTCAATTTTTTTGGGGTCAAATTCGAACGGATCAGACCCTAGCCTTCACTGCGAACGGTCGGCGCTCCGAAACTCCCTGCGGGCGGATAACCTGCTGGCGCGATGGCCTCTGTTGGGCCGCGCCGCCGGACTTTACTCCACTGCGGTGAGTTTCGAGCGCCAGTGGATTGATAGCGCCTAGCGTGCCCCTCACGGACCGATCGACGATGACGTTGTCGTCGCAGGGAACCTTCGATTCAGCTGTTCGGAGTGGGAAGGCGCCCCTTCACTATCCACCCAGGCGGCATCGTGTATAGTGTCGTAAGCAAGCAATTGCTCGCGCGACGGCCGACAGCGCAAGCGCGACAGTCTTGACCTTTGAGAGTGGAGGCGGTTCTGCTGAAGGATACCCTGATGCACGCTAATCTCGTCCTCTCGGTCCTTCTCTTCACGCCGGCGATCGCGCATGCGGAATTGCCAGTGGTCATGGGAGTCCAACTAGGCCAAGTTCCTCCAAACCACCGATCATGCACTCTGGCGCTGGCCCCGGAAGAGATGCCTTGCTACGGCTTCAGTGTGGCGTCCGATGTGCGGCTCCTGTTGTCGCTTGGGCAGCCGGCGTTTGTGACGACGTTCGAGCTTCACCTCGCCAACGACGGCACAGTAGATGGAATGGACATCGGCACCCACGGGGTCGCGGACCAAGCTGCCGCCTATCAGACACTCGCTCAGAAATTTGGTGAACCGACGAAGCGGGTGGATGGTCGTGCCCAGAATCTATACGGTGCGAGCTTTGACACCATTAGCGCCTTCTGGGTGAAGCCGGACTACGAGGTCGATTTCATAGGGACGACGGGTGATTTGACGGAGGGCGACATTGCTGTATCGACGACCGCCCTCCACGACAAGGTTCGACGGCGCATCCAATCACAGCAATCGCCATTTTAGTTGACGCATATGGCTGAGGCGGCCGAACGCTCGTCCGCTGCGCGTTTTCACAGCGCCAGATCGAGCACCCGCTCGCGATCGTCAGAAGCGCCGGCCGGAACGTCCGCCGTCAGCCAGCCGGCGATCGCCTCGCGGATATTGGCGATGAGTTCGTCCATGGTCTCGCCTTGCGAGGCGCAGCCGGGGAGGACGGGGACTTCGGCCCAGAACCCGCCCTCCTTTGCCTCATGCACAACCACCTTGATGTTCATGAGCGAAAGATACGACGGCGCAAAATAACTAACAACACCGACCGTGAACCTAACCTGGCTAACGACTCTTCGCCGCGCCCGAAGGGCCACCGCCCACCGTCGCCACGTTGAACGCCGCCACCTCGCCGCTCTTTAGCGCCTGCCACTTGGCGAGCTGGGCCTCCAGCCCGTCGTGCAGGGACTGGTAGGTGGCCAGGGCCTGGGTCGTCGGGGCGGTGTCGGCGTCGTCCAGGTTGAGGGCGAAGGTGGCGAAGCGTTCGTTCAGTTGGCCGGGGAAGGCGAGGTTGGCTTCCGAGCCCTTCATATCGACCTGCATCAGGGCGCCTTCGATGGCCGCCATCCTGGCCAGGGCGGCGTCGGCCCGCGGTCCCGCCTTGGTGAGCCCCACCCGCGTGGCGCGGATGTCGTTGACCGCCCTGTGCAGGGCGTCGATGTCGTGGGCGGTGGCGACGGCGAGGGCCGTCTTGGCGGCGATGGCCGGGCCGCTGTCCTTGACGCGCGGATCGGCGACCACGGTCAAGGGAGCGGTCTGGCTCTGGCCGTTGTAGGTCAGCCTCACCTGATAGCGGCCGGGCGGCACGAGGGCGCCGCGCGGGGTCGGACCGGCATAGAAGGCGCCGGGAATCTGGGCCGGATCGCTCATTCTGAGGTCCCAGACCAGGCGGTTCATGCCAGCGCCGGCGGGGATGGTGTCCACCGGCACGATCTGGTCGGGCCATTCGGGCGGCTGGACCGGCTTGTTGTTGTGGGTGCTGGAAAGATGACGGATCACCGCGCCCTGCCCGTCGAGGATGTCGACCGTCACTTCGCCGGCCGGGGCGGCCCTGAAGGCGTAGTCGATCAGCGCCCCGGCCGGCGGGTTCTCGCCGACCGGCCGGCGGCTGTCCACCTGATCGGGATAGTGCAGGCGGGTGGCCGTCTCGGGGGTGTAGAGAACCATGGCTTGGCCGACGGTGGCGGCGCCGATCTGGCGCAGAGGCGTCACATCGTCGAGGATCCAGAAGGATCGGCCGTGGGTCGCCGCCACCAGATCGTCGCCCTTGACCGCCAGGTCGTGGACCGGGGTGGCCGGCAGGTTGAGCTGCAGGGGCTGCCAGGCCGCCCCGTCGTCGAGGGAGAAGAACACCCCGCGCTCGGTGGCGGCGTAAAGCAGGCCCCGGCGCACCGGATCCTCGCGCACGGCGTGGACCACGGCCCCGGCCGGCAGGCCGGCGACGATGGACGTCCAGGTCTTGCCGGCGTTGGCGGTCTTGTAGGCGTGGGGGGCGATGTCGTCGAGCTTGTGCCGGTCCACCGCGAGGTAGGCCCCGCCCGGATCGAAGTGCGAGGGCTCGATCATGTCGATCGAACTCCAGGCCGGCAGCGCCGCCGGCGTGACCTTGGCCCAGTGGCCGCCGTCGTCGGCGGTGAGCTGAACCACGCCGTCGTCGGTCCCGGCCCAGATCATGCCCTTTTTCAAGGGCGATTCGGCCAGGGCGAAGACGGTGTCGTAGTATTCGACACTGGTGATGTCCTTGGTCAGCGGCCCGCCGGACGCCGCCTGCTTGGCCTTGTCGTTGCGCGTCAGGTCCGGGCTGATGATGGTCCAGCTATGGCCGTGGTCGGTGGATTTATAGACCACGTCGGCGCCCCAATAGAGGGTGTCCGGATCGTGCGGCGACATGAGGAGCGGTGAGGTCCAGTTGAACCGGTGCGCCAGTTCGCTGGCCGGGTGTCCGGAGAAGTCGCCGGGAAAGGCGCTGATGTCCTGCGACTGCGCGGCGCGGACGTCGAAGCGGTTGATGCCGTTTTCGGAGTCGCTGTAGATGATCTGGGAGTTGCGCGGGTCGGGGATGACGAAGCCGCATTCGCCGCCGCCGGCTGGAAACCAGTCGCGCGGCCCGATCACCCCCTCGTCGTCGAAACTGGCCACGGCGAGGTTGGTGTTGTCCTGCTGGGCGCCGTAAAGCCAGTAGGGAAAATCCGGGCCGGCGGCCACGTGGTAATAGGCCCCGGTCGGCTGATTGTCCTGGGTCGACCAGGTCTTGCCGTCGTCGAGCGAGACGCTGGCCCCGCCGTCGTTGCCGTTGATCAGCCGGCTGGGGTCGGCCGGGTCGATCCACAGGGCGTGGTGGTCGCCGTGGGTGGCCGAGACCAGGGCGAAGGACTTGCCGCCGTCGGTGGATTTCAGCAGGCCGGTGTTCACCGCATAGACCGTGTCGGGGGCCTTGGGATCGGCGTAGACCTTGGAGAAATACCACGCCCGCTGGCGCACCCGACCGTCGGTGTTGACCAGGCGCCAGGTGGCGCCGGCGTCGTCGGAGCGATAGAGGCCGCCGTCCTTGGCCTCGATCATGGCGTAGACGCGCCTGGGGTCGGCGGCGGAGACCGACACGTCGATGCGGCCCAATATGCCGTCCGGCAGGCCGTTTCCCTTGAGTTGAGTCCAGGTCGCCCCGCCGTCGGTGGAGCGGTAGAGGCCGCTCCCCGGCCCGCCGCTGGAGAAGCTCCACGGCTGGCGGCGCACCTGCCACAGGGCCGCGTAGACGATGCGGCTGTCGTGCGGATCGAAGGTGACGTCGATGGCCCCGGTGTCGGCGTCCTTGTAAAGCACCTTGGCCCAGGTCCTGCCGCCGTCGGTGGTGCGGAAGACGCCGCGCTCGGGGTTGGGGCCGAAGGCGTGGCCGATGGCCGCCACCAGGACGATGTCGGGATTGTTGGGATCGACGATCAGGGCGCCGATCTGGCGGCTGTCCCTCAGGCCGACATTGGCCCAGGTCTTGCCGCCGTCCACCGACTTGTAGACGCCGTCGCCATAGGTGATGTCGCCGCGCAGGCCCCCCTCGCCCGATCCCACATAGATGACGTTGGGGTTGGACGGGGCGACCGCGATGGCCCCGATGGAGCCGATCGGCTGACCATCGAAGATCGGCGTCCAGTTGGCCCCCGAATTGATCGTCTTCCACACCCCGCCGGCCGCCGCCCCGAAATAGAACAGGCCCGGCTGGCCCGGGACCCCGGTCACCGCCACCGAACGGCCGCCGCGATAGGGGCCGATGCCGCGCCAGCGCATGGCCTTGAAGAGGGCCGGATCGACCGGGGCCGCGGCGGCCGTCGAGGCTCGATGGATGGGCGCGGCCCAGGCCGGTCCGGCGACCGCCGCCATGGCCAGGAGGCTGGGCGCCAGCCAGCGGCGCGGCGGGGGTGAAGTTCGGTTGGTCAATCTAGCCTCCCATGGGGTCCTTGCAAGGGATAGACACCGGCGCAAAGCGGAGCGCAACCATGAGATTCGCCCTTTCGGCCTAAGGTGTTCGGCGCGGCGACGGCCGGCGGGCCGCCGCGCCGGCGAGGATCAGTTTTCCATGTCCGGGTAAGGCCCCTTTCCCCCCTCGGCGATGAACCGGTCGATACGCCGCGTCAGGAGCGGCAGGGGCACGGACCCCATCTCCAGCACCGTGTCGTGGAAGGCGCGGATATTGAACTTCGGCCCCAGCGCCTTTTCCGCCTTGGCGCGCCCGGCCTCGAAGGCCATCTCGCCCAGGTAGTAGCTGAGGGCCTGGGCCGGCCAGGAGATGTAGCGGTCGACTTCGGTCGCGATTTCGTGGTCGGAAAGGGCGGTGTTGTCGTGCAGGTAGGCCACCGCCCGCTCGCGCGTCCAGCCCTGGCTGTGGATGCCGGTGTCCACCACCAGCCGCGCCGCCCGCCACATCTGGTAGGTCAGCATGCCGAACCGGTCGTAGGGCGTCTCGTAGAGGCCCATCTCCAGGCCCAGCTTCTCACAATAGACCGCCCAGCCCTCGCCATAGGCCGAGATGTAGACCTTCTGGCGGAACATCGGCTGGCCCTGGTGCTCGAGGGCGATGGCCCCTTGCAGGGCGTGGCCGGGCGCCGATTCGTGCAGGGTGAGGGCGGCGAGGTTGTAGAGCGGCCGCGAGGGCAGGTCATAGGTGTTGACCAGGTAGACGTCGGGCCCGCCCCGCCCCGAGGTGTAATAGGGGGCCATGTCCGCCGGCACCGGCTTGATGGCGAAGCGGCGCCGGGGCAGATAGCCGAAATAGTCGGCCGCCTTGCCGTCGAACTGCTTGGCGATCCAGGCGGCGCGCCACAGCAGTTCCTGGGGCGTCTTGGCGTAGAATCGCGGGTCGGTGCGCAGGAAATGCAGGAAGGCCGGGAAGTCGCCGGTGAATCCGGTTTCCTTCATCGTGGCCAGCATCTCGCCGTGAATCCTGGCGACCGCGACGAGCCCGATCTGGTGGATCGCGGCGGGCGTGAGATCGAGGGTGGTGAATTCCCTGATCTTGGCCTGATAATAGGCCGGCCCCCCTGGAAGATCGTCCGCCGCCAGGCTTTCCCGCGCGCCGGGCACATATTCGTCGCGCATGAATTTCAGCACCGCCAGATGGGCCGGAATGACCGCTTGGGCGATCGCCTGGGCGCCCGCCGCGCGCAGGGCCGCCCGTTCGGTCACCGGGATGGCGGCCGGCATGGCCTTGAACGGCGCGTAGAAGAGATTGGCCTCGATACTGGGCGCCTGGGTGACCGCGGTCAGCGACACGTCGCGGCCGGCGAGGGTCACCTTCGGCGGGGTGAAGCCGCGCTTTTCGCCGGCGCGCATATTGTCGATCTGCTGGGCGAAATAGCGCGGGAACTGACCAAGCTGGGCGATGTAGGCGCGGTAGTCGCCCGCGTCGTGGAAGGTCCGGCGCGCCGTCGATCCCAGGTTCCCCCAGAACGTACTGTCCGAGTTGACCGGCATTTCATAGTCGGCCAGGCGCTGATCGGCGATCAGCACCGCGATCTGGTCGCGGTAGATGGCGTAGTCGAGGCGCGCCGCCGGCGACAGCGACGCCGGGGTGAGGGCGTCGAGCCGCGCGGCGACATCGCCCCAATAGGCGAGGCGCGCCGCCTGGTTGGCGGCGCTCACGTTGGGCAGATGGTCGGCGATCGGGCGGGTGAGGTCGTCGCCGTCCTCGCCGGCGAACTGCGCCTCCCGCCATGCCCATTCGGCCGTATAGAGGGCCTTGAATCGCGCGTCGGCGCTCAGGTCGGCGCCATGGGCCAGGGCGGCGCCGGACAGGACGAGCAGGGCGACGGCCAACGCCGCGATGGGTCTATGCATGGGGCGTCTTTCGCGGCGCGAGCCGGTATCTCGCCAGTTTCTCATAGTGGGGACGAGCCGCCTCGGCGATCGCCTTCAGGCCGTCGTCCAGATCGCGGGCGGCCGGCGCGGGGCGAGGCGGGGCGAATCCAGTGGAATGTTCCACCGCCTTATACCATACCGGCGCCCACACGCCGTCGCTGGCGCGGCGGCCGGGCGGCCAGCTCAGCATCTCGCCGGTGAACGCAATATCGAGGGCGGCGCACAGGGCGGTGAGGACCCGGCGCGGATCGGCCAGCACATCCTCGGCCTCGATCACCGGCGGCGCGGCGCCCAGGCGATCGGCCTCGCGGTCGAACAGCTCCGCCTGGCGGCCAAAGCCGATGTCGGCCGCCGTCACCTCGCGGCGGCGGGCGGCGTAGGAGGCCAGCACCTTCTCCGGCGAGCGGATCAGAAAGGCGTTGCGGCAGCGGGCCATCCAGGAAAGGTCGATCCCTTCGACCATGTGGTGGGTCATGTGCTTCTGATAGAAGATCGGCCGGCCCTCCGGAACGGGGCCCAGCAGGCGCTCGATCACGGCCCGCGGTTCGGTCGGCATGGCGGCCAGCACCGCCTCGCGCAGCGGATGATCGGCGCCGGTCATGGCCAGATAGGCGCCGTAGAAGGGCTCGTCGATCACCGTTGTGTCGGGCCGGTTCTCGAAGGCGCGCATCATGGCGGTGGAGATGTTGCGCGGCCCCGACCACAGGGCGACGCGAATCGGCTCGGGGGGCGCGGTCACCATCTGGGGCCGTTTTGCGCGTCGGCGTCCTTCAGGGCGGCGTAGAGATCCTGGAGGCGGCGGGTGACGGGGCCGGGGGTGAGCGGCAGGGCGCGGCCGTCGATCTCGCGCACCGGCGTGATCCCGGCCATGGTGCCGGTGACGAAGGCCTCGTCCCCGCCGCGCGCCTCGCCCGGGTCGAACCCGCCGAGCGTGATGGGGATGGCGTGGCCGCGGCAAAGGTCGATGACGTGGCCGCGGGTTATGCCGTTGAAGCAATAGGCGCCGGTCGAGGTGCGAACCGCGCCGTCCTTGACGAAGAAGAAGTTGGTGGCGTTGCAGCTCGACACGAAGCCGGCCGGATCGAGCATCAGGGCCTCGTCGGCCCCCTTGCCGATCGCCTCGATGAGGGCGGTGATCAGGTTGAGCCGGCTGTGCGAATTGAGCCGCATGTCGAACATCTCCGCCGGGGTGCAACGCACCGAGACGGTGGCCAGGCTAAGGCCCGCGCCGCCGCCCGCCGGGACCTTGTGTTCGGCGACGATGGCGAGCGTCGGGCGGCCCAGGGCGTTGCGCGGATCCTGGCTGACCGTGGATTTGACGCCCCGCGTCACCATCAGCCGCACATGGACCCCGTCGGTCATGGCGTTGGCTTCGAGGGCGCCGCGAAGGGCGGCGGCGATCCCCGCCCGATCCGTGCCGATGTCCAGGCCGATGGCCCGCGCGCCGGCGAACAGGCGGTCCAGATGGGCCTCCAGGAACAGCAGCCGCCCCTTGTGCAGGCGCAGGCCCTCCCACACCCCGTCGCCCATGGAAAAGCCGGCGTCGAAGATCGACACCCTGGCCTCGCCGCGGGCCACCAGTTCCCCGTTCAGCCACACCTTGACGGCCTCGTTGCGCGGATCGGCCGCGTAATCCTGACTGCCCGCCATGCGCGCCTCCGAAATGGGCCTCTGTCCGCCTCGCGGCGTCGGGCTTAAAGGTCGGCCGTGATCCCCACCGTGACCAGCCTCGATTGCGCCACCCTCGCCCGCTTCGAGGATATCGTCGATGTGCGCACCCCCGCCGAGTTCGCCCTGGACCATGTGCCCGGCGCGGTCAACCTGCCGGTGCTGAGCGACGCCGAGCGCGCCCTGGTGGGGACGATCTATGTCCAGGAATCGCGCCTGAAGGCGCGGCGGGTCGGCGCGGCCCTGGTGGCGCGCAACATCGCCGGCCACCTGGAGGGGGCGCTGAAGGGCAAGACGGGCCCTTGGGCGCCGCTGATCTACTGCTGGCGCGGCGGCCAGCGCTCCCACGCCATGGCCACCGTCCTGGCCCAGGTGGGCTGGCGGCCGAGCGTGATCGCCGGCGGCTACAAGGCCTGGCGCCGCCACGTCACCGCCCGCCTCTACGACGCCGAGCCGGCCTTTCGCGCGGTGCTGCTGGACGGCGACACCGGGTCGGGAAAGACGCAAATCCTCCACGACCTGCATGAGGCGGGCGTCCAGACGCTCGACCTCGAAGGCCTGGCCGGGCATCGCGGCTCGCTGTTCGGGGCTCTGCCCGGCCGGCCCCAGCCCGGCCAGAAACTGTTCGAGACCCGCCTCCTGGAGGCGCTGGGCCGCCTCGATCCCACGCGGCCGGTTCTGGTGGAAGCCGAATCGAGCAAGATCGGCGATCTCAACCTTCCGCCGACTCTATGGAAGGCCATGACCGCCGCGCCGCGCATCGAACTTTCCGCCCCGCGCGCCGCCCGCGCCCGCTACCTTGTCGGCGCCTACGGCGACATCCTCGAGGATCGCGACCGTCTGCACGAGGCGCTGGCGAAACTGCCTGGGCGGCACGGCGCAAAACGGGTCGCCCAGTGGCGCGACATGGTCCGGGGCGGCGCCTTCGAGGCCCTGGCCGAGGCCCTGATGGAGGCGCACTACGATCCCGCCTACCAGCGCTCCCGCCGCGCCGAGGCGCGCTCGCCGCTCGGCATGGTGGTCGTGGACGACCTGGAGCCCGCCAGTCTACGGGCGGCGGCGACGAAGATCGCCGCGCTGATGGAACCTTGTCGGGAGTTACGCCGTGCCCCCTGACCCCGCCCGCCTGACCTCTCTCGCCCACGGCGGAGGGTGCGGGTGCAAGCTCTCGCCCTCGGTCCTGGCGGAAATCCTCGCCGGCATGCCGGCGGCCGGCGCCTTCCCGAACCTTCTGGTCGGCGCGGAGACCGCCGACGACGCCGCCGTCTGGCGCCTCAACGACGATCAGGCCCTGGTGGCGACCACCGACTTCTTCATGCCGATCGTCGATGATCCCTTCGAGTTCGGGCGCATCGCGGCGGCCAACGCCCTCTCCGACATCTATGCCATGGGGGCCAGGCCCATCCTCGCCCTGGCCATCGTCGGCATGCCGGTGGGCAGGATGCCGGTGGAGACGATCCGCGCCATCCTGGCCGGCGGGGCGGCGGTCTGCGCCGTGGCCGGGATTCCGGTGGCCGGCGGCCATTCCATCGACAGCGCCGAGCCGATCTACGGCCTGGTCGCCCTGGGCCTGGCCCACCCCGACAAGCTCGTCAGAAACAGCACGGCGCGGGCCGGCGACGTTCTCATCCTCACCAAGGCCCTGGGCGTCGGGGTGCTGAGCGCCGCCTTCAAACAGGGCCGGCTGGAGGCGGCCGGCTACCAGGCCCTGATCGCCTCGACCACCCAGTTGAACGCCGTCGGGCCCGAACTGGCGGGCATGGCCGGCGTCCACGCGGTCACCGACGTCACCGGCTTTGGCCTGCTCGGCCACGCCCTGGAGATGGCGCGGGGGGCGAACCTGACGGTGGAGATCGACGCCGAGGCGACGCCGCTGCTCGCCGGCGTCGAGGCCCTGGCGCGGGCCGGGGTGCGCACCGGGGCGGCGGGGCGCAATTGGCAGAGCTACGGCGAGGCGGTGCGCCTGGGCGACATCCCCGATTGGCGCCGCGACATCCTCACCGATCCCCAGACCAGCGGCGGCCTGCTGATCGCCGTGGGGGAGCGGGGGTCGGCGGCCGTTCTGGACCTGGTCCGCCGCCAGGGATTCTCCGCCGCCGCCCGCGTCGGCCGGGCGATCGCCGGCCCGCCGGAAATCCGCCTCACGAGCACTCCATAGCTCCCGGCCGGACGCCCCCTCCGTCACGCGATGCGAGAGAGCATCGCGCGCCACCTCCCCCGTAAGAGGACGGGGGAGGAGTGAATGGGGCTTGGCTCTTCACCTTCCTCCCATGCGAAGCGGGGGAGACCTTCCGCGGCGCTCTTGCTCGCGCCGTGACGGAGGGGGCGTCGGACAGCGGCCAAGGCCCGAGATTTAAACCCGCACTTCCAGCCGCTCGAGCCCGCGGAAGAAGGGCAGGGTGCGCCAGGCCGGCGGCGCGCCGGGGTCGGCGAGGCGCAGGTCGGGGAAGCGCTCGAAGAGGCGCGTCAAGGCCACCTGCGCCTCCAGCCGCGCCAGGGGGGCGCCGATGCAGATGTGGGCCCCGCCGCCGAACGCCACGTGCGGGCTCTTCCTGCGGGTGATGTCGAAGCGGTGCGGGTCCTCGAACACCGCCGGGTCGCGGTTGGCGCCGCGCAGCGACAGCAGCATCGACTGGTGGGCGCGCACCGGGCAGCCGCCGACGGCCATGTCCCGCGAGGCGATGCGCCCGGTGACGTCCACCGGCGGCTCGTAGCGCAGCACTTCCTCCACCGCCGCGCCGATGAGGCTGGGGTCGGCGCGCAGTTTGGCCAGTTCGGCGGGATGGGTGAGGAAGAGCCGCGCCCCGTTGCCGATCAGATCGGTGGTGGTCAGGTTGCCGCCGACCAGCAGGGCGGTCAGGTTCGAGGCCAGTTCGGCGTCGGAATAGGCCGCGCCGGCCGCCTGCTGCTGGACCATGTCGGTGACCAGATCGTCGCCGGGACTGGCGCGCCGCTCAGCCAACATCCCGCGCATATAGGGGCCAAGGGCGTTCATCGAGGCGACCATATGCGTGGTCTGTTCGGGCGTCCGCAACGGGTTGAGGGACTGGATCACCCCTTCGGACCAGTCGCGGAATTCCGCCAGGCGGGCGTGGTCCACGCCCAGGATGGCGGCGATGACGTCGATGGGAATGGGCAGGGCGAATTTGGCCATCAGGTCGAAGCCTTCGCCGTCCCCGATCGCGTCCAGGGCGCCGGCGACGATGCGCTCCACCTCCGGCCTGAAACGCGCCACCCGCCGATAGAGGGCCTGGGCCAGGGGCGGGCGAAGGCGGCCGTGGTCTGGATCGTCCATCAGCAGGATGGAGTTCTGGCGATCGGGATTGTCGATGCCCTCGACCCTCTGCTCCACGATCCGCCGGGTCAGCACCGCCGCCTCTTCGGCCCGCGCCGGATCGCGCCATAGGGTCAGGTCGGTCAGCACCCCGCGCACGTCCTCGTGGCGGGTGAGGAAGAACACCCCGGCCGCCTCGTCGCGCAGCACCGGCCGGCTGGCCCGCAGGGCATCGAGCATGACGTGGGGATCGTCGCGAAAGGCCGGGTTCAGCGGCGTCAGTTCGAGGACGTGCGGCGGGGCGTCATCAACCAGGGTCATGGCCTTGTCTCCACAATATGCCCGCCTCTCAAAACGCCGCCTCCGTGCCCAGGCCCTCCGCGACCGCCCGCCGATAGGCGAACCAGCCGGCGGCCAGGTCCTGGGCGATGGCGCCGAGAGACTTGTAGATCGTCACGTCGGCCTCGCCCAGCCGCCCGGCCAGGGTTCCGGCCATGACCTCGCCGATCTCGCCCAGCACATGGTCCTCGCCGATCGCGCCGGCGGCGATGGCGTGCAGCACCTCGCCGCCCTGGGCGAGAACCCCCTCGCGGTGATCGGCGAACAGGCGAGCGCGCGCCACCAGGGCGTCGTCGGCTTCGCGAGTGGCGGCGGTGCTCGATCCCACCAGATTGACGTGGGCCCCCGCCATGACATCGGCGCCAAACAGGATCGGCTCGGCCGCCCCCGACACGGCGCAGATCAGGTCGGCGCCGGCCGCCGCCTCGCCCGCCGTCGCCGCCGCCCGCGCCGGCGCCTTCAGTTCGGCCTCAAGCGCCGCCGCCAATTTCCCCGCCCGCTCGGCCGACCGGCCCCAGACCCGGATTTCGCTCAGTGGCCGGACGTGGGCGATCGCCCGGGCATGGGTCAGGGCCTGCTCGCCGTAACCCAGGAGGGCCAGGACCGAAGCATCGGCCCGCGCCAGAACGTCGGTCGCCGCCGCGCTCGTCGCCGCCGTGCGGATGGCGGTGATCTCCCCGGCGTGGACCAGGGCCACCGGCGCCCCGCTCTGCGGGTCGAACAGCAGCACCCCGCCCTGGTGCGACTGGCGCCCCTTGGCGAAATTCTGTGGAAAGACGCTGATCAGCTTGGCCCCGAAGGCCTCCTCGGCGGCCCCCGGCATCGTCCCGAACGCCCGCCCGTCGCCCAGGGGGATGATCTGGCGCAGCAGTTGCCGGGTGCGGCCCGCCGACAGCGCCATCATCGCGTCGCGCATCAGCGGGATGGCCGCCTCGTAGGTCAGAAGCCGGCGCACGGTGGCGCGGTCGACGATGCGCAGGGTCATGTTCCTGTTCCGTTTCCGCCATCGGTCGGCTACCACGTTTCCGTGAACGCGTCCCCCTCCGGTTTGGATCTCCCTGCCGCCCTGGTGGTTCTGCCCGGCCCGCGGGCGGCGGTGGCCGATGGGGCGGGGGCGCGGCCGGTTCGGCCGCCGGAGGCGCGCGACCTTTTCGAGGCGGGGCCGGTGCTGCTGGCCCACGCGGCGCTGACGGCGCGGCGGCTGGAGCTCGCGCCGCCGCCCCGGTCGGCCCGGCTGTTCGACGTGTTGGAGTTGTTCGCCTTCGCCCGCCCGGCCCGCTTCTGCGCCCCCTCGGCGGCGGGGCTGGCCTTGGCCATGGGCTTGCCGGCCCCCGCCGATCCGCCGGCCCAGGCCGCCGCCCTGCGCCAGGTCGCCGCCCGGCTGCTGGCCGAACTGGCCGCCGCGCCGACCCCCAGCCGCGAGGAGGCCTTGGCCCAGGCCGAGTCCTTAAGCCGCGCCGGATGGGCCTGGGCGGCGGCGGCGATCGCGGCTTTGCGCTCGGCCCCGCTGGGGCGCCCCTGGCGGGGAACCGGCCTGGATGTGTGGCGGCGGGTCGGCGAATGGGAGGACCAGGCGCCGCCGGGCGAGGCCGCGTCCAAGAGCATCGACCCGGCGGCGGTGGAGGCGTGGCTGGTCGAACTGCTGGCCCGCGCCGGCCTGGACGAGGCGCGGCCGATGCAGGCCGCCTACGCCGCCGGCGCCGCCCACGCCTTCCAGCCGCGCGAGCGGGAGGGCGAACCGATGACGATGCTGGCCGAGGCCGGCACCGGGGTCGGCAAGACGCTCGGCTACCTGGCGCCGGCTTCGCTGTGGGCCCAGGCCAATGGGCCGGGGGTGTGGATTTCCACCTACACCCGCGCCCTGCAGCGCCAGATCGAGCGCGAGAGCCGCTCCATCTTTCCCGATCCCGCCGTGCGGGCCAAGAAGGCGGTGGTCAGGAAGGGGCGGGAAAACTACCTGTGCCTGCTCAATTTCCAGGAAGCGGTGAACGCCGCCAGCCTGGGCGGCGCCGATCTGATCGGCCTGGCGCTCGCCGCCCGCTGGGCCGGCGCCAGCCGCGATGGCGACATGACCGGCGGCGATTTTCCCGCCTGGCTGCCGAGCCTGTTCGCCGTCTCCCCGGCCGCCCAGGCCAGCGCCGCCAACCTGGTCGATCGGCGCGGCGAATGCATCCACGCCGGCTGCCCGCACTACCGCGCCTGCTTCATCGAAAAAGCGGTGCGGGCGTCGCGGCGGGCCGACCTGGTGATCGCCAACCACGCCCTGGTCCTCACCCAGGCGGCCTTCGACGGCGCCCGCGCGGCGCGGGGCGGCCAGGGCGATGTCGAGACCAGCCGATTGCGCCGGATCGTGTTCGACGAGGGACATCACCTGTTCGACGCCGCCGACAGCGCCTTTTCCGCCGCCCTGTCGGGGGCCGAGGCGGCCGAGATGCGCCGCTGGATCCGCGGGCCCGAGGGCCGCGGGCGGCGCGGCCGTGGCCTGGAGGAACGGCTGACCGAGGTGCTCGGCGATCGTGAAGACGCCCGCCGCTCCCTGCTGGAGGCGACCGCCGCCGCCGCCGCCCTGCCCGCCGAAGGCTGGTCGGGGCGCATCGCGCCGCGGGCAGGCGAGGCCGCGCCGCGCGGCCCGGTCGAAGCCTTCCTGGTCGCGGTCCTCGAACAGCTTCGCGCCCGCGCCGCGCCCTCGGAGATCGGCATGGAGTGCGCCGCCCGCCCGGCCCTGGATCAGGTGCGCGCCGCCGCCCGCGCCGCCGCCCTGGCCGTCGGCGCCGTCGAGACTCCGCTGCTGGCCCTGTCGCGGCGTCTCGAGGACGTGCTGGACGAAGAGGCGGAGACCCTGACCGCCGCCGAGCGGGCGCGCCTCGAAGGGGCCCTGCGCGGCCTCGACCGGCGGGGGCGGATGATGTTGCCCGCCTGGCGCGCCATGCTGACCGCCATCGCCGATAACGCCCTGGACGATGCCGATTTCGTCGATTGGTTCGACGCCGGCTTCCTGTTCGGCAAGGTGGTGGACGCCGCCTGCCGCCGCCATTGGGTGGACCCCACCGCGCCCCTGGCCGCCGCCGTCCTCGCCCCGGCCCACGGCGTCCTGGTGACCAGCGCCACCCTGGCCGACGGCGCGGCGATCGACCCCTTCGCCCTGGCCGAAATGCGCACCGGCGCGGCCCATCTGCCGAGCCGGCCCCGGACCCTGCGCCTGGCCTCGCCCTTCGACTACGGAGCGAACGCCCGCGCCCTGGTGGTCACCGACGTGAGGCGGGACGACCCTCGACAGGTGGCGGCGGCCATGCGCGAGCTGTTCCTCGCCGCCGGCGGCGGCGGCCTGGGCCTCTTCACCGCCATCCGCCGCCTGCGCGCCGTCCACGAGCGCCTGGCCGCGCCCCTGGCCGACCGCGGCCTGGCCCTCTACGCCCAGCACGTCGATCCCCTGGACGTGGGGGCGCTGGTGGATATCTTCCGGGTCGAGGAGGACGCCTGCCTTCTGGGCACCGACGCGGTGCGCGACGGCGTCGATGTGCCCGGCCGCTCCTTGCGCCTGCTGGTCTTCGATCGCATACCGTGGCCCAGGCCCGACATATTGCACAAGGCGCGGCGGGGCCGCTTCGGCGGGGCCGCCTATGACGACGCCGTCGCCCGCGGCCGCATCGCCCAGGCCTTCGGCCGCCTGATCCGCCGCGCCGACGACAAGGGCGTCTTCGTCATGCTCGACGCCGCCGCGCCGACCCGGCTGTTCTCCGGCCTGCCCGAGGGGGTGCGCCTGGAACGGGTCGGCCTGGTGGAGGCCATCGAGGCGACGGCGGCGCACCTGCGGGCGTAGCGGCCCGCCGGGCCAAGGTCTCACTTATGTCCACTTTTCCCTCTCTAGGGCGCCCGCGCGAACAAAAAGGGCCGCCGTGCGATGAAGTCTGTTTCGATGAGGCGCGCCGGCGCGGGCGCGGCCCTCCTGACTACCTTGCTCGCCGGCGCGCCGGCAGCCCTGGCCTGGGCGCCCGACGCCCAGGTCATGCGCCAACTGGCCGGCGGGGCCTCGTGGGCCGAGGTCCTGCCGTCGCCGGGCGGGGCGGCCATCATCCACGCGGCCATCGACATCGCCGCGCCGCCCAAGGCGGTGTGGGCGGTGATGACCGACTGCAAGATGGCGGCCAGACTGGTGGTGACGGTGACCGCCTGCAAGGTCGTCGAGGGCGATCAGCGGGCCGGCTGGGACGTGCGCGAACAGGTGACGCGAGGCAATCTCATCGTCCCCACGATCCGCAACGTCTTCCGCTCCGATTACCAGCCCTACACCTTGATCCGCTTTCATCGCCTCGCCGGCGACCTTCGCATCGAGGAAGGCGAATGGCGCCTGCAGGCCATCGACGGCGGCGCGGCGACGCGGGTGACCTACGTCAACAAGGTGGCGGCCAACATCGTCGCCCCCGCCTTCCTGGTCCGCGCCGGCATGAAGCACGACACCTCCCAGGTCCTCCTCAACCTGCGCCGCGAAAGCGTGGCCGCCGCGCGGCGGGGCGGCGTTTAGGGCTGTCTTGAAAATCCGCCGCCGGCCCCCGCGTTCGCCGGACCGGCCCTGGCGAGCGGCGTCGCGAAACCTGGCCGCTTGCTATTGGCCGCCGGAAACCGGACAGTCCCAAATCTGCCGCGAGGCTGGCGGCTCATACTAGGCGAGGAAAATCGATGGCGCGAACGCAGCGGATTTTCGGCAAGGCTCTTGTCGGGGCGGCGCTCGCCCTTTCGGTCACGCTTCCGCTGGCCGCCGCCGCCGCCCCGCGCCCGCGGGATGTCATCTTCAACTTCAACGGCGGCGGGCGCGCGGGCGGCGTTCCCACGGGTGGCCTGATCAGGGACGCGGCGGGCAATTTCTACGGCACGACCAGCAGCGGGGGCGACAGCACCCACGCCAATTGCTTTGCCGGATGCGGCGCCGTCTTCAAGCTCAGCCCCCTGGGCGTGGTGACCGCGCTCTACACCTTCAAGGGGGGCAAGGACGGCGCCAATCCCCATGACACCTTGATCGCCGATGCGGCGGGAAACCTCTACGGCACGACCCTGGGTGGGGGGCCCATAAGCTCGGCACGGTCTTCAAGCTGACCCCCGATGGTGTGGAAACCGTGCTCCATTCCTTCGCCGGCGGAAGCGACGGGGACGACCCGCAGTCCGGCCTGATCGCGGACGGCGCCGGCAATTTCTACGGCACGACCGAAGGCGGCGGCCCGTCCGACGACGGCACGGTCTTCAAGCTCGCGCCCGATGGGACCGAGACCGTGCTCCATGCCTTCACCGGCGGCCACCACGATGGGGCTCAACCGTTCTCCGCCGGCGTGATCATGGACAAGCACGGCAATCTCTACGGCGACACCGGCCTCGGCGGCGCCGGCGATTCGGGGGTGATTTTCAAGATCGCGCCCAACGGCAAATTCTCGCTGCTCTATTCCTTCACCGGCGGCGCCGACGGAGGCCTCCCGTTCGGCGGCCTGGTCCGGGACAAGCAGGACAACCTCTACGGCGCCACGACGAAGGGCGGCGCCGGCTATGGCGTGGTGTTCAAGCTCGCGCCGGGCGGCGCGCAGACGGTGCTGCATACCTTCGCCGCCTTTGATGGATCTACCCCCGAGGCCAGCCTGATCGTGGATAAGCAGGGAAACCTCTTTGGAACCACGGAGGGCGGCGGCGGGACCGTCTTCCAGCTTTCGCCGGACGGGACCCACACAGTCCTCCATAGCTTCGCCGGAAACCGCGACAGGCCTCCCGATGGCGCCTATCCCAAGGGCAGCCTGCTCCTCTACATGAACAAGCTCTATGGCGCGACCAGCGCCGGCGGGACCGGCTTCGGTTGCGCGCTCCAAACCGGCTGCGGCGTCGTGTTCGAGGTGAGGCGGGCAAAATAACCACCGGCGCGGGCGTTTGAAGGTGGAAAAATCGATGTCACGGATTCAGCGGATTTTCGCCAAGGCGCTCGTGGGCGCGGCGCTCGCCCTTTCGGTCGCGGTTCCGCTCGGGGCCGCCGCGCAGGGGATGCCGAGGGATGTCATCTACAACTTCACCGGCGGCGCCGAGGGAGCGAGGCCCGCCGCCGGCCTCATCATGGACACGGCGGGCAATTTCTACGGCACGGCCAGCTTCGGCGGCAGCAGCAATTGCCCAATCGGTTGCGGCGCCGTCTTCAAGCTCAGCCCCCTCGGCGCGGCCACCGCGCTCTACACCTTCAACGGCGGGCACGACGGCTTCGAACCCCTGGATAAATTGGTCGCGGACGCCGCCGGAAACCTGTACGGCACGACCAAACATGGCGGCGCCCATAGGCTCGGCGTCGTCTTCAAGGTGACGCCGGGCGGTGTGGAAACCGTGCTTCATGCCTTCGCCGGCGGAAGCGATGGGGCAAGCCCGGACGCCGGCCTGACCATGGACACGGCCGGCAATTTCTACGGCACGACCGATGCCGGCGGCCTGTCCAACCTGGGCACGGCCTTCAAGCTCGCGCCGGACGGGACCCTGACCGTGCTTCACGCCTTCACCGGCGGCGCGGATGGCTCCGATCCGGTCGGCGACCTGATCATGGACAAGAAGGGCGCCCTCTACGGCAGTGCTTTCTCCGACAGTGGAGGCCCGGGCACGATTTTCAAGATCGCGGCCGGCGGCAAATTTTCGGTGCTCTATACTTTCACCGGCGGCGCCGATGGAGCCGGCCCGTATGGCGTGATCATGGACAGGCAGGGCGCCCTTTACGGCGCGACGACAGGCGGCGGCGGCCCGTGCGATTGTGGCGTGGTGTTCAAGCTCGCGCCGGACGGTACGCAGACGGTGCTGCATAGCTTCACCGGCGCGGATGGCTCTTCCCCCGCGGGCAGCCTGATCATGGACAGGCAGGGGAACCTCTTCGGCGTCACCAATCTCGGCGGCAGTTTCGGCATCGGGACCGTTTTCCAGCTTTCGCCGGATGGGACCGAGACCGTTCTGCATAACTTCGCCGGAACCCACGACAGTCCTCCCGATGGCGACGGTCCTGATGGGAGCCTGATCCTGTCGATGAATAAGCTCTATGGCGTGACCCTCATCGGCGGGACCGGGACCGGCAGTAATTGCAACAAGGTCGGCTGCGGCGTCGTGTTCGCGGTGAGGAAGGCGAAATAGCCACCGGCGCGGGCGCCGACGGCGGCGGTCGCTCCGCTAAACGGCGCTACTCCGTCTTCTTCCGATAACGCCCGAAGTCCGGCTCGGGGGTTTCCTGGCCGGCCTCAATGACGCCGCGGCGGATTTCGCGGGTGCGGGTGAAGAGCGCCTCCAGGGTGTCGCCCTCGCCCCAGCGGATGGCCCGCGACAGGGCCTGCAGATCCTCGGTG
>JBBRQW010000005.1:0-60186 GCA_038225765.1 Caulobacterales bacterium | reverse complement strand
CCGGCGGAGCGGGCGATTCTGAGCAGCACGGCGTGCGGATCGCCGCCATTGAACATCTCCGGCTGGGCGCGATAGATGGCGTCCGCCACCTGGAAATACTTGTCCTTGCCGGCGCAGCGGGCGGTCAGAAAGCCGGCGGCGGCGATGGACGGCTCGCCGGTCAGAGCTTCCCGAAGCACGTAGCGCGCCTTGCCGGTATCGATGTATTTGGCCTTGAAGGCGGGGAACACGTCGCGATTCCAGTCGGCGCAGTGGGGGCAGGACACCGAGGCGTATTCGATCACCGTCACCGGCGCCTTGGGATTGCCCATGGACATATCCTCGGCCGTGACCGCCGTCGTCGCCTTCTGGCAGGCGGCCAGGGTCAGAGCCAGGGCCAGGCCGGTCATCAGGGTGGTCAGTGTGCGCATGAGGGCGAATTCCGATCGAGGGCTTGAGTGAGGTGAGTAAAGCGCGATTCCCCCCGCGCGTCTTCAGTGACGGCCTTTGGAGCGGCCTTTTGGCGCGGCGGCGGCCTTCGATGCAAGCCTATCGTCGCGGATCGCGCATCACCTCGCGGCCGAGCCGCTCCAGGGCGGCCTTCAGGCGGCCGTCGGGAATCTTCGCCAGAGACTCGGCCAGGGCCTGTTCGGCGGCGGCGTCCAGGGGGCCCTTGACCCTGTGCCGCGCGACCTGGACCGCGGCCGCGTCGCGTTTGGCCAGCCCGCGCAGGGGGCCCTGGACGATCCGCAGCCGCGCCACCGCGCCGGCGCCCAGAAAAAGATTCACCCTGGCCAGGATGTCAGGGGCCTGGTGCTGGATGATCGCCGCCGACGGACCTTCGACCCTCAGTTCCAGGCTCGCCCCGCCGCCAGCGCCCCCCTGGCCGACCCCCCCCTGGCCGACTCTGGGCGCGGTGAGCTTGGCCGGTTCGGTCCGCCGGGCCAGGGCCGCGCCGACGATCTCGCTCCACCGCGCCTGCAGGCCGCCGGCCCCCTGGCCGAAGCGGGCGTCGAGCGCCTTGATGGTCTTGCCCAGCATCCGCGCCGCTGTCGGCGGCAGCCGGGGCGCCGGGCGGGTGCGCTTGGCGGCGAGAATTCGCGCCGTTTCCAGCGCCGAGGGGAGCGGGCGGGGCATGGAGCCTATACTAGTCCCTCCCATGCCCTCCGTCGCCAAAATCCGCGCCGCCGCCCGCGCCAAAATCCGCTTGAACCTCCTGGCCTGGTACGGCGCCCACGCCCGGGCCCTCCCGTGGCGGGCGGCACCGGGGACCAGGGCCGACCCCTATCGCGTCTGGCTCTCGGAGATCATGCTGCAGCAGACCACCGTCGCCCACGCCACGCCCTATTTCCTCGCCTTCACCGCCCGCTGGCCAACCGTGACGGCGCTGGCGGCGGCGGCCGACGGCGAGGTGATGGCCGCCTGGGCGGGCCTCGGCTACTACGCCCGGGCGCGCAATCTCCTGGCCTGCGCCCGCGTCGTGGCCGGCGAGCACGGCGGGATGTTTCCCGACACCGAGGCGGCGTTGCGCGCCCTGCCGGGCGTCGGCGCCTACACCGCCGCGGCCATCGCCGCCATCGCCTTCCACCGGCCCGCCAACGTCGTGGACGGCAACATCGAACGGGTGATGGCGCGCCTGTTCGCGGTCGAGGCGCCCTTGCCCGCCGCCAAGCCCGAACTGAAGGCGTGGGCGGCGAAACTGGCCACGCCGGATCGTCCCGGCGACTGGGCGCAGGCCCTGATGGACCTGGGGGCCACGGTCTGCCGCCCGGCGGCGCCGCTCTGTGGAGAGTGCCCCCTGGCGGGCGTCTGCGGCGCCTTCGCTTCAGGCGCGCCGCGGCTCTATCCCCGCCGCGCCGCCAAAACGCCCCGCCCCCATCGCCGAGGCGTCGCCTACGTCTTGACCCACGCCGGCAAGGTCGCCCTGGTTCGCCGCCTCCCACGCGGACTCCTCGGCGGCATGTTGGGCCTCCCCACCAGCGACTGGCGCGCCGCGCCCTGGACCAAGGCCGAGGCCCTCGGCGCCGCGCCGGCGACCGGCCCGTGGCGTTTAGCCGGCGAGGTCGACCACGTCTTCACCCACTTTTCCCTGACCCTGGAGGTCTACGCCGCGGGCGGCGCCGCGCGCGGCGGCTTCATCTGGACGCCCATCGACGAGGCTCTGACGGCGGTCCCGTCGGTGTTCCGCAAGGCGCTGGAGCGTGGCGTCCCGACGCCCCCTCCGTCGCGCGGCAAGAGAGAGCCGCGCGCCACCTCCCCCGCTTCGCTACGCTCGCATGGGAGGAGTGAAGGAAGCTGAAGTGTCCTCTTTCCTCCCTTGCGAAGCGGGGGAGGTGGCGCGGCGCGTTTTCTTGCGCCGTGACGGAGGGGGCGTCCAGAGGTCGGCGATCCTCCGCGATCCTTCCTACGCCGCCATCTCCGCCCTGACCTTCTCCCGCAGCACGTCGATGGGCGCGAGGCCCCTGTCGGTGCGGAAGTGCCAGAAGGTCCAGCCGTTGCAGGCCCCCTGTGACTGGGCGATGGCCCCCATCTTGTGGATCGAGCCGGTGATCTCGCCCACCGCCAGGGAGCCGTCGGCGCGCACCCGGGCGGCGCGCTCGCCCTTGGGGCACCAGACCAGATCGCCGGGCCGCAGCAGGCCGGCCTCGAGGATGCGGCCGAACGGCACCCGCGGCTCGTCTTTTTTGGAGGTCATGACGTCGAGGTCGGCCGGGGCGATGGGGACGACCTTGGCGATCCGCGCCCGCGCCAGGGCCGCGTAGCGCGCCTCCCGCTCGATGCCGATGAAGCGCCGCCCCAGGCGCCGCGCCACCGCGCCGGTGGTCCCGACCCCGAAGAAAGGATCGAGGATCACGTCGCCGGGCCTCGTGGAGGCAAGGATCACCCGGTGCAGCAGGGCCTCCGGTTTTTGCGTGGGATGGGCCTTGGCCCCCGCCTCGTCCTTGATCCGCTCCTCGCCGGTGCACAGCGGCAGGGTCCAGTCCGAGCGCATCTGGACCTCGTCGTTGGCCATCTTCATGGCGTCGTAGTTGAAGGCGTAGCGCCGGGCGCCCGCCGTCTTGGCGGCCCAGATCAGGGTCTCGTGGGCGTTGGTGAAGCGGGTTCCCTTGAAGTTCGGCATCGGATTGGCCTTGCGCCAGACCACGTCGTTGAGGATCCAGAAGCCCAGGTCCTGCACCGCCCGCCCGACCCGGAAGATGTTGTGGTAGCTGCCGATCACCCACAGCGCGCCGTCGTCCTTGAGCACCCGGCGGCAGGCGCCGAGCCAGGCCAGGGTGAAGGCGTCGTAGGCGGCGAACGAGTCGAACCGGTCCCACTCGTCATCGACGCCATCGACCTTGGAGTTGTCGGGGCGGGTGAGATCGCCGCCGAGCTGCAGGTTGTACGGCGGGTCGGCGAACACCAGGTCCACCGACTTCTCCGGCAGCCCCGCCATCGCCTCGATGCAGTCGCCGACGATGATGCCGCCCGGTTCGATATCCATGCGCGCCCTCGAAAATGACGGCGCAGGGTGGCGCAAGGTGGTGAAGAGGGGGTGAACGGCAAATGGGGCTTCAAACCGATCCCCACTCCACCCACGCGCCGTGGGGGTGGACGCTCGCCAGGACGCGTTCCTCGCCGCCGGGCCACAGGGTGAGGCGGACTTCCATGGCCGCCAGGTTGGCGGGCGCCGGTTCCATCCGCAGCCAGGCGAAGGGGGCGCTCGCGCCGGCCCGCCCGCCGCGGGCCTCAATGACGGCGGTCAGCGCCGCCTGGCTTTCGGCCGGCATGTACTGCCAGAACACCGAATGGAAGAGCACGGTCGCGGCGCCCTCGCGTGGGGCCGCCCGTCGCGCCGTCCAGGAGACCGCGTCCTCGGCTTCAACCCGCACGCCGGCGGCGAGCGCGGCGGCGATGGCGCGGTCCAGTCGTTGGAGACGGTCGATCTGGTCAGGCCAGACATAGGCCCGCAGCCGGCGGCGGGCGGCGGGATCGGCCAGATCGACGGGCTTGCGGTCGCAGGTGGCGCGCTCGATCACCGACACCTCCGCGCCGAGAGCCGGCGGCGGCCCGCGCCAATCGGTGTCGATGAACACCGGGGCGTCCGCCGCGCCCCACGCGCCGACATCGCCCAGGCGGTAGCGGAAGCGATCCCAGAGTTGGTTGAGGCCGGCGCTGGCCCCGATCTCGAAACACCGCAGGGGCAGTCCCGCCTCGGCGGCGAGGGCGAGGAAACCGGGCAGGAGGCACGCCGAGCGCCGCGCCTCGTTGGTCTGCGGTTCGTGGGCCATGAAGCGCGCCAGACGCTGTTCGCGGTCGGCCATCGCTTGCCGCGCCACGGCCCAGGCGCTGGCCGGATCGCCGGGCCGGCCGGCGTTCGGATAGGCGTCGGCCAGCGCCGGCGCCTCCCCGCTCAAGGCGAGATCGTGCAAGGCCCCCAGCAGTCTCAAGGTCACCGCGTCGGCGATCAGGGCCCGCGCCGAGGCGCCCGTCCAGGGCGCGAACAGGCTCCGCGCCGGCCCGCCGCTCGCCACGTCCGCCGCCGCGCTGTCGAGGAGGGCGCCGGAGAACGGCGATCCCATGGCCGCGCACGCCGCCGCCTGGAAGTTCAGCGCCCGGATCAGGGAGTCTTGGTCGGCCATGCCCGCTCGGATCGCCTTGGACACGCGGCCGGTCAATCTTGAATGTGATCGTCAACCTTTCGCCGCCGCGATTCCGACGAACTCATCGCCCGCCTCGGCCGCGCCAGCCGCTAGAACCAGGCGGCGGCGCCCAGGGTGAATCTCACGTCGCTCGCCGGCTCGCCGACGGCGCGTGCGAGGCCCGCCGTTTCGCCGAATTTTCGCTCCCAGGTGACGCCCACATAAGGCGCGAATTTGCGGGTGATTTCGTAGCGCAGGCGCAGGCCGGCATCGACATCGGAGAGGCCCGAGCCGACTTTGCGCGCCGGATCGTCCTGGCTGTAGAGATTGATCTCTGCCTCGGGCTGCAGGACGAGGCGGTTGGTGAGAAGCTGGTCGTAGGAGACCATCGCCTTGCCGGCCAAACCGTGATCGCCGGCGTAGGCGGTGGCCGCGACCTTGAAAAAGCCGGGGGCGAGACCCTCGATCCCGATGGCGCCCCAGGCGCGGCCTGGCCCGGAGTCGAGGTCGTAGCGGCCGCCCACCTGAACATCGAAATAGGTCGAGATGGGCTTGCTGAAATAGACTTCGGTCTGGCCGTCGCTCACCGCGCCGCGGGTCAGCTCGCCTTCGCTTTTCAGCCACACCCGCCACTCGTCGGGGCCGGCCCAGACCTCGCCGTCCCAGCGCAGGCCGCTGCCGTCACTGGCAAGGCGACCCTCGAATTGATCGAGGATGCCGTGGACCCAGATGTGCTGGTCGGCCACCGGCGGGCCGTAGGGGGCGGCGCTGTTCGGATCGATGGTCTGGGCCCGCGCGGCGCCGCCCGCCAGGGCGACCGCCGCCAGGGCCGCCGCGCGTCGGGTGGCGCGCCTCATGCCACCAGCACCGTGCGGAACATGCCGCTCTCCATGTGGTAGAGGAGGTGGCAGTGGAAGGCCCAGTGTCCGGGAACGTCGGCGGTGAAGACGACGCTCGCTCTGCCGCCCGGCTTGACATTGAGGGTGTGCTTCAGGGGCAGGGCGCCGTCCTGGCCGTTTTCCAACGAAAACAGAAACCCGTGCAAGTGGATCGGGTGTTCCATCATGGTGTCGTTGACCAGGGTGAAGCGGACCCGTTCGCCGAGCTTCACCGCGATGGCTTCCGCCTGGGAAAATTTCTTGCCGTCGAAGCCCCAGGTCCAGCGCTGCATGTTGCCGGTCAGGTGGAACACGATCTCGCGCGTCGGCGGGCGGGTGTCGGGGTCGGGCTTCAGGGCTCGCAGGTCGGTATAGGCCAGGTTCCGGCGGCCATTGCCGTCCAGCCCGTCGCCGGCCTGGCCGAGGCGATCCTGGGTGGCCGCCGCGACGTTATCCACGGCGGGCTTGCCCTTGAGCGTCCTGGGATCGACGCCGTCGGCGTTCACCACCACCAACGCCTTGGCCGGCCCCATCGACATGGTGGGCGTTGCGCTCATGTCCATGCCCTTCATGTCCATGCCGGCCATGCCCTGAGTGGAGGATTTGGGGCCCGGCATGTCCATGCCGGCCATCCCGGCCATGCCCATGTCGGTCATGGTGCGCAGGGGCCGGGGATCCATTGGCGGAACCGCCGCCGCCATGCCCGGCCTCGGCGCGAGGGTTCCCAGGGCATGGCCGGTGCGGTCCTGCGCCTGGGCGAAGATGGCGTAGGCCTTGTCCGCCCTGGGCTCGACGATCACGTCGTAGGTCTCCGCCACGCCGATGCGGAATTCCTCGACCGTCACCGGCTGGACATCGCCGCCGTCGGCCGCGACCACGGTGAGCATGAGGCCCGGAATCCGGACATCGAAAGTGGTCATGGAGGCGCTGTTGATGAACCGCAGGCGCACCCGCTCTCCCGGCTGGAAGAGGGCGGTCCAGTTGGCCGCCGGCAGCTGGCCGTTGACGAGGAAGGTGTAGGTCGCCCCGCTCACATCCATGATGTCGGTGGGGCTCATCCGCATGCCGCCCCACATCGTCCAATCGGCCCAGGTCGCCTTCAAGCCCTTGCGGCGCACATCGTCGATGAAAGTACCCGCCGTCCGCTGGTGGAAATTGTAGTAATCGCCCCGCTGCTTCAGGTTGGCGATCACGGTCATCGGATCTTCGTCGGTCCAGTCCGACAGCACGATCACGTATTCGCGGTCGTAGGCGTAAGGGGCTCTCTCCTTCGGCTCCATGACCACGGCGCCATAGAGGCCGGTCTGCTCCTGCATGCCCGAGTGGCTGTGGTACCAATAGGTCCCGCCCTGGACGATGGGGAAGCGGTAGGTGAAGGTCTCGCCGGGCATGATGCCGGGGAAGGTGAGCCCCGGCACGCCGTCCATGGGGTTGGGCAGGCGAAAGCCGTGCCAGTGGATCGAGGTCGGCTCGGCCAGGCGGTTGGTGACGTTGATCGTCACCGCGTCGCCTTCGCGAAACCTCAGGGTCGGCCCCGGAACCTGGCCGTTCACCGCCGTCGCCATCCGCCGCCGCCCGGTGATGTTGATCGGCGAGGCGCCGACGGTCAGGTCGAAGCGGTCGCCGGTGAGCACGCTCGGCCCGGCCCCGGCGCCTTGCGCCCGCGTCCAGATCGGCGCCCCGATGGCCGCCGCGCCGCCGGCCAAGGCGAGGCCCTGGACAAAGCGTCGGCGCGAGGGCGGGGGAGATATGTCGGTGGTCACGGTCACGTCCTGGTCCAGCCTTCGCATATAACGCGCCAAAGGTTACGCGCCGCGCCCCTCCTGGCCCTCATGGTGAAGTTTCGGGCTCATGAGGGGCGTCGGGCGCCCCGCCACCCGGCCAGCCCACACCTGTTCTGCCCCAGCGGCTGGCCGCCAAGCGGAGGCAACCGCCTTCAGGGAGAAGCCCTGGAGAAGGTCTAGATCGTCCGTTAGGGTGCCCCTCTGTGGGGCTGAGCAGGGTGGTGACTAATGAAGATCGCCTGGATGGGCATGGCGCTCACCTTGGCCGCCGCCCCGGCGGCGTGGGCCGCCGAGACCTTGGACGGCGCCACCGCCGACGCTCTTCAGGCCGGCAGATTCGCCGAGGCCGGCGTGATCGACACGCGGCTGGCGGCCAAGGACCCCTCGGACTATCGCGCCGTTCTTCAGCTCGGCCGTATCGCCCTGCTCGCCAATGATCTGGCGGGCGCGCATCGCTGGCTTTCCACGGCCATCGCCCTTCGGCCGGCCGAGGCCGACGCCAAGGTGATGCTGGCCGAGGCCTACTACCGCGCCGACGATTTCCAGCACGCGGCGGCGGCGCTGAAAGGCGTCGATGTGGCCAAGAACGCTCTGCTCATCAACGACTATCCCACCCTCAATGTCGCCAAGCTCGAGAGCTTCAAGGGCCAGACCCCCTATGAGGTGACCGGCGCAGGCGAGACGACGACGGTGACGCTGATCAAGACCGATCCCCTGCCGCTGCTGCGCGTGCGGATCAACGGCGGCGAGCCGGTCACGTTCTTCATCGACACCGGCGGCTCGGAGGTGGTGCTCGACAGCGCCTTCGCCAAGGAATTGGGGGCGCCGAAATTCGGCAAGGTCACGGGCACATTCTCCGGCGGCCAGGAAGCCGGTGTGGGGCTTGGCCGGATCGAGTCTCTTGCCCTGGGCGGCTGGACGGTCCGCAACCTGCCCGTCGCCACCCTTCCCCTGCGCCAGCTCTCGGAAGATTTCGGCGTCAAGCGAATTGACGGGGTTATCGGGACCACCTTCTTTTACCACTTCCTCGCCACCTTGGATTATCCGCGCGGCGAGCTTGTGCTGCGGCGCAAGAGCGCCAGGAGCGTGGACCAATTCATGCAGGCGAGCGCGAAAGCCCCACGGATCGCGGTTCCGGTCTGGATGGCGGGCGACCATTTCATGGTCGGCTGGGGCCAGGTGGAGAGCCTGCCGCCGAGCCTTCTCTTTGTCGACACCGGCCTGATGGGAGGGGGGGTCAAGCTGGCCGCCTCAGTGATCAAGGCGGCCGGGATCACGCTAGATGAAAGTAAGGCCGGCGAAGGGGCCGGCGGCGGCGGGACATTGAAGGTCATTCCCTATGACGTGAGGCGCGTTTCGTTCGGAGACCTGGAGGAAGAGAATGTGAGGGGGCTCTACGACGGGCCGTTCCCCTGGGAGGAGACCTTCGGCTTCCACCTCGCCGGCATGGTCGGCCACGACTTCTTCAAGCCCCACGCCGTGACCTTCGACTTCCAGGATATGAAGGTATTCATCCAGTAGGGCGCCGCCAGACCATATTCATGAGCGGCTAACCGGCGGGCGGGCTCTGTCAGTCCAAGCTTCACGCCCCGCTAACCGGCGGCCGGCCAGGGAGAATACGATGAGCGGCTGGAAGTTTGATCTTCACCGGCATCTGCCGAGCACGGCCTTCGTCGCCATCGTCGCCCTGGCAGTCGCCGGGTTCGCCGGCATTTTCATCTACGCCGGCGTCTACGACATCGGGGCCGACGCGCCGCACATGGCCCCGACCTACTGGCTTCTGCAACAGGTGCGCGACCGGTCGATCGCGGCGCGCGCCCACGGAATCAAGGTCCCCGCCGATCTGGGAGACCCCCAACGCATCGCCGCCGGCGCGGGCCTCTACGCCGACATGTGCAGCGGCTGCCATCTCGCGCCGGGCATGGAGAAGACCGAGATCGCCCAAGGCCTTTATCCCTCGGCCCCCGAACTGGCCCGCGGCGTCGATCGCTCCGCGGCGGAGGAATTCTGGACGATCAAGCACGGGGTCAAGCTGACCGCCATGGCCGCCTGGGGCCGCACCCACGGCGATACATTGATCTGGGATATGGTCGCCTTCATCCGCAAACTGCCGTCCCTCAGCCCGGCGCAATATAAGGCGATCGTGAAGAGCGCCCCGGCCGACCACGATGAAATGATGAAGGACATGGCCGGCGATACGGCCGGGCGCTGACGCCGCCTTGTTCACCAGCCGTCGCGGGATCGGCCCCGTCTGTCGGCGGCGAGGCGATCGTCAGGCGAACGGCGCCGCCTCGTCGTCGCCCCGCGCGAAGGCCCGCATGGGGTCCTTGCCCATGAGCGCCAGGCGGACCGGCGCCCAGGCCATCCGGTGAATCTCGCACGGCCCCAGGTCGAGGAGGGCGCGGGCGTGGACGGGGGCGCGGTAGCCCTTGTGGCCGGCGAAGCCGTAGCCGGGATAGCGCTCGTCCATCCGGGCCATCAGCCGGTCGCGGGCGGTCTTGGCGAGGATCGAGGCGGCGGCGATGGACGAGGAGATGCCATCGCCCCTGACCACCGTCTTCACCGGGCAGGGCAGGGGAAAGGCGTAGTTGCCGTCCACCAGGGCGAAGGCCGGGGCGTGGGCCATGGCCTCTATGGCCCGGCGCATGGCCAGCCCGGTGGCGTGCAATATGTTCAACACCGCTATCTCTTCCACCGAGGCGTAGCCGACTCCCCAGGCGAGGGCGCGGGCCTTGATTTGCGGCTCCAGGGCCTCCCGCTGCTTGGCCGACAGCTTCTTGGAATCGTTCAGGCCGTCGATCGCGCCGCTGGCCTTAAGGATCACCGCGCCGGCGCAGACGGGGCCGGCCCACGGCCCGCGGCCCGCCTCGTCCACCCCGCAGACCGGCGCCGGGCAGGCCCGCTCCAGCAGCATGTCGGGCCAGGTGGCGGTCACGGCCTGGCCATGCCCGCCACCTGGCCGTGGCGGAAACAGCTGGTCACATGGTCGTTGACCATGCCCACCGCCTGCATGAAGGCGTAGACGATCACCGGGCCGCAGAACTTGAAGCCCCTGGCCTTGAGGGCCTTGGCCATCTCGGCGGCGAGCGGCGTCTGGGCCGGCACCTGGCCGATATCTGCCCAGGCGTTCTGGATCGGGGCCCCGCCGGCGAGGGCCCACAGAAAGGCCGAGAAGTCCTCGCCCGCCTCGCGCATCTCCAGATAGATCCGCGCCCCGCCGATCGCCGCGTCGATCTTGGCGTTGGAGCGGACGATGCGCTCGTCGGCCATCAGCCGCGCGCGCTCGGCCGCGCCGAAGCGCGCCACCGCGTCCGGATCGAAGCCGGCGAAGGCGGCGCGGAAGGCTTCGCGCTTCTTGAGGATGGTGTTCCACGACAGGCCGGCCTGGAACCCGTCGAGCACCAGCTTTTCCCACAGGGCGCGGGAATCGTACTCCGGCACGCCCCACTCCTCGTCGTGATAGGCGACGTAGGCGGCGTCGCGCGGATCGGCCCAGCCACAGCGCCCGCCCTCACCCTCGTAGACCTTGACGCCCAACGCCTCGCGCCTCCAAACACCCACCGCCATGCGGATTCTCAACGTCGCCGACTTCAACTGGATGACCGGCGCCGAGCGTCACACCGCCAGACTCTCCCTGTTCGACATCTGCCGCAAGGTCTCCTTCGCGGCGACGCGGGCGGGTCATCTGGTGGTGGAGTTTTCCGACCGCGTGCGCGCGGTGGAGTGTTCGGTTGTAGCGCGGGCTTCCAGCCCGCTTTTTGTTTTTAAGGGTGCGGGCTGGAAGCCCGCGCTCCGGAACTCAGCCATTTCGGCCACATCGGCCGCCAGGGCCGGCCGTCGGCCATGGTGAGTGGCCCCGCCTCCAGGCGGTCGAGGCGGAGCAGGGCCATGGCGCCGCCCTCGCCGCCCGACAGGGCCACGCCGGCGCGCAGGGTTCCGGCCAGCAGTTCGGCGCCGTGGGGCGGGGGCGCGCCCTCGAAGGTCACCGGGACCATGCGGCTCTTCACCGCCCCGCGCCGCTTCATGCGCGAGGTGGTCTCCTGGCCGACGAAACACCCCTTCTTGAAGTCGATGCCGTTCAGGAGGTCGAAATTCGCTTCGATGGGATAGGTCGCCTCGACGCCCCAGTCGGCGGGGCCGGGAACGCCGAGCGTCAGGCGATGGGCCTCATAGGCCGCCTCGTCGATGCAGGTCGCGCCGACAGGCGCCGCGGCGCCGTAGCCGCGCCACCCCAAGGCCGGCAGGCGCGGATCGGCGACCCATCCGGCGGAGGCGGGCGTCGAACCCCACAGGGCCTCCACGGTGAGATCGGAGGGGGCGATGTCCACCTTGGCGCGCAGGCGGTACAGGGTGAGGCGCTGGATCAGGGCGTCGCGGCGACCCGCCGCGCAGTCGATCAGGCAGCCGTCGCCCGCGCCGATCGCGAACAGGTCGAAGAGCAGGCGTCCCTGGGGTGTGAGCAGGCCCGCCAAGCGCGCCTCGCCGTCGGTCAGCGTCGTCACGTCCTGGGTGATCAGTCCCTGCAGGAAGCCGCGCCAGTCCACCCCCCCGAGGGCGACAACGGCGCGGCTCGGCAGTTTCGCCACGAACGAGGGTTGGGTCATGCCCCGATATGAGCCCGCCTCCCCTGGAGCGCCAGGGCGGCGGCCCCTATAGAGTGGCCTTCATGGCGGCCGCACGCTTTCCGATCCTCTTCATCGCCCCCAGCCGCATCGGCGACGCGGTCCTGTCGTCGGGCCTGGTCAAGACCCTGGTCGATGAGGTGCCCGGCGCCCGCTTCACCTTCGTCGCCAGCGCCCTGACCGCGCCGCTCTACGCCCAGACGCCGGGCCTTGAGGCTACGATCGTCATGGAAAAGAAGCCGGGCGGCGGCCACTGGTTCGCGCTTTGGCGGCAGGTGCGAAATCGACACTGGGGACTGGTGGTCGATTTGCGCGGATCGGCCATGGCGCGCCTTCTGCGCCCGACCCGCCGGGCGGTGCACGAATCTGGCGGGCCCCCCGTCCACAAGGTGGTGGAGGCCGCCCAGTTGCTAAAGCTCGAGGACGGGCCCGCGGCGCCTTTCCTGTTCACCAGCCCGGAGATCGAGGGCCGCGCCGAAGCCCTCACCGCCGGGGCCGGGCCGATCCTCGCCATGGCTCCGGCCGCCAACTGGATCGGCAAGACCTGGCCGGCCGAGCGCTTCGCCCTGGTGGCGCGGGCGCTGCTGGGGGCCGGCGGGCCGTTGGCCGGCGGGCGCCTGATGGTGGTGGGCGGCCCGGACGATCAAGGCGCCGCCGCGCCGGTCAAGGCGGCGGTTTCCCAGTCCCGACGCATCGATCTGGTCGGCCGCGAGGACATCCTGGTCTGCTATGCGGCGCTGAAGCGGGCGCGGCTGTTCATCGGCGGCGATTCCGGCCTGATGCACCTGGCGGCGGCGGGCGCGCCGACGCTCGGCCTGTTCGGGCCATCGGACGAAACCCTCTATGAGCCGTGGGGACCGGTCGCGCGCACCGTGCGCGGCGGGCGAAGCTTCGCCGACTTCCGCCGAATCGATCCGACCTTGAGCCAGGCGCTGTGTCATATGATGGAGCTTTCCCCCACCGCCGTGCTGGCGGCGGCGGAGGCGCTGATCGCCGAAACCGCAACGGAGGGCGTCCATGCCTGAGACCTACGACCTGATCGTGCGCGGCGGCGAGGTGGTCAATCACGCCGGCCGGGGCATGGCCGACATCGGGATTCGCGACGGCCGGTTCGTCGCCATCGGCGACCTGGGCGGCGCCTCGGCCGGGGAGGTGTTCGACGCGCGGGGCCTGACGGTTCTGCCGGGCGTCATCGACAGCCAGGTCCATTTCCGCGAGCCGGGCCTGGAATGGAAGGAAGACCTGGAGACCGGCTCCCGGTCGGCGGTGCTGGGCGGCGTCACCGCCGTCTTCGAAATGCCCAACACCGAGCCGGCCACCACCGACGCCGAGGCCCTGGCCGACAAGCTCGCCCGCGCCGCCGGCCGTATGCACTGCGATCACGCCTTCTACGTCGGAGGCACCCACGAGAACGCGGCCTTTCTGGGAGAACTGGAGCGCCTGCCCGGCTGCTGCGGGGTCAAGGTGTTCATGGGCGCCTCCACCGGGAGCCTGCTGGTCCCCGACGACGAAGGGGTGGCGGCGATCCTTCGCCACATCACCCGCCGCGCCGCCTTCCACTCGGAGGACGAATACCGCCTGGCCGAGCGCCGGTCCTTGGCGCGCACCGGAGACTGGACGAGCCATGTGGAGGTGCGCGACGCGGAAGCGGCGATCCTGTCCACCCGGCGCCTGGTCGATCTGGCCACCAAGCTCGGCAAGCGCATCCACGTTCTCCACGTCAGCACCGCCGAGGAGATCGCTTTCCTGGCCGAGCACAAGGACGTGGCCAGCGTCGAGCTGACGCCGCAGCATCTCACGCTCACGGCGCCGGAGGCCTACGAGCGCCTCAAGGGTTTCGCCCAGATGAACCCGCCGATCCGCGAAGCGCACCATCAGGCGGCGCTGTGGCGAGGGATCGCCATGGGGGTGGTCGATGTGCTGGGCTCCGACCACGCGCCGCACACCCGCGAGGAAAAGGCGCGGCCCTATCCCGCCTCGCCGTCCGGCATGCCGGGGGTCCAGACCCTCCTTCCCATCATGCTGACCCACGTCGCCGAGGGGCGGCTTTCCCTGGAGCGCCTGGTCGACCTGACCAGCCACGGCCCCCAGCGCATCTTCGGCATCGCCGGCAAGGGCCGCATCGCCGAGGGCTACGACGCCGACCTCACCCTCATCGACCTGAACGCCCGCCGAACCCTCCGCCACGAAGACATGGCCAGTCGCGCCACCTGGACCCCCTTCGACGGCTTCGAGGCCAAGGGCTGGCCGGTGGCGACGGTCATCCGTGGCCGGACGGTCATGCGCGACGGCGAGGTGCGCGACCCTGGGCTGGGCGAACCGGTGCGGTTCCTGGAGACCCTCGAGGGCCGATGACCGTCGCCGAATTAATCGCCGCCCGCGCGCCCGGCCACGCGCTCTCCCGGGACTTCTATGTGCGCGGCGACATCTTCGAGCGCGACATGGAGCTGCTGCTCGACCGCTGGACCTGCGTGGGCCATGTCAGCGAGGTCGCGGCGCCCGGCGATCTTTTGGTGGTCGAACTCGGCCTGGAGTCGGCGATCGTCGTGCGCGGCGAGGATGGCGAAGTGCGGGCGCTGAACAACGTCTGCCGCCATCGCGGCTCGCGCATCCGCCCGCCGGGCGCGGGCCACGCGGCGGTCCTGACCTGCCCCTATCACGCCTGGAGCTATCGCCTGGACGGCGCCCTGCGGGCGGCGCGGGAGATGCCGGAGGGCTTTGATCCGGCCCGATACGCTCTCAAGCCCCTGCCGATCGCGGTGATCGGCGGCCTGATCCTGATCAGCTTCTCCGACACACCGCCCCGCCTGGACGCCGTCGAAGCCGCTCTAGGGGCCATGACCGCCCGCTATGGCTGGGCGGGGGCCAAGGTCGCCCATCGCCAAACCTACACGGTCGCGGCGAACTGGAAGCTGGCGATGGAGAACTACCACGAGTGCTACCACTGCGCCGTCGCCCACCCGGAATTCTCGGTCCATCACGCCCTGGCCCGGCCCCAGGGCCGCGCCCTGGGCTCGGCCGGCGACATCGAGGTGTGGGGCGCCGAGGCCGGCGGCCCCGAGGTGGCGCGGGCGATGGCCTCCGCCCTGATTCGCGGCAGTCAGACCGGCAGCGCCGACGGCAGGCTCGTGGCGCCTGCGATGGACCGGGAAGGCGGCGAGAGCGGCGAGTGCCTGTTCGCCGAAGCCGGCTTCCTGAGCGCCTTTCTGGCCTACGCCGACCACGGGGTGATCTATCGCTTCATCCCGCGCGCCACCCTCCAAACGGAAATGGAGGTGATGTGGCTGGTGAGGGGCGACGCCGTCGAAGGGCGCGACTATGACCTCTCCCGCCTGATCTGGCTGTGGGACGTGACCAGCCTCGCCGACAAGACGATCATCGAGATGAACCAGGCCGGGGTGCGCTCGCGCGCCTATGAGCCGGGGCCCTATTCCCTGATGGAGCCGGGCACGGCCGAATACATCGACCGGTATCTGAGCGAACTGGCCGCGATATGCGCCCCCAAATGCCTTACGACGCCCTGATCGTCGGCGGCGGCCACAACGGCCTGGTCTGCGCCTTCTATCTGGCCCGCGCCGGCTACAAGGTGCGGGTGCTGGAGCGGCGCGGGATCGTCGGCGGGGCGGCGATCACCGAGGAATTCCATCCGGGGTTTCGCAACTCCGTGGCCAGCTATTCGGTCAGTCTGCTCAACCCCACCGTCATCAGGGACATGGAGCTGGCCCGCCACGGGCTGCGGATCGTCATCCGGCCCCTCTCCTATTTCGCCCCGGCCGGCGACGGCCGCTACCTGATCCTCGACCGCGACCCGGCCCGTTCCCGCCGCGAGGTGGCGCGCTTTTCGGCGAAGGACGCCGACCGCCTGGAGGCCTTCCACGCCCGCCTGGACAAGATCGTCGATCTGTTGCGCGCCGTTCTGCTCAAGACGCCCTACAACGCCAGCGCCTCGCCGCGCGACCTGATGACCGGGCTCGGCCTGGCGAACCAGGTGCGCAAGCTCGGCCTTCAGGGCCAGGGCGACCTCATCGATCTGTTCGGCAAGAGCGCCGGCGACCTGCTCGATTCCTGGTTCGAGACCGATGTTCTCAAGGGCCTGCTCGGCTTCGACGCCGTCATCGGCAACTACGCCAGCCCCTATACGCCGGGCTCGGCCTATGTCCTGCTGCACCATGTGTTCGGCGAGGTGAACGGGGTCAAGGGCGCCTGGGGCCACGCCATCGGCGGCATGGGCTCGATCACCCAGGCCATGGCCAGCGCCTGCCTGGAAGCCGGCGTCGAAATATCCACCGACGCGCCGGTGCGCGAGATCGCCATCTCGGCGGGCAGGGCGCGCGGCGTGGTGCTGAAGGACGGAACCGACCTGGAGGCCCGGGTGGTGGTCTCCAACCTCAATCCCAAGCTGCTGTTCGGCAAGCTGGTGGCGCCCGAGCACCTGCCGCCGGCGTTCAAGGACCGCATGGCCGCCTGGAAGTGCGGCTCGGGCACGTTCCGGATGAACGTGGCGCTGTCGGAACCACCCAACTTCACCTGCCTGCCGAGCGCCGGCGTGGCCGAACATCACGGGGCCAGCATCGTCATCGCCCCGTCGCTGAACTATCTCGACCAGGCCTTCATGGACGCGCGGCGATTGGGCTGGGCGCGCGCGCCGGCCATCGAGATGCATATTCCCAGCGTCCTCGACGATTCCCTCGCGCCGCCGGGCCGGCACGTCGCCAGCCTGTTCTGCCAGCAGTTCGCGCCGGCCCTGCCCGATGGGTCGAGCTGGGACGAGCATCGCGAGGCGGCCGCCGACCTGATCGTCGAGACGATGACCGCCCATGCCCCCAATTTCAAAGGCTCGATCCTCGGCCGCACGATCCTGTCGCCGCTGGATCTGGAACGAAAGCTCAGCCTCACCGGCGGCGACATCTTCCATGGCGCCCTCACCCTCGACCAGCTCTACAGCGCCCGCCCCGCCCTGGGCCACGCCGACTACCGCGCCCCGGTTCGCGGCCTCTACATGTGCGGCTCGGGAACCCACCCCGGCGGTGGCGTCACCGGCGCCCCCGGCCACAACGCGGCGCGGGAGATTTTGCGGGATCTGGGGCGGCGCCACATGGCGCGGCTTGACAAGATAAGTGATGTTTGATGTTTGATGCATCGGCACAAGGATCATCAAAATGAGAACCACCCTGGCCATCGATGATGACGTCCTCGCCGCCGCGCGGGATTTGGCGTCGCGACAACGCAGGACCATGGGCGAGGTCATTTCCGGGCTGGCGCGCCAAGGACTGCGCCCCCAAACGCCGCCGGCGAGCCGCGGTGGATTGGCGACGATCCCACTGCGCGAGGACGCCCGGCCGGTGACGCTCGAGATGGTCAATAGGTTGCGCGACGAATTGCCCTGATGACCTTCCTGCTGGACGTCAATGTCCTGATCGCCTTGATCGATCGGGCGCACGTTCATTACGAGTTGAGCCGCGGCTGGTTCGAACGGGAAGGCCGACGATCCTGGGCGACTTGCCCGATATCCGAAAACGGCGCCCTGCGCATCGTCGGCCACCCCGCCTATGGCAACTTTCCCGGATCGCCGGCCGTCGTCGCGACGGCTCTCCTCGAACTGCGAAGCTTCGGAAATCATCGGTTCTGGCCCGACGACATCAGCCTTCTGGCCTCCGACATCGTCGATCCGGCGCGTCTGCTGACCTCCGGCCAGGTGACCGACACCTATCTCCTCGCCCTCGCGGTTTCCAAGGGCGGCCGGCTGGCGACTCTCGATCGGCGCCTGATCGCTTCGGCGGTCAACGGCGGCGAGGCGGGGCTTTGCCTGGTCGGATAGGCGTGCCGCCGCTTGACGGCGCGCCCCCGGGGTGGCGATGGTCGCGGCCGCGAGGCGCTTAAGGCTCTAAGGACCCCGACCATGAGACATCCGGCGATCGCCGCGGCGCTCTGCGCCATCACCTTCATCGGCGGCTGCGCGCCACACGCGGCCAAGCCGCCGGTCGATACGGCCAGGATCATCGACGCCATCAAGACCGCCGAGGTGCATGCCAACGCCGACTGGAAGAGCGGCGACCCGAAGCGGGTCGCCGCCTTCTTCGCCCCCGACGCGGCGATCATGGTGGCCGGGGCGCCGCCGGCCGTCGGCGCGGTCGCCATCAAGGCCGCCGTGCAGCAGCTCATGGACGATCCGGCCTTCACCCTGACCTTCGCCAGCGATCGGGTCTATGTAGCCGCTTCCGGCGATCTGGCGGCGGCGCGGGGAACCTACCGGCAGACCGCCACCGATCCGGCGACCAAGGCGGCGGTCACCCAGACGGGCAGCTATGTCACGGTGTTCCGGCCGGCGCCCGACGGGGCGTGGAAGGGGGTGTGGGACATCGTCGCGCCCGGCGCATCGTCGGCCGTGGCGGAGAAATAGGCGTCATGGAACTCGCCCCCAAAAAAACCGGCCTTTCCGCCGCCCGCCTGGAGCGGATCGGCGAGCATCTCGAGCGCCGCTACATCGCGCCGGGCAAGATCGCCGGCTGCCAAGTCGCCGTCGCCCGTCATGGCCATCTGGCCTATTTCCGCTCGTTCGGCCACATGGACCGCGAGGCGGGCAAGGCCATGGCCGACGACGCCATCTTCCGCATCTATTCGATGACCAAGCCGGTCACCTCCGTCGCCCTGATGACGCTTTACGAGCGCGGCCATTTCCAGTTGAACGACCCGGTCAGCCGCTTCTTCCCGGCCTGGAAGGGCCAGCGGGTCTGGGTGTCGGGCGAGGGCGCGGCGATGGTCACCGAGGCGCCTGTCCGGCCGCTCTCCATGCGCGACATGCTTTGCCACACCGGCGGGCTCACCTATGGCGACGCCCTGGCCGCGCTGGGCGCGCCGAGCACCGGCCTGGCGGTCGATAAGGTCTACGCCCAGCTTCGGGTGCGCCGCGACCGGGGCGAAACCCTGACGGACTTCATGGGCAAACTGGCCCAGGTCCCCCTGCTTTACCAGCCGGGGGAGCGGTGGATGTATTCGCTCTCCACCGACGTCTGCGGCGCCTTGGTGGAGGCGATCAGCGGGCAGCGGTTCGACAAATACCTTCAAGATGCGATCTTCGATCCTCTCGGCATGAAGGACACCGCGTTTTTCGTCGGGCCGGACAAGGCGGAGCGCCTATGCGCCAACTATCGCCGCGGGGCCGACAAATCCCTGCGCCTGCTGGGGGCAACGAGCGAATATTTGCGCGAGCCGGCCTTCTTCTCCGGCGGCGGCGGCCTCACCTCGACCACGCAGGACTATCTGCGCTTCTGTGAGATGCTACGGCGCGGCGGCGAGCTCGACGGGGCGCGGATTCTAGGGCCCCGCACCGTCGCGCTCATGCATCGCAACCATTTGCAGGGCGGCAAGGATCTCGCCCAGATGGCCATTGGCGGCTTTTCCGAAACCGTCGATGAAGGGGTCGGCTTCGGCCTCGGCTTCGCCACCACCCTGGACGAGGTCGCCGCCGGCGGCCTGGGCGGCGGCGACTACTACTGGGGCGGCGCGGCCTCGACCCTGTTCGCGGTCGATCCGGTCGAGGACCTGACCTGGGTGTTCATGACCCAGTTCATGCCGTCCGGAACCTTCAATTTCCGCGGCCAGCTCAAGAGCCTGATCTATTCGGCGATCGCCGATTGAGGCCCATCCCCCCGCCTCGATCAGGCGCTCATCTCGGCCAGCACCTCGCGCAGGGATTGGCGCCAGTGCGGCGCGGGGCGACCGAGCAGGCTCCAGGTGAGCGACTTGTCCAGGACGCCGAAGGGGGGCCTGGCGGCCGGCGTGGGCCGCTCGGCGGTGGAGATGGGCGTGACGCGGGGCGCCTCGGCCAGCAGGCCCGCGGCCGACGCCTCCTCGCCGATGGCCTGGGCGAAATCGTACCACGAGGCCACCCCCGCGTCGGTGTAGTGCCAGACACCGGCCGCGTTCAGCGCGATCATACCCCACAGCGCCGCGGCCAAGGAAGCGGCCGAGGTGGGCGTGCCGATCTGGTCGGTCACCACCCGCGCCTCGGCACCCTCGCCCATCAGCCGCAGCATGGTGGTCAGGAAGTTGGGCGGGCGAGGCGAATAGAGCCAGGCGGTGCGCACGATGAGCGCGCCGGGCGCCGCCGCCGACACCGCCGCCTCGCCGGCCAGCTTCGAAGCGCCGTAGACGCCGAGCGGCGAGGGCGGGTCATCCGGCCGATAAGGCCGGCCGGCGCGACCGTCGAACACATAGTCGGTCGAGACATGGACGATCCGCGCCCCGATATCCGCGCCCGCCCTGGCGAGGTTCGCCGCCCCGTCGCGGTTCACCCGAAAGGCCGTCTCGCGCTCGTCTTCGGCGCGATCGACGGCCGTGAAAGCGGCGCCATTGAGGATCAGGTCCGGGCGAAACTCGGCCACGGCGGCGCGGACCGCGCCCTCGTCGCCGATGTCGAGGGCCGCCCGCGTCAGGGCCGTCACCGCCCAGCCGGGCCTCGCCCGGGCGACCCACGCCCGCGCCAACTGCCCGCCGGCGCCGGTGACCAGCGCCTTCATCTCAGGCAAACCGAGCATCGCCGAACGCCCCGGCCGCCGCGTCCCTGATCGAGAGTATCGGCTGTTCCGCCGGCCCCAGCGGCCAGGCGATGGCCAGGTCGGGATCGTTCCAGGCGATCGCCCGGTCGTCGTCCGGGACATGGAAATCGGTGCATTTATAGGCGACGTCGGCGGTTCGGCTGAGGGTCAGAAAGCCGTGCGCCGTGCCGGGCGGCGCCCACAGCATCCGCCGGCTCGCCGCCGTCAGGCGCGCGCCGAACCATCGCCCGAAGGTCGGCGAGCGGCGGCGAAGATCGACCACCACGTCGAACACAGCGCCGCCGAGCACCCGAATGAGTTTCCCTTGCGGTCGTGACGCCTGATAGTGCAGCCCACGCAGCACGCCGCGGCGCGACCGGCTCTGGTTGTCCTGCACGAAGGTGACGTCCAGGCCGGCCTCGGCGACCGCGCCGTCCCGCCAGACCTCCATGAAAAATCCGCGCTCGTCGCGGAAGACCTCGGGATCGAGAAGCAACACCCCTTCGAGGGCGGTCGGGGTGATTTTCACCGGTCCCGCCCTTCCGCCAGCAACGAAAGGAGGTAGGTTCCATAGCCGCTCGCCCGCAGAGGCGCGGCGAGCGCCGCCAGCTCCGCGTCGCCGATATAACCCAGGCGCCAGGCGATCTCCTCGGGGCAACAGATCTTCACCCCCTGACGTTCCTCGACGATCCGCACATAGAAGGCCGCATCGAGCAGGGCGCCGTGGGTTCCGGTGTCCAGCCAGGCGTGGCCTCGGCCCAGAACCTCGACGTGCAGGGCGCCGGCGTCCAAATATCGGCGATTCAGGTCGGTGATCTCCAATTCGCCGCGCGCCGAGACCTGCAGGTCGGCGGCGAAATCGACCGCCCGCTCGTCATGGAAATAGAGGCCGGTGACGGCGTGGTTTGAACGCGGCCGGTCGGGCTTTTCCTCGATGGCCACCGCCTTGGCCGCCCTGTCGAACTCGACCACCCCGTATCGGGACGGGTCCTTCACCCGATAGGCGAAGATCGTCGCCCCCGCCGATCGAGCGTTCGCGGCTTCAAGTAGCGTCGGCAGACGGGCCCCATGGAACAGATTGTCGCCAAGAATCAGGGCCGAGGGCCGCCCATCGAGGAAGGCCGCGCCGATGCGGTAGGCCTGGGCGATCCCGCCGGGCCGTTCCTGCTCGGCGTAGGTGAGTGAGAGCCCCCACCGCGACCCGTCGCCCAGCAGGCGGCGGAAGGCGCCTTGGTCGCCCGGCGTGGTGACGATCAGAATGTCGCGTATCCCGGCCAGCATGAGCACCGACAGGGGGTAGTAGATCATCGGCTTGTCGAACACCGGCATGAGCTGCTTGCTCACCGCGACGCTCAGCGGGTAGAGCCTCGACCCCGTCCCACCCGCCAGGATAATGCCCCGTCTTTGCATGGCCCTCGCCGTAGCAGAAATTCGCCGCCAGAGCCTGATGCGTTTGCACGGGACAGACGCGGACGCTGAATCAGGCTCTACACCTTCGCGGCTAAGGGCCAAGAGTTCACGGGCGGCTTTTCCGGGAGGCTTTTCTGGGCGGCGTCCCGGCGGCGGCGACCGGCGGAGTTGGAACGCCGGCGCGTTATAGTCATTAGGCCGAAGGCGACGTCCACGCCATGGAAGCAGTCCGGAGCTGGAATGAGCGAGACGACGTCGGCGCCGCGCGCCAAGCAGCCCCCAAGAGGCCGATCGAATCGGCGCGCCGTCATCGGAATCGCCGCCGTTATCGTGGTGGCCCTGGCGCTGGCGCTGACGCTCTCCCATTGCGCCCGAGGCGGGGCGGCCAAGCGGGGAGGGCGTGGGGGCGCCGGCGGGGGGCCGGGCGGGCGGCCGCCGATCACGGTGGGAACCGCCAAGGCCGTGATCGGCGCCATTCCGATCCAGGTCAGCGCCCTGGGCACGGTGACGCCCCTGGCCACGGTCAATGTCAACGCGCGGGTGGCCGGCATGCTGCTGAGCGTCAATTTTCGCGAGGGGCAACTGGTGCGCAAGGGCCAGCTCCTCGCCCAGATCGATCCGCGACCGTTTCAGGTCGCCGTCCAGCAGGCTCAGGGTCAACTGCTGCGCGATCAGGCCCTGCTGGCCGACGCCAAACTGGATCTGGCCCGCTTCCGCACCCTGCGCTCGCAGGACTCCATCGCCGGCCAGCAGGTCGACACCCAGGCGGCGCTGGTAAAACAGGACGAGGCGACGGTGAGCGCCGATCAGGCCGCCGTGGCCAGCGCCCAGCTCAACCTGTCGTTCACCCACATCACCGCTCCGGTTTCCGGGCGGGTGGGCCTTCGGCAGATCGATCCCGGCAATCAGATCACCGCCAACGCCGCCACCCCGATCGCGGTCGTCGCCCAGATCGATCCCATCGCCGTCGTCTTTTCCCTGCCCGAGGAAGACATCGCCGCGGTGACGCGCAACGCCGGGGCGGCCGGGGGAGGCCTTCCGGTCACCGCCTTGGACCGCGCCGGCGGGACGGCCCTGGCGCGCGGGGTGCTGGCCACCCTCGACAACACCATCGACGTCACCACCGGCACGGTGAAGGCCAAGGCGCGCTTCGCCAACCCCGCCGGGGCCCTGTTCCCCAACCAGTTCGTCAACATCACGATGCTGGTCGACACGCTGGAAAACCAGGTGATCGTGCCGACCACGGCCACCCGGCACGGCCCGGCGGGCGATTTCGTCTGGGTGCTCGGGGCCGACAAGACGGTGAAATCCACGCCGGTGACGGTGGGGCCAGGAACCGCCGAAACCGTGTCGATCGCCTCCGGCCTGAAAGCCGGCGAAACCGTCATCACCGAAGGCGGCGATCGCCTGCGCGAGGGGGCCAAGGTGACCTTGCCGGGGCAGCGGCCGAACGCGGGCGGCGCCGGCGGCCATCGCCGTCACGGCGGCGGGGCGCCGGCCGGGGGATGACGGGGCCGTCGGGCTCGGTGGCGTCCAGGAAGCGCCTCCTTCCATGAACCCGTCACGCCCCTTCATCGGGCGGCCGGTGGCCACCTCGCTGCTGATGGCGGCGATCCTGCTGGCGGGGATCGTGGCCTTTCGCTTCCTCTCGCTCTCGGCCCTGCCCGAGGTGGACTACCCGACCATCCAGGTTCAGACCTTCTTTCCCGGCGCCAGCCCCGAGGTGATGGCGACCACCGTCACCGCGCCCCTCGAGGTGCAGTTCGGCCAGATGTCCGAGCTCAGCCGCATGTCCTCGATCAGTTCGGGCGGCTCGTCGGTGATCACCCTGCAGTTCAATCTCGACCTTGGCCTGGATGTCGCCGAGCAGGAGGTGCAGGCGGCGATCAACGCGGCGGGAAGCCTGTTGCCGAGCGATCTTCCGGCCCCGCCGATCTACGCCAAGGTCAATCCGGCCGACGCGCCGGTTCTCACCCTGGCCCTGACGTCCAAGGCCCTGCCCCTGACCGAGGTGGAGAGCCTGGCCGACCAGCAGCTCGCCCAGAAGATTTCGCAGCTCTCCGGCGTCGGCCTGGTGTCGATCAGCGGCGGTCAGCGCCCGGCGGTGCGTATAGAGGCCAATACCCGTCAACTCGCCGCCTACGGCCTGACCCTCGCCAACCTGAGCACCGCCATCGGCGCGGCCAACGCCAACGGGGCCAAGGGGACGTTCGACGGCCCCACCCGCGCCTATTCCATCGACGCCAACGACCAGCTCCTCACCCCGGCCGATTACGCGGCCCAGATCATCGCCTATCGAAATGGCGCGCCGGTCCGGCTTCGCGATGTGGCCAGCGTGGTCCAGGGCGCGGA
Organism: Caulobacterales bacterium; assembly: GCA_038225765.1. Taxonomy (GTDB): domain Bacteria; phylum Pseudomonadota; class Alphaproteobacteria; order Caulobacterales; family Caulobacteraceae; genus Acaudatibacter. Next base: position 36,002 of record JBBRQW010000005.1, on the reverse strand, counting down.
GAATTCGCGCCTGGGGGCGCTCTACGACACCACGCCCGCCATCCTGCTCAACGTCCAGCGCCAGCCAGGCGCCAATGTCATCGCCACGGTGGACCAGATCAAAAAGGCCTTGCCGTCGCTGACGAGCGGCCTGCCGGCCTCGGTCAATGTGACGGTGGTCACCGACCGCACCACCGGCATCCGGGCCTCGGTCCGCGACGTGGAATTCGAACTGGTGCTCAGCGTCGCCCTGGTGGTGGGGGTGATCTTTCTCTTTCTGCGCAGCCTGCCGGCCACCTTCATCGCCTCGGTGGCCGTGCCGCTGTCCCTGGTGGGGACCTTCGGGGCGATGTATCTGCTGCACTTCTCCCTCAACAATCTCACCTTGATGGCGCTGACCATCGCCACCGGCTTCGTGGTCGATGACGCCATCGTCATGATCGAGAACATCTCCCGCTACATCGAGGCGGGCGAAACGCCGATGGCCGCCGCCCTCAAGGGGGCCGAGCAGATCGGCTTCACCATCATCTCCCTCACGGTGTCGCTGATCGCCGTCCTGATTCCCCTGCTGTTCATGGGCGACGTGGTCGGGCGGCTGTTTCGCCAGTTCGCGATCACCCTCACCGTGACCATCGTCATCTCGGCGGTGGTTTCCCTGACCCTGGTCCCCACCCTGTCGGCGCGTTGGCTGCGCCGCGACGGCGACGTGGAGGAGAGTCATTTCGGGCGCCGGGCGAAGGCGGTCGTCGATGATGTCATCGCCCGCTACGACCGCGCCCTGACCTGGGTTCTGGACCGGCAGGTCGCCACCCTAGTCGTCGCGGTGGCGACCCTGGCGATCACCGTCCTGCTCTATATCGCCATCCCCAAGGGCCTGTTCCCCACCCAGGACACCGGCATCGTGCAGGGGGTCGTCGAAGCGGGCCAGTCGGTCTCCTACGACGCCATGGCCAAGATCCAGCGGGACCTGGCGGCGCGCCTGCTGAAAGATCCCGATGTCGACAGCCTGACCGGCTTCATCGGCGTGGACGGGACCAACACCACCCTCAACAGCGGCCGCCTGCTGATCAATCTCAAACCATTCGGCCAGAGGAGCGGATCGCTGGCGACGACCCTGGACCGGCTGCGAGGACTGGCCCGCGGCGCCCCCGGCGTCACCCTCTACCTTCAGCCGGTGCAGGACCTGACCATCGACGCCTCCTCGGGGCGCACCCAGTATCAGTTCGCCCTCCAGGGATCGGACACGGCGACGGTGGGCGCCTGGACGGCCGCGCTGGTCAATCGGCTCGCGGGCGACGCCAAGCTGCGCAACGTCGCCTCCGATGTGCAAGATCAGGGACTGTCGGCGTTCGTGAACATCGATCGCGACACCGCCGCGCGCCTGGGCGTCACGGCGGCGACGGTGGACGACACCCTCTACTCCGCCTTCGGCCAGCGGATCATTTCAACCATCTTCACTCAGTCGAGCCAGCAGCGGGTGATCCTCCAGGCCGACCCGAAACTGCTGGAGACGCCGGCGGGCCTGCAGAGCCTTTACGTGCCCACCGCGGGCGGCGCGTCCACGCCGCTGTCGGCCCTGGCGAGGATCGAACAGCGCGCCTCACCGCTGGAGGTCAATCATGTGGGCCAGTTCCCGGCCGCCAACATCGCCTTCGACACCGCGCCGGGCGTCTCCCTGGGCGCGGCCGTCGCCTCGATCAAGGCGGCGGAAAAGACCGTCGGCGTGCCGGCCTCGATCACCACCACCTTCCTGGGGGCGGCGGACGCCTTCCAGTCCTCCCTGGGCAACGAGCTATGGCTGATCCTGGCGGCGATCGTCACCGTCTACATCGTGCTGGGCGTGCTCTACGAGAGCTACATCCACCCCATCACCATCCTCTCCACCCTGCCCTCGGCCGGGGCGGGCGCGCTGTTCGCCCTGTTGGTCGCCGGCCAGGACCTGGGGGTGATCGGGATCATCGGCATCGTGCTCCTGATCGGCATCGTCAAAAAGAACGCCATCATGATGATCGACTTCGCCCTCGACGCCGAGCGAGTGGAGGGCAAGAGCCCCAGGGACGCCATTCACCAGGCCGCCCTGCTGCGTTTCCGGCCGATCGTCATGACCACCCTGGCGGCGCTGTTCGCGGCCCTGCCGCTGATGCTCGGTTGGGGGGTCGGCTCGGAACTGCGCCACCCGCTGGGGATCAGCATCGTCGGCGGCCTGGTCGCCAGCCAGGCCCTGACCCTGTTCACCACCCCGGTGATCTACCTCCAGTTCGATCGCCTCGCCCGCCGCCTGGGCCGCGATCTTAGAAAGGGCGAATCCGACCCGGGCCTGTCGGAGGCCGCCCCCGATCGGGGACCGGCGCGGCCGTGAGTTTTTCCGCGATCTTCATCCGCAGGCCGATCGCCACGGTTCTGCTCACCGCCGGCATCGCGCTCGCCGGCGGCGCGGCCTTTTTCCGCCTGCCGGTCTCGCCGCTGCCGCAGGTCGACTTCCCGACCATCTCGGTGCGGGCGGCCCTGCCGGGGGCCAGCCCCCAGACCATGGCGACCAGCGTCGCCACCCCCCTGGAAAAGCATCTGGGGATCATCGCCGACGTCAGCGAAATGACCTCCAGCAGCCGGGTCGGCCAGACCAACATCACCCTGCAGTTCGGCCTGAACCGCGACATCGACGGGGCGGCGCGCGACGTGCAGGCGGCGATCAACGCGGCCAGGGTCGATCTGCCGGTGACCCTGCGAACCAATCCCACCTATCGCAAGCAGAACCCGGCCGACGCGCCCATCGTCATCCTGGCCCTGACCTCGGCGACCCGCACCCCCGGCCAGATCTACGACGCCGCCGCCACCATCGTTCAGCAGCAGCTTTTGCAGGTCAAGGGCGTCGGCGACGTCAACATCGGCGGCGCTTCGCTGCCGGCGGTGCGGGTGGAGCTCAACCCCCTGGCGCTGGCCAAGTACGGCATCGGCCTGGAGGACGTCCGCGCCGCCCTGGCCTCGGCCAACGCCAACCGCCCCAAGGGGGTGGTGGAAGACGGCAAGCTGCGCTTCCAGATCTACACCAACGATTCGGGGACCACGGCGGCCGACTACGCCCCCCTGGTCATCGCCGCGCGGGGCGGCGCGACGGTGCGCCTGAGGGACATCGCCCAGGTCGTCGATGGCGTCGAGGACGTCCACAACCTGGGCCTGGTCAACGGCAAGCCGGCCATCGTCGTGGTGGTCAGCCGCCAGCCGGCCGCCAACATCATCGGCACCGTCGATCGGGTGAAGGCCCTGATCCCCGCCCTCAAGCTGGCCCTGCCGGCCGACATTGACATGCAGGTGGCCATCGACCGCACCATCACCATCCGCGCCTCCCTGGCCGATGTGGAGCACACCGTGCTGATCGCGGTGCTGCTGGTCATCGGCGTGGTCGCCTTCTTCCTGCACAACGGCCGCGCCGTGGCGATCCCCAGCGTCGCGGTGGCCGTCTCGCTGCTGGGGGCCGTGGCGGTGATGTTCCTGCTCGGCTTTTCCCTGGACAACCTCTCCTTGATGGCCCTGACCGTGGCCACCGGCTTCGTGGTCGATGACGCCATCGTGGTGCTGGAAAACGTCACCCGACATGTGGAAGCCGGCATGGGCCGCCTCGAGGCGGCGCTGCTGGGGGCCAAGGAGGTCGGCTTCACCGTCTTTTCCATCAGCATTTCGCTGGTGGCGGTGTTCATCCCCATCCTGCTGATGGGGGGAATCGTCGGGCGCCTGTTCCGCGAGTTCGCCATCACCCTGTCGGCGGCGATTCTGGTGTCCCTGCTGGTCTCGCTCACCACCACCCCGATGATGTGCGCCTTCCTGGTCGATCCGCCCAGGCCGGCGGCGCGCCAGGGCCGTCTCGCCCGGCTGTCGGAAGGAGCCTTCGCGGCCATGGCCCGGACTTACGAAAAAGCGCTCGACTGGGTGCTGGAGGCCGGGCCGCTGATGCTGGCGGTGCTGGCGGCCACCATCGCGCTGAGCGCCTATCTGTTCACGGTCGTCCCGAAGGGTTTCTTTCCCCAGCAGGACACCGGTCAGATGGTCGGCGGCCTGCAGTCGGACCAGTCGAGCTCCTTCCAGATCAGCCAGCGGCGCCTGCGCCGGTTCGTGAACATCATCCATCGCGATCCGGCGGTGGAGACGGTGGTCGCCTTCGCCGGCGGCCGTTCGGCCGGCGGCTTCCTGGTCACCTCCCTGAAACCGAAGGGCCAGCGCAAGGGCGGCGCCCAGGACGTGATCGCCCGCCTGAGGCCCAGGCTGGCGCGAGTCACCGGGGCCAACCTGTTCCTCAACCCGGTGCAGGACGTGCGGGTGGGCGGGCGCAGTAGCAACGCCACCTACCAGTTCACCCTCAAGGCCGACAATCTCGCCGACCTGAGGCTGTGGGCGGGCCGGCTTTCCGAGGCCATGAAGGGCCAGCCGGACCTGGTCGATGTCAACTCCGACCAGGAAGACCATGGGCTGGAAAGTTTCGTCACCATCGACCACGACAAGGCGGCGCGGCTGGGCCTGACCAACCGGGCGGTTGACAACGTCCTCTACGACGCCTTCGGCCAGCGCCAGGTTTCGACCATCTACAAGGACGAAAACCAGTATCATGTGATCCTGGAGGTGGATCCGAAGTTCGCCCAGGACCCCACCGCGCTCAAGGACGTCTACGTCAGCAACGGCCAGGCCGCGGGGGGCGCGGTGGCGGCGGGCGGCCGGCCGGCGCCAGGCGGCGGCGTCGGGGCGACCAATGCGGTGGCCGAGACGGCGGCCGGGGCCAACGGCCAGCCGAGCGCCGGCCTCAACGCCACGCCCTTGGGCGCCGCCAGCGATGTCGCCGCTCCGGCGGTGGCCGGACTGCCCGGACAGTCCAGCGCCAGCGTCGGCACGGCCCTGGCCGTCGGCGCCAACGCCGTGGCCGGCCCCGCCGCTCCGCCCTCGCGCGGCGCCTCGCAGGGGGTGGCGGTCAGCGGCGCCGCCGAGACGATCGTTCCCCTTTCGGCGATCGCCACATGGGCCGACGCGGCGACGCCGACGGCGGTCAACCACCAGGACACCCAGCCGGCCACCACCATTTCGTTCAATCTGGCGGCGGGAAAATCCCTCAGCGACGCGACGAAAGCCATCGCCCAGGCCGAGGCCCAGATCGGCCTGCCGGCCAACATCCATGGCGGCTTCCAGGGGACCGCCCTGGTCTATCAGCAGTCGCTGGCCAACGAGCCGGTCCTGGTCGCCGCCGCCCTGGTGGCCATCTACCTGGTGCTGGGCATCCTCTACGAGAGCTACATCCATCCCCTGACCGTGCTTTCCACCCTGCCCTCGGCGGGGATCGGCGCGGTGATCGCCCTCATCGTCTTCCACATCGAGTTTTCGATCATCGCCCTGATCGGCGTCATTCTGCTGATCGGCATCGTCAAGAAGAACGCCATACTGATGATCGATTTCGCCCTGGCCGCCGAGCGCGACGGGGGCCTCTCCGCCCACGACGCCATCCGCCAGGCGGCGCTCACCCGCTTTCGCCCGATCATGATGACGACCTTCGCCGCCATGCTGGGCGCCCTGCCGCTGGCCATCGGCTGGGGTGAAGGGGCCGAGCTCCGCCGGCCCCTGGGGGTCACCATCATCGGCGGCCTGATGGTCAGCCAGGCGATCACCCTTTTGACCACCCCGGTGGTCTATCTCTACCTCGACCGCTTCCGCCGCCGGCGGCGGCGGGGCGAGGCGGGCCGACAGGGTCCCACACCATCGCCGGTTCCGGCGGCCTGAAGAGCTTGACCATGCACATCCCTCGCCGCCGCCGACTGCTCCGCCTCTCGCCCCTGCTGGCCTGCGCCGGTCTCGCCGCCTGCCTGGTCGGCCCCGACTACCGCCGGCCCAGCGCGCCGACGACGCCCGCCTACAAGGAGGCGGGGAGCTGGGCGCCGGCCAATCCCTCCGACGCCGCCGACCGCCGCGACTGGTGGACGGTGTTCGGCGATCCCACCTTGAACGATCTGGAGGCGCGGGTGGAGAGGTCCAACCCGACCCTCGCCGGCGCCGAAGCCGCCTATCGCCAGGCCCGCGCCCTGGTCGCCCAGCAACGGGCGGCGCTTTTTCCCACCGTCTCCCTGAACGGCGCGGCCTCGGTGTCGGGCGGCGGTCGCGCCACCGCGCCGGTCGTCGTGGGCGGCGTGACCCCGCCCCCGACCGTCGAATTCGTAACGACGCAGGCCTATAGCCTGGGCCTGGGCGCCACCTGGGAGCCGGACCTGTGGGGCCGCGTCCGGCGGACCATCGAGAACGCCCGCGCCAATGCCGAGGCCAGCGCCGCCGACCTCGCCAACACCCGCCTCTCCGCCCAGATGGAGCTCGCCGCCGACTATATTTCGCTGCGTCAGTTCGACGAGGAAAAGCGCCTGTTGGACGCCACGGCGGCCGGCTATGCCCGCTCCCTGACCATCGCCCAGAACCGCTACAATGTCGGCGTGGCGGCCAAGAGCGACGTGCTGTCGGCTCAGTCCCAGCTCCAGACCACCCAGGCCGACGACGCCGACCTCGCCCAGCAGCGCGCCCGGGTCGAGCACGCCATCGCCATCCTGGCCGGTGAGCCGCCCGCCTCGCTCACCCTGGCGCCGGCGCCGTGGAGCCTGCGCCCGCCGCAAATTCCCGCCGGTTTGCCCTCGACCCTGCTGGAGCGCCGGCCCGACATCGCCGCCGCCGAACGCCTGGCCGCCGCCGCCAACGCCCTGATCGGCGTCCAGACCGCCGCCTACTACCCCAACCTCGCCTTGACCGGCCAGGCGGGTTTCGCGGCCGGCGAGCTGGGCTCGCTGTTCAGCGCCCCCAGCTTCCTGTGGTCTCTGGGCGCATCGGCGGCCGCGACGATCTTCGACGCCGGGGCGCGCCGCGCCGGCGTGGCGCAGGCGCGGGCGGCCTACGACCAGGCGGTGGCGGCCTATCGCCAGAGCGTGCTCACCGCCTTCGGCCAGGTGGAGGACAACCTGGCCGCCCAGCGGGTCCTGGCCGGCGAACTGGCCCTGCGCCAGGCCGCCGCTCAGGCGGCCGAGGCCAACGCGACGATCGCCCGCAACCAGTATTTGGCCGGCCAGACCGATTACACCGCCGTGGTGGTCGCCCAGGCCACGGCGCTCAGCGCCCGCACCGCGCAACTGCAGGTGGAAGCGGCGCGCCGTACCACGGCTGTGGATCTGATCGCCGCCCTGGGCGGCGGCTGGACGGCCGGAACGCCATAGCCCCGCCCGCCGCCTACCCCCGACGGGGCGCCGGCGGTTGAGGCCCGTCGAAGCCTATCTGGCGACGCTCGGCCTGACGATGTGATGGCGATGGCGGTAGCGATGCCGGATGACCCGGTAATGGCGTCTCGCATGACTGCCGATCACCGCCCCGCCGACCCCGCCCACCACCGCGCCGACCGGCCCGGCGACCACCGCGCCGCCCACCGCGCCGGCGACCGCGCCGTTCGTCGTGGGGCCCTTGGCCCCAGCGGTATCGGCGGCCCCCAGCACCGCCAGGGCGCAGGCGGCGATCAAAATAGGCTTCATATGACTTTTCCTCCGGGTTTGTCGGCGACAGGCCTTTGACATGGAGCGGGCGGCGAGAATCGAACTCGCGACATCCAGCTTGGGAAGCTGACGTTCTACCTCTGAACTACGCCCGCGCTTAAGGCTCGGACCATAGCGAAACGCGCCGGCGCGGCAAGGCGCGTTGACGTGGCGCGCCCGTCGCCGCACCATGCGCGCCATCTGTTGAAGAGGAGATGAGCCATGGCCGACGGCGGGACGATGGCGAAGGCGCGGTTTCACGCCATGACGGAAGGCACACGGGAAGACTGGATGGCCATCGGCGCGTCGGCGGCGCCGTTCAAGAACGCCCTGCCCGATCGCCTGCTGGCCAGCCTGCGCGCCCTGGGCGAGGACGCCGGCGGCTTCGCGGTCACCCGGCTGGAACATTCCCTGCAGACCGCCACCCGCGCCCACCGCGACGGCCGCGACGAGGAATATGTGGTCTGCGCCCTGATGCACGACATCGGCGATCTGATGGGACCGGCCAACCACGCCGAGATCGGGGCGATCATCATGAAGCCCTATGTTGATGAGGCCAACTGGTGGATGATGGACAAGCACGGCGTCTTCCAGGGCTATTATTTCTTCCACCACATCGGCCTCGACCGCGACCTGCGCGAGCAGTACCGCGGCCATCCCCATTTCGAGCGCGCCGCCCAGTTCTGCCACCTCTACGACCAGAACAGCTTCGATCCGGGCTATGAAAACATGCCGCTGGAGGCCTTCGAGCCGATGCTGCGGCGGGTGGTGGCCGCGCCGAAACGGTCGATCTATCGGCGCGAGGCGGCGTAGTGGGTGGAGAATGACGGCGCCAAGGAGCGTTCGACTCCCAACAAAACTGAATCGCCTGGACCCGTCGATCTGGCGACTGCTTTCCCTGGTGTCCGCCCGGTTGCGCGCGAATCCAGGCGAGCGCATATTCCGGATATGACGATCTCTCAGACAGCCACTATGCGCAAGGCTCCCGCCCAGCGGTCGACAAAGCTGACCTATCGCGGCATCGAGTTGCCATCGCTGCCCCCGCCGCGCCTGCCCCTGGCGGAGATTAAGCGCGCCGTGGCGGAGGCCTTCGCCGAGCGGGCGCCCGTCGTTGCCGACGACTAGGCCCGCTCGCGGGCGGCTGGTCTTCATAAACTGCCCGTTCGACGACGCCTATCGGCCGCTCCTGCGCGCCGCGTGCTTCACCCTTCTCGCCTGCGGCTATCGCCCGCGCTGCGCTCTCGACGACAGCGACAGCGGACGCATCCGCTTTGCGGCCATCCTGGACATGATCTCGGCCTGCGACCTCTCGATCCACGACATTTCGCGGGTGGAGGTCGATCCGCGATCCAAACTCCCCCGGTTCAACATGGCCCTGGAGCTGGGCGCGGATCTCGCGTTGCGCATGCGCGGCCCAAAATCCCACCGAGCCCGGCGAATCCTTGTGCTCGACGCCGAGCCGCACCGCTACGACCAGACCTTGTCGGACATTTCCGGCATGGACGTCGCCGTTCATCACAACCGCCGCGACGCCATGATCAAGGAGGTCCGCGATTGGCTGAACACCGCCCATGCCGCTGAACACCCCCTGCCCGGCGCCGGGGCGCTCGTCCAGGATCATCAAAAATTCCTGAGTTTGGCCCCGAGCATTATCTCGAAGCTGCGATTGGAAGGCCCCGAGGAGCTGACCCACATCGACTATCTCCACGTCGTCGAACAGGCGGTGGTCGAACTGGAAGTCCGGCGGAAGACGCCCCTCGGCGCCCGGCGGCGCTAAGGGTCCCACGCCGCGAAATGCTTCGATAGTCTGAGGCCCTGGCGCTGATAGTGGGAGCCGCCCGCCCCGTACAGTCGATCGGGCCGCTGCGTGAGCGGTTCGAAGACCAGGCGGGCGACGGTCTGGCCGTCTTCGAGCAGGAAGGGGGTCTCGTGGCTGCGCACCTCCAGAACCCCGCGCGAGCCCTCGCCGCCGGCTTCGGCGGTCCCGAACCCCGGATCGAAGAAGCCGGCGTAGTGGACCCGGAATTCGCCCACCGCCGGGTCGATGGGGGTCATTTCGGCGGCCTGGAGAACCGGGATCTCGATGCGGTCCTTGGAGGCCAGGATGTAGAATTCGCCCGGGTCGAGCAGCAGTTCGCCCCGCCGAGGCGTCAGGGCCTCCCAGAAATCGCGCGGGTCGTGGCCGCCTTCGCGGTCCAGATCGATGACCCCGGCGTGGCGGCGGGCGCGATAGGCGGCGACGCCTTCGCTGAGATCCACCCCGACGCTCCTGGCCGACAGCGCCGCCGGGGCGCCGCGCTTGAGGCGCAGCTGGTTGAGCCGGGTGCCGGCCCGCGCCAGCACCGAGAAGGTCTGGGGGGCGATCTCCAGGAACATCGGCCCGGCGTAGCCCGCCGCGATGTCGTCGAAGGCCGGCTGGCGGTCTGTGATGAGGCGCACGAACACATCGACGCGGCCGGTGGAGCTCTTGGGGTTGGCGCGGCCCGAGACGCCGGCCGGCAGGGCCAGGCGCTCGGCCACCTCGGCGATATAGACGCAGCCGCGCTCCAGAACCGCGCCGGCGGTGAGGTCCAGCCGGTGCATGGCCACGTCGGCGATGCGCTCGGCGACCGCGCCGTTCGCCCTGGGCAGGAAGGAGGCCCGCACCCGCCAGGCGCGCGATCCCAGCCGCAAGTCGAGGCTGGCCGGCTGCACCTGGTCGGCGTCGAAGCCGCCCTCGGCGGCGATCGCGCCGTCGGCGATCAGGGCCTCGATGGCCTGGCAGGGCAGGATGCCGGGGGCGTCGCTCATCACTGTGGCTTGGGCGATGGCCGCGAGTCTGGCAAGAGAGAAGGGCGCCCGTGAGAGTGGAGATCGCCATGGCCGAAGACCCGCGCGACTGGGATGTGGCCACCCGCCTGGTGCGCGGCGGCCTGGCGCGGTCCAACTTCGGCGAGACCGCCGAGGCGCTCTTTCTCACCCAGAGCTTCGTCTATGAAAGCGCCGAGGGGGCCGACGCGCGGTTCGCCGGGACCGATCCGGGCTTCGTCTATTCCCGCTACGGCAACCCCACCGTGCAGATGTTCGAGGACCGCCTGGCCCTGGCCGAGGGGGCGGAGTTCTGCCGCGCCACGGCGTCGGGGATGGCGGCGGTGCACCTGGCGCTCAGCGGCCTGCTGCGGGCCGGCGATCATGTGGTGGCGGGCAAGGCCCTGTTCGGCTCGTGCGCCTGGATCCTCAACGTCTGGGCGCCGCGCTTCGGCATCGCCGCGACCCTGGTGGACGCCCCCGACCTGGCCGCTTGGCGCGCCGCCGTGCGGCCGAACACCCGAGTGATGTTCCTGGAGACGCCGGCCAATCCCCTGCTGGAAATCTGCGACATCGCCGCCATCGCGCGGATCGCCCGCGCCGCCGGCGCAAGGGTCGTGGTCGATAACGTCTTCGCCACCCCGATCTTCCAGTCGCCGCTGAAACTGGGGGCCGACGTGGTGGTCTATTCGGCCACCAAGCACATCGACGGCCAGGGCCGGGTGATGGGCGGCGCGGTGCTGGGGGCCCGGACTCTTCTGGAGGAGGCCTACCGCGACTTCATTCGCCACACCGGCCCCGCCCTCTCGCCCTTCAACGCCTGGGTCCTGCTCAAGGGGCTGGAGACCCTGGAACTGCGGGTGCGCGCCCAGAGCGCAGCGGCGGCCGGCCTCGCCGACCTCATCGCCGCCCATCCCAAGGTGAGGGACTGCCGCTATCCCGGCCGCCCCGACCATCCGCAATACGCGGTGGCGGCGCGCCAGATGAGCGGCGGGGGCAGCCTCATCGCCTTCGACCTGGGCTCGCGGGCGGCGGCCTTCGCCTTCCTCAACGCCCTGGAGCTCCTGGACATCGCCAACAACCTCGGCGACGCCAAGTCCATGGCCACCCACCCCACCACCACCACTCACCGCGCCATGACCGAGGCGCAGCGCTTGGAGATCGGCCTCACCGACGGCTGGGTGCGCCTCTCGGTGGGCCTGGAAAGCCCCGCCGACCTGGCCCGCGACCTCGGCCGCGCCCTGGACGCCGCTTAGATGGCCAGGGCCTATGAGGCGACGACGCGGGGCGTGCGGGTGCGGGTGACGCCCGCCTATCTGCCGGATCAGTCGTCACCCGACGAGGGCCGGTATGTCTGGGCCTACACCGTCGAGATCGAGAACCGCGGGGCCGAGACGGTGCGCCTCGTCTCCCGCCACTGGGTGATCACCGACGCCATGAACCGGATGGAGGAGGTGCGCGGCCCCGGCGTGGTGGGCGAACAGCCGACCCTCGCGCCCGGCGAATCCTTTCGCTACACCTCCGGCTGCCCCCTGCCGACCCCATCGGGGGCGATGGGCGGCGCCTACCAGATGGTCACCGCCTCCGGCGAAGGCTTCGACGCCGAGATCCCCGAGTTCTCCCTCCACCTCCCCGAGGCGACGCGGCGGATGAATTGAGGGAGTGTCGTCACCCCCGCTTCCAGAACACCCCCGAGCGGGCCACGCAGCGCCGGGGCAGATCCTTGCGGCCGGCCGCCGCGTAGCCCAGGGCCGCCATCAGTTCGGCGACCAGGGCTTGGGCGGCGGGGACGGCGGCGGGGTTGTGGCGGTAGGCTTCGCCCAGGGCCTCGTGCAGCAGGGAGTCGATCCCGGCCATGGCGGGCAGGCCGTCGAGGGTGGCTTCGAGGGCGGCCGAGCGGGCGGCGGGCGAGGCCATGATCTCGGCCATGCGGACCCTCAGGGGATCGTCGGCGGCCAAGGGTTCGGGCTCGGCGTAGGGCAGGCCGAGCCGCTCAATGGCGCGGGCCAGGTGATTGCCCTCGGCCGAGTGGAGGGCGCGGGCCCGCTTCCACACCGCGTGGCGCTCGCTCTGGCTGCGTTCGCGCAGCTTGCCGCGCGTCCAGCCGCCGATGAACACCTCTTCCTTCATCGAGGGTTGAAATAGGGCGCCGGGGCGGTTTTGCTCAAGAGGGCGCTTCCCCTAAGCTCGCGCCATGGCGACCTTCGAGTCCGGCGGCCTGACCCTGGCCTATGACGATATCCGGCCGGCGGGGAGCGAGAACGGTTGCGTGGCCCTCATCCACGGTTTCGCCGCCAGCCGAACCGAGACCTGGCGCCGGCTCGGCTGGTATGGCGCCTTCGAGCGCAAGGGATACCGCGCCGTCGCTCTGGACCTGCGCGGCCATGGCGAGAGCGACAAACCCCACGATCCCGCCGCCTACGCCCGCGCCGACATGGCCGGCGACATCCTCGCCCTCATGGACCATCTGGATCTGCGGCGCGTCGATCTGATGGGCTATTCCCTGGGTGCGCATCTGGCCCTGGCGCTCGCCCTGGCGCGGCCCGAACGCATCGCCAACCTGATCCTCGGCGGAGTGGGGGCGCGCCTGCTGCCCGGCGGCGCCGCGGCTATTTCCGGGTCGATGACTCTGGCCGAGGCGATGCGGGCCGACGACCCGTCGCTCATCGACGATCCGATCCCGCGTGGATTCCGCCAGTTCGCCGACATCCAGGGCGAGGACCGCTTGGCCCTCGCCGCCTGCGCCGAGGGGAAAGGCGCGGCGCCGAGCCTCGCCGACCTCGCCGGCCTCGCCGTCCCCACCGTGGTGATCGCCGGCGCGCGCGATACGATCGCCGGCGATCCGACCCCCCTCGCCGCCGCCATTCCCGGCGCCACGAGCGTCGCTCTCCCCGCCTGCGACCACTTCTCGGCCATCCCGCACGCCCTCTTCAAGGCGGCGGTGTTCGACTTCCTGGAGGGATGGGTCGACTAGGCGAAGCTGTAGGCCCCGCCCTTCTCCAGCGCCGCCTTGAACGCCGGGCGGGCGTGCAGGCGATCGACCCAGGCGGCGATGTTGGGAAAGTCTCCCAGCCGCCCGAAGACGCGGCCGATCTCGCCGACGAAGCTCATCTGCACGTCCGCGCCGGTGAGGTCGCCGCCGACCAGATATTCACGCCCCTCCAGCGCCTGGTTCACATAGCCCAGGTGATTGGCGATCTCGTCGTCGATCCGCCCCTTGAGCGGCGCGGCGGCCTCGCCCAGGCGCATGGTGTAGAGGAGCAGCATCAGGGGCAGCATGGCCGAGCCCTCGGCGTAGTGCAGCCATTCCAGATAGGCCTCATGATCGGCCGAATCGGCGGCCGGGGCCAGGCGGCCGTGGCCGTACTTGCGGATCAGATAGTCCACGATGGCCCCCGATTCGGCCAGCGTGTGGCCGCCATCGACGATCACCGGCGATTTGCCGAGGGGGTGGACCGCCTTCAACTCGGGGGGCGCCAGATTGGTGGTGGCGTCGCGCTGGTAGAACTTGATCTCGTAGGGAACGCCCAGCTCTTCGAGGAGCCACAGGATGCGCTGCGAGCGCGAATTGTTCAGGTGATGGACGACGATCATGGGGCTCTCCTTTAGGCGGCGATGGCGCGCGATCAGTAGCGGGCGGCGGCGCGCGGGGCTAGAGCCGGATGGCTTCGTATGCGAAGCCTGAATCCGGCTCTACACTTTGAGTTTAGAGCAAGATTCAGCTCCGAGGCGATTTCCGCCTCGGACCATCTTGCTCTAGGGTCGGCGCCATGCGCGATGTCTTCGACCTGCTGGTTCCCCTCGCCCTGGCCGCCGTGGCCATCACCCTGGGCTTCGGTATCTACACCCTGTTTCGCGGCGGCGAGTTCGGCTTCAAATGGTCCAACAAGCTCATGCGCCTGCGCGTCGCCCTGCAGGCCTGCGCCATCCTCATCCTGGTCGCCGCCATCATGTGGCGCGGGCGGCATTAGGGAGCGGGCGATGGTCACCCTCAACCGCATCTACACCCGCGCCGGCGACGGGGGCCATACGCGGCTGGCCAGCGGCCAGAAGGTGAGCAAGGCGAGCGGCCGGGTGGAGGCCTACGGCGGCGTCGACGAGCTGAACGCGGTGATCGGCCTGGCCCGCCTGCACACCCAGGAAAGCGTCGACCTCGACCCCATCCTGGCCCGCGTCCAGAACGACCTCTTCGACCTGGGGGCGGATCTGGCCACGCCGCCGCCCCGCGCCGGGCGCCCGGCGGCGCTGCGCATCGTCGCCGCCCAGGTGGAGCGGCTGGAGCGCGAGATCGACGCCCTCAACGAGAACCTGTCGCCCCTGACCTCGTTCGTGTTGCCCGGCGGATCGCCGGCCTCGGCGGCCCTGCACCTGGCCCGCACCGTCTGCCGCCGGGCCGAGCGCGGCGCGGTCGCCTTCGCCAAGGCGGACGGCGCGGCGACTCACGCCCAGGCCCTGCGCTACCTCAACCGCCTCTCCGACCTGCTGTTCGTCGCCGCCCGCTTCGCCAACGATAAAGGCGCCGGCGACGTCCTCTGGACCCCCGGCGCGACCCGCTGATCTGGCGCGGGCGCGGCGGGAACCAAGCCCCGCCCGGTGATCCGCCAGATCGGCATCGGCGTCAGGCACTGGCGGTCGCGAAAATCCCACCACGCGCCGCGCGCGTCGCAGCGCTTCACCGGCCACACATAGGCCCACTCGTACCAAGCCGTCCCGGCGCTCACCACGACGAAGCCGGCCAGCACGATCAGCTTGGCGGAGGTGATCCAGCGTTCCATCGGCGCGCTTCATACAGAGGGCGGGCGAGGGAGGCCAGAGGGGGAGGGGGGTCGTGGGCGGTCTGAACCTCGGCGCGGCCCGGCGGCCCATTCCCGCCGTTGGCCGTCCCGAGACGCGTCCGAGCCAATCGCTGCCCTTGCGGGATCGTGGCGGCCAATGTCGGCATGATTCCACAAGCGGACATCGCCAATCTGCCGTTGGTTGACCGAAACTCACTCACGTCGGACTCTGCCAGAGTCCGCTCTCCGGCCGGCACGCAGCATCGCACAGCCTCGTTGTTTAGCCGGCTGATCTGCCGATCGTGCAAACAGTGCTGAAGCTTGCGGCGTCAAACGCCTACGCCTTGGCCAATTCCATGTTGCCGGCCGCTTGCTGGATCAAGTCGGCGACCGCTCTCGGATTGGAGACGTAAATGGCGTGACTGCCGGGGACCTCGGCGACGGTCGCCCCGGCCCGATTCGACATGAACTGCTGGGCGGGAAAGGGGATCATCTTGTCATCGCGCACTTGGAGATACCAACTCGGCTTGGACTTCCAGGCGGGCTCGGTGACCGCGCCGGAGAGGGCGTCGACGCCCCACGGAACCTGCGAGTCCGCCATGAAGCCGGCGGTCGCGGCGTCCACATCGCCGGCGAACGCCGCCGCGAACTTCGCCTTGTCGAGCTGGAGGTATCCGCCGACGGGCGGCAAGATCGGAGGCGCATCGTATCCGAGCACGGGAGTGGCGATGAGGGTGTTGACCGACTCGCCCTTATCCGGGGCGAAGGCGGTGATGTAGACCAGGGCGGCAACGTTCGGATCGGTCCCGGCTTCGGTGATCACCGCGCCGCCGTAGGAGTGGCCGACCAGGATCACCGGGCCGTCCTGGACATCGATGACCTGGCGGGTGGCGGCGACGTCCGCCGCCAGGGACACGGTCGCGTTTTGGACAACGCCGACGGTGAAGCCAGCCTTCTTCAAGATGTCGTAGACGCCCCGCCAGCCGGCGCCGTCCACGAAGCCACCATGCACGAGGACGATGTTGTTGATCTTGGGCATAGCTCTACCTCGCATTGGTTCTGGAGCAGGATCAGGAAGCGCCCGTGGCCAACCCGGCCGCGCAATTGAGATTGTCATGCCGGCGCGCTTTCAGCCGCGGCCGCCCGCGATTTTTAGGCGCCGACCGTCATTGGGTCAACGAAGCGCTGTTCGGTTCCTCGGCCGCCGCCGCCGCCCGATGAGAAGCCGGTATAGATCTGCCTTGACAGCGCCGACATCCAGGTTTGCATTTGCTCGACCGAATCCGAGGCGCATCCCAATAGGCGCGCCGGGCGATCAGACCCCCGATGGGAGCTTCCGCTTGCTGAAAATCGCCGCCCTGGCCGTGATCGCCTCACTCCTCGCCACGGCTTCGCTCGCCGGCGTCAAGCCGTTTCCGGCGAGTTTCAAGACCCAAAGCGTGGCCACCAACGGAACAACGATCTTCGTTCGCGTGGGCGGGCATGGCCCCGGCGTCGTCCTGCTCCATGGCTATGGCGAGATGGGAACCGTTGGCCGTGGAGCTCGCCAAGACCCACACCGTCGTCATTCCCGACCTGCGCGGCATGGGCCTCTCGGCTCATCCGGCCACCGGCTACGACAAGAAGAACCAGGGCCACGACATCTCCGGCGTCCTGGACGCCCTCCAAATCGGCAAGGTCGATGTGGTCACCCACGATATCGGCAACATGGTGGGCTACGCTTTCGTCGCCGAGCAGCCGGAGCGGGTCACCCACCTGGTCTTGATGGATGCGCCGATCCCTGGCGTTGGCCCCTGGGACGAGATCCTCAAGAGCCCGCTGCTTTGGCACTTCAGGTTCGGCGGCCCGGACATGGAGCGGTTGGTGAAGGGCCGCGAGCGAATCTACCTCGACCGTTTCTGGAACGAGTTCTCCGCCGATCCGAATAACTTCGACGAGGCCAGTCGGGTCCACTACGCGGCCCTTTACGCTCGGCCCCTCGCCATGCACGACGGCTTCGAGCAATTCCACGCCTTCGACCAGGACGTGATCGACAACCACGAATTCCTGACCCACGGCCCGCTGACGATGCCCGTGCTGGCGATCGGTGGAGAGAAGTCGTTTGGCCCGATGATGGCGGTCGTGGCCAAAGCCGCGGCGACCAATGTCCGGGGGGTGACCATCCCGCATGCCGGCCACTGGGTCATGGAAGAAAATCCGACCGACACGGTCGCCGCGGTTACGAGCTTCCTCCGATGATCGCCTTCACATTCACCAAGCGACCCCGAGCGGGCTCACCCTTATCGCGCTGGGCAGCTCGGGCGGGATCCGCTTGACATCGCCCGCGCTCACAAGGCGTGGCCGGCATCCAGACGACAGTTCTCTTCGGCGATCCCACGGCTGGGGGGCCCTCGTCCCGCTTCGATCGGACGGGTCCTAGTCCAACCGCGTGAGAGGCCGCTGTCCGACAAACAGCCAACTTCCGTTCCTGGCGCTGTTCGGACCATCCGCTGGTTGGGCGTGGCGCCCGCGACAGCGGACTTCGGCAACGGCCGGCTCGGGTGGGAAGCGGACGTTAACGCGCCTCCCGATCGCGCGGTCCAGACGACGGATGCTTGCGGAACCGCCACCAGAGGTAGGCGAAGGCGAGGGCGTCGAGGGGGCAGGCGAGCCAACTCGCCTCCGTGCCGAGGGGGCCACCGGTGAGCCAGGCCGGGCCGTTGAAGGTCGAATCGAGCAGCCGTCCAGACGGAATCTGGCCACCGTTGGGTGTGCCGATCACAAACAGCTGCATGAAATCATAGGCGACGTGCAGCCCGACCCCGAACCACAGTTTGCCGGTGCGCCGCACCGAGTAGCAGCAGAGCAGGCTGAACGACACCAGGGCGACCAGGTCCGCGACATTCTCACCTGGCTTGAGCAGGTAGTGGACGCCGGCGAACAGGGCGGCGATGATGATCGACGCGGGCCAGAACCCGATCGCTTTCCACAGGCTCTGCAGGAAATAGCCGCGGAACAGATACTCCTCGCCGATTCCGATGGTGAGGCATGCGCCGAGCCATGCGACGGCGGAGGTCGCGATCGCCGGTCCTGACAGGGCAAGCCCATGGATCCGCATCGCGCCGAGCGCGTACATCGCAAGCGCGATCAGCCCAGGCTGGATGACGCCAGTGACAAAACCCTCGAATGTGGGCAAGCCAAACGCGCGCTCGACCGGCAGGCCGTAGCTGTCGATCCGGCGCCGCTCATGCCAGGCGAACAGCCCGGTGACCAGCAGCGCGGCCGCCAGGTTGACGCCCTCGGCCAGCGAGAGATCGAGAGGATCAAACGGCAGCGGCCCAGGCGGCGGCGGGCCGAGCACCGCGTCCGTCGCGGCGAAGAGCGATTGTATGGCGGCAACCACCGCCAGCAGGTACAGGATTGGCCGCCAGATCGGCCTCAGCTTCCGGTCGGCGCCGAAAACCATCCCTCTTAAATTCGTCGAAGCAGCCATCGGCTCCAACTCCCCCCATTGACGCGGGGGCAGGTTCAACCTTTTGCCATTGGCGTGGCAAGCCTGTTACCGGACGCTACCTGCCCAATTGGCCGCTGTTGGCGCGAAGCGGTCGCACGATTTTCCGTCTGGACGAGTACGAGGCGGTGAACACCGCTCTCCGGGCGCTCGTGGGCGCTCGAACCCTCAGAAGTCGTGCGGCCCTACGTCGGCGCGCGCCGAGATGAGCGCCTGCAACTCGGCCTCAAGTTCGGCGACCACGCTACGGCTGTCGGCGCCGCCGCCAATGCTCGATGGGGATTGGATGATCTCCAATTCCCGACGCACCTTTTCGATCGCATCGTCCAATTGCTCGCGGAGGGGTCTGTCGTCATTCGGCATGTCATGGCTTTCCTAAACGGGTGGGGCTTGGCGAAGAAGGTCTTGGCTGAACCCCTAGCCGCGGGAGCGAGTCGTGGCGATCTTCGGCCGAAGGCGCGGCGGCCGCCATGTTTCCATCCGCTCTCGACGGTGTAACTTGCCAGAGTCCGCGGTAGGAGCCGCTGTCCACAACGATTCGAAGCGCGAGACAAGTCATGCGGGTATTCGTCACCGGGGCGACCGGGTTCATCGGCACGGCCCTTATCCCGGAACTCAAGGCGGCCGGCCATGAGGTCGTGGGCCTGGCGCGCAACGACGCGGCGGCGGCAAAGCTCAAGGGCCTGGGCGTCGCTGTCCATCGCGGCGTGCTGGAGGAGCCCGAGTCGCTCGTCGAGGGCGCCCGCAACGCCGATGGCGTTGTCCATCTCGCGTTCGACCACGATTTCAGCCGCTTCGTGGAGAACGGGCAGAAGGACAACCGCGCCGTGGAGTCGATGCTGGCCGCCCTGGAGGGCACGGGAAAACCCTTCGTCGTCACCTCGGGCGTCAACATTGTCACCGGCAAGATCGCCGAGGAGACCGACCCGACGCCGCGCGAGGGGTTCGGCGTCGTTCGCGGAGCTTCCGAACTGAGCACCCTCGGCGCGGCGGAGCGCGGCGTGCGCGGCATGGTGGTGCGCCTGCCGCAGGTGCATGACACCCGCCGCCAGGGCCTGATCACCCCGGTGATCCACATCGCGCGACAGAAGGGCTTCGTGGGTTACGCCGGCGACGGCTCCAACGGATTCTCGGCCGCGCATGTGAGCGACGTGGCCCGGCTCTATCGGCTGGCGTTGGAGAAGGGAAAGGCGGGCGCGGTCTTCCACGCCGTCGACGAAGGGCATGTGCCCATGCGCGCCATGGCCGAAGCGATCGGCGAACGCCTGGGCTTGCCGGCGCGCGGCCTCGCACCGGATGAAATCGGTGACTACTTCGGCCCCTTCGCCATGTTCGCCGGCATGGACAATCACGCCTCCAGCGCCATTACGCGCGAGGCCCTGGGCTGGACGCCGACCGGGCGCGGGATGCTGGACGACTTGCGCGCGTGCGAACCCGACGCGGCAATCTAGAAGCTTCGTCTCTCGGTCCTCTAGGAAAGGGCCCGCCCAAGGCGTTATTGCCGATGGCCGCCGCCATGGTCTTCGCGCCCCATGCCGGGTAGAGGAAGGGCAGGTCGGGGAGGGCTTGGAATGACGCTGCAACTGCGCAGGGGCCAGGAGGGGGACGCCGCCGCCATCGGCGAGATCTGCTACCGCGCCTTCAAATCCCTCGCCGATGAACACAGCTTCGCGCCCGATTTCCCGAACGCGGACGCGGCGGTCGGCCTGCTTGCCGGGTTGATCGGCCACGAGGGATTTTTCGACACCGTGGCGGAGATCGACGGTCGGATCGTCGGCAGCAATTTTCTGGACGAGCGCAATGCGATCAGCGGCGTGGGGCCGGTCACGGTCGATCCGGCCATCCAGGACGACGGCGCCGGCCGCGCGTTGATGGCGGCGGCGATGGAGCGTTAGGCGCGGCGCGGTTTCGCCGGCATCCGCCTGGTCCAGGCCGCCTATCACAGCCGCTCGCTGGCCCTCTACCTCAAGCTCGGCTTCGAGGCGCGCGAATTGCTGGCCTGTCTTCAGGGGCCGGCGATCGGCAAGGCGACGCCCGGCTCCACGGTGCGCCCGGCCAGCGCGGAGGACTTGGCCGCCTGTAACCAGCTCTGCTTTGCCGTGCACGGCCATGAACGCGGCGGCGAGCTGGCCGACGCCGTCGCCCAGGGCGCGGCTCGGCTCGTTGAGCGCAGGGGACGCATCACGGGCTATGCGACCCCGATCGCCTTTTTCGGCCATGCGGTGGGCGAGACCAACGGCGATCTGGAGGCGCTGATCGCGGCCGCGCCGTCCATTCCCGGCCCCGGCGTGCTGGTTCCGGCGCGCAATGGCGCGCTGATGCGGTGGTGCCTCGACCACGGCCTGCGCATCACCCAGACCATGACCCTGATGTCGCTCGGACTCTACAACGAGCCACGGGGCGCCTGGCTTCCTTCGGTGCTTTACTGAGCGCCGCGAGGGAAACTCGAGGAAGTCCCATGGGGCGCGATCCTGTCGATGAACCCGCCGGCGCGCCGCGCCTCAAAGCCAATGTCATAGGGCCCCTGGGCCTTGCCGCCCTGGTCATCGGGGTCACCTCGCCGGCGATCGGTCTCTACGCCACCTGGGGGCCGATCGAAGCGGCGGCGGGGCCGGTCGCGCCCCTGGTTTTTCTCGCGGCCCTGCTGATCACGCTGCCCACGGTGCTGTCCTACGCCAGCCTCAATCGCCACGCGCCTTCGGCCGGCGCCGCGGCGGCGTGGCTGTGGACCACGGTCAATCCCATGACCGGGATGATCGCCGGGCTGGTGATGGCGATCTATTTCACCATGGCCGCGATCACGGTTCCGCTGCTGTTCGGCCTGTTTTTCCGCGACCTGCTGGATTGGGCGCACGCTCCGGTCCCGGGCATGGCGGCCCTGGCGGGCTGGTTATGCAATCGAGCCTGGTCGCCTGGGTCTGTCTTCGAGGAGCCGAAGCGTCCATCAGGACGACCGTCCGGTTGATGGCGATCGAGACTGTCGTCGTTCTTGCTCTTTCGGCGACCATCCTGTGGGTCAAGCTCGGCCAGCCGGGCGGCGTCAATCTCGCTGCGTTCAATCCGGCGAGCGCCACCCACGGGCTCTCCGGCTTCTGGGCGGCGATCATCCTGGGCATGCTGGCGTTTTCCGGGTTCGACGTCGTCTCCACCGCGGCCGAAGAGGCCAAGGCGCCGCGCGATCATGTGCCACGCGTCCTGGTCCTTGCCGTCATCGCCATCGCCCTTTTCTGGGCGGCCAACGCCTGGGTCCTGACGCTCTCCACGCCGCCGGACAAGGTCGTCCAATATAACGCGCAGGGGTTGACGGCCATCACGCCGGTGGCGCGCGCCTATTGGGGCTGGGGCAATCTGGTAGTGATCGCCACCGCCTTCACCGGGCTGACGGCGATCTATATCAGCTGTGTCCAGGGCGCCTCGCGCATCATCTTCGCGCTGGCGCGCCATGGTCTGCTGGCCGCCCCCTTCGCCAGGCTTCACGGGGAAAAGCGCGTCCCGCGAGCCGCGGTGGTGTTCGTCGTCGGGGTCTGCGTCGTCGCCGGCCTGGTAAGCCTGGCGATCCTGCGCAACGGACTGGACAGCTTCGTCTGGTGGTCGAATGCGATGGTGTTCCTCGCGGCGCTCACCTTCACCGGAGTCAATGTCGCCAATCTTCTCTATTTTCGCCGAATCCTGCCTGGGCGTTTCGGCGTTTTTCGCAACCTGCTCGTGCCGATCGTGGGTGTCGCCCTGAACCTCTATCTGATCTACGCGGCGTTCTTCTCGTCGCTATGGTCGGCGCCGTTCCGCACGGGCGGCAGCGTTGTCGTCGTCTGCCTCCTGCTTCTCGCGCTGCAACTGCTTGCCGCAACGTGGGTGCGGCTGTTCCGGCCTGATCTGCTCGCGACCCCAGCCCCGATCGGCGTCGGGCCGCCAGAGCCGGGGTAAGCGCCCAATAAGGGGCCAGACCCGCCACGCCTAGGCCGGTGTCAATCGCCACGCTTGCTGGAGTTGTGGCGGCCAATGTGGGCTTGATTCTAGACTCTGACTTGCGGTCCGGATCGCTGAACGACCGAAGCTGACTCTTAGCTGACGTTCACGAGGTCCGCTTCGCGGCAAGTATGGATGCTCCCGCATCAAGTCCATCCACCGCATTGGGTTGGTCCCCGCCGGGATCGTTACGCGCCGACATCCTGTCCTTCCCGGGGAGAGAGCGACGCCGCGGCATCGGCGCGCGCAAAGAAGATCGTTACCCGCATCCCTTTCCCAGGCTCGGACTCGACCTCAACCCGCGCTTTGGCATTTTCGCGAAGTGACCGAACGATCATGGCTCCTAGCTTCCCCGCCTTGGGCCAGGATGCGCCCTCGGCGAGGCCGATACCGTCGTCGGCGACGACGACCCGGCAACCTCGCTCATCCACCAGGCTATGCAGCGAGATCGTACCACCATCGCGACCCGCGAAGGCGTGCTTGAGCGCGTTCGTCAGCAACTCATTGACCACGAGTCCTGCCGGCATCGCGACATTGATCGAGACTGGCCACGTATCGACCTGAAGATCCAGGTGGATGCCTTCGACCGCATGAGCATGCATCACCGACGTTGCGATCTCGCTTAGGTACACCCCCAGGTCGATGCTCTCCCCGGCTCCCTCGGCCGACAGGGAGCGATATAAGAGGGCGAGCGACTCCACCCGACCGGCAAGCCGATCAAAGCCCTTCTCGGTCGCGTCGGCCGGCATATTGCGTGCCTCGAGGCGGATGAGGGCAGTGATCATCTGGAGGTTGTTTCTCACCCGGTGCTGCAACTCGCGCAGGAGCGTATCTTTGTCGCGGATACGTCTCTCGAGCTCCGCTTGATCGGCGGCCTCGCGCCTTTCGGCGTCGGCGAGGGCAGCAGCCGGAACACAGGCGCTCCGTCATCATCCTCGATAATATTCGACCACGCATCGACGTTAACGGTCCCACCGACGTGTTCGACGCAGAAAACGCCAATATACTCCTGCTCGTCGGCGATCGCTTCGCTCAGGTGGCGCTCGTCATCGATAGCCGTCGCCTGACCGGCGAGGACATTCCAGGATTTGCCTTCGATTTCCGCCCCGACTTTCCCGGTCAGCCGTTCGAATTCGATGTTCACGTAAACAATGCATTCGGACGGCTGCAGCTCTGAGACGGCGATGGCGATCGGAATGTGATCGAGAAATTGCTTGAACCGGTCGCTTTCCAGGGCGTCAGCCAAGTCTGTCGTATCCAGCAACCGCTCTAAGCGCTCTTCATTCCCATCATGCCGCGTCACCATGCCAGATCGCTACCTCGCCGTCCCGATACCATTCCACTAGCAGAACAAGCGCCGGTCAGTTGGGTTTTAAAGGCCCCTCATTCTCGGGTAAATGGGGAAGGCAAGCTGGTCTGCGTGGCGGTATTGGTCGGGGGCTTCAGGGGTCTGACCGGCCAGTTGGGCTATTGGCGTTCGCTCCTTATCCCGTCGTCGCCATCGGTCTGCCCTGGATGATCGCGCTCGCGGGTTCCTGGATCGTCGTCCACCGGCTGATATTGGTGCAGACCAACCCGCTGTCGGACCCCTCCAAGTATCCGGCGTTCATGGTGGTCGTGGCGCTCGCGGTTGCGTCGATTTCAGGCGCCGTTTCCGAGGAGCCAGCTTTTCGCGGCTACTTCCTAAGCGCGCTGGAGCGCGCAGGCCTCGGCCCAGCTGCGGTGCTGGCGGCGGCGCTGCTAATGGCGGCCGAGCACGCGCTCACCCAAGGCTTTGTGTGGCCGGCCATCGTCTTTTATCTGAGGTTCGATGGCATGCAGGGCGCGCTCACGTTTATCACCGGATCGATCCGACCGGGCGTGTCGCTGGAGCAGGCAGCCTCTCTGGGTCAAGTCATCGCGGCCATCGCGGTCTTGGGATCGCTTGTGTTCGTGGGCTTTCAGATCCGTCAAAACACACGGTTCCAGAAAATCGCCGCGGTCGATGCGCTGTCGGCCGCGATCGCCGCGATCAATATGCCGGCGGCGCCTTCTCGCAGGCTTTCCAGACTTGTCTTGGCGGCACGGCCGCTCCGGAGGAAGTCGGCGGCTTGAACGACTTGTTCGACAA
This sequence comes from Caulobacterales bacterium, assembly GCA_038225765.1. GTDB lineage: Bacteria > Pseudomonadota > Alphaproteobacteria > Caulobacterales > Caulobacteraceae > Acaudatibacter. The sequence goes on along the minus strand of JBBRQW010000005.1, from coordinate 11,366 downwards.
CCTGTGAGGCACCCCTGCGCTTTGGGGGGCGGTGCGAGCGGTGGACGGGCCATCCCGGAATGTTTCCGGCGCCTCGGGGCGCCGGTCGGCCAACGCCTGGCTTGGGAGCGCGCCGAATTCCGACCCGGCGCTTCGCCCCCCTCGCCCCACCTTGCATTGCGCCGCCAAGGCGTTATTGCCGATGGCCGCGCCGTTAAGCGGCGCGCGGCTGGCGGTGAACTCCCGATGAAGATTCTGGTCCCGGTCAAGCGGGCGATCGATTCCAACGTCAAGGCGCGGGTCAAGTCCGACCACAGCGGGGTCGATCTGGCCAATGTGAAGATGTCGATGAATCCGTTCGACGAGATCGCCGTCGAGGAGGCGATCCGGCTCAAGGAGAAGGGCCTGGCCGAGGAGATCGTCGCCGTCTCCATCGGGCCGATCCAGGCCCAGGAGACCCTCCGCACCGCCCTCGCCATGGGGGCCGACCGCGGCATCCTGATCCAGACCGACGCCGATCCCGAGCCCCTGGAGGTCGCCAAGCTGCTCAAGGCCGTGGCCCTGGCCGAGGAACCCCGGCTGATCCTGATGGGCAAGCAGGCCATCGACGGCGACAACAACGCCGTCGGCCAGATGCTCTCGGCCCTGCTGGACTGGCCGCAGGCCACCTTCGCCTTCAAGGTCGAGCTGTCGGCCGACACGGTTCGGGTGACCCGCGAGGTGGACGGCGGCCTGCAGACCCTGGAGCTCGACCTGCCCGCCGTGGTCACCGCCGACCTGCGCCTCAACGAGCCGCGCTACGCCTCCCTGCCCAACATCATGAAGGCCAAGAAGAAGACCATCGATATCAAGGCGGTCGATGACTACGGCGGGGCCGGCGCGGGCCATCTCAAGGTGCTGAAGGTCAGCGAGCCGGCCCGGCGGGCGGCGGGGGTGAAGGTGGAGAACGCCGCCGAGCTGGTGGCCAAGCTCAGACTGGAAGCGGGGGTGATCTAAATGGCCGTTCTCGTCGTCGCCGATCACGACAATCTCACCCTCAAGGACAATACCCACAAGACGGTGACGGCGGCCCTGGCCCTGTCGCCGGATGTCGATGTGCTGGTGGCCGGCCAGGGGGTGGCGGCGGTCGCCGGCGAGGCGGCCAAGATCGCCGGCGTCCGCAAGGTGCTGACCGCGCAGAGCGAGGCGCTCGGCAAACAGATCGCCGAGGCGCTGAGCGCCTGCGTCCTGCCGCTCATGGCCAACTACGACGCGGTGCTCGCCCCCGCCACCTCGGCGGGCAAGAACTTCACCCCGCGCCTGGCCGCCCTGCTGGACGTCGCCCCGATCTCCGAGATCGTCGAGGTGGCCGCCCCCGACACCTTCGTGCGTCCCATCTACGCCGGCAACGCCATGGAGAGCGTGCAGTCGTCGGACGCCAAGAAGGTGATCACGGTGCGGGCCACCGCCTTCAAGGCGGCCGGGGAGGGCGGTTCCGCGCCCATCGAGGCGGTCGACGCCGGGCCCGGCGCGCCGCACACCCGGTTCGTTTCCGACGAGATCGTCAAGTCCGACCGCCCGGAACTGGCCGCCGCCAAGATCGTCGTCTCCGGCGGCCGCGCCATGGGCTCGGCCGAGGAATTCCACAAGGTGATCGAGCCCCTGGCCGACAAGCTCGGCGCGGCGGTCGGGGCCTCGCGCGCCGCCGTGGACGCCGGCTACGCCCCAAACGACTACCAGGTCGGCCAGACCGGCAAGGTGGTGGCGCCGCAGCTCTACATCGCCATCGGCATCTCTGGCGCCATCCAGCACCTGGCCGGGATGAAGGACTCCAAGGTCATCGTGGCCATCAACAAGGACGCCGACGCGCCGATCTTCCAGGTCGCCGACTACGGCCTGGTCGCCGACTACAAGACCGCCGTCCCCGAACTCATGGCGGCGCTGACGGCGGCGGGAAAATAGGCTTTTCGCTGCATTGCAGCAAAAGCGTGGAGACGATGGCCGCCCTTGTGTTAGAAACCCGTCACAAACGCGGCGCGAGGCGAATCCGGGCATGACGGACATCAGGACGGTCGGCATCATCGGCGCGGGGCAGATGGGCGGCGGCATCGCCCATGTCTGCGCCCTGGCCGGCTACGAGGTGCGGCTCAACGACGTGGCGGCCGATCGCATCGCCGAGTGCGTGGCCCACATCGACAAGGCCCTGGCCCGCCAGGTATCGCGCGAGGCGATCACGCAGGCCGACATGACCGCCGCCCTGGCGCGCATCAAGCCGGCGGAAAAGCTCGAGGACATCGGCCGCGCCGATCTGGCCATCGAGGCGGCCACCGAGGACGAAGACATCAAGAAGGCCATCTTCAAGGCCCTGCGGCCGCACCTCGGCGCCGACACCCTGCTGGCTTCCAACACCTCCTCCATCTCGATCACCCGCCTGGCCTCCTCCACCGATCGGCCCGAGCGGTTCATCGGCCTGCACTTCATGAACCCCGTGCCGAAGATGAATCTGGTCGAGATCATCCGCGGCATCGCCACCGACGCCAAGACCTATGAGACCGCCGTGGCCTTCGCCAAGTCGCTGGGCAAAACCACCGCCAACGCCGAGGACTTCCCGGCCTTCATCGTCAACCGGGTGCTGGTGCCGATGATCAACGAGGCCATCTACACCCTCTACGAGGGGGTGGGCACGGTGGACGCCATCGATACCGCCATGAAGCTGGGGGCCAACCACCCCATGGGCCCCCTGGAGCTGGGCGACTTCATCGGCCTGGACACGGTGCTGTCGATCATGAACGTGCTCTACGAGGGCCTGGCCGATTCCAAGTACCGGCCGTGCCCGCTGCTGGTGAAATACGTCGAGGCCGGCTGGCTGGGCCGCAAGGCCGGCCGCGGCTTCTACGACTATCGCGGCGAACACCCGGTGCCGACGAGGTAGAGGCGTCGGGCCGTAGATGACCGATGCCCGCATCCGCGGCCTCTGCCCGCCTCGGTTCGCCGCCGTGGCCGACGCCTTCGCGGCCAATTTCAACGACGGCCTCGAACTGGGCGCCCGCTTCGCCCTGGCCATCGACGGGGAGATCGTCATCGACCTGATGGGCGGGTGGGCGGACAAGGCCGAGACACGCCCGTTCGACGAGCGCACCCTCACCCCGCTCTTTTCCACCACCAAGGCCCTGGCCAGCCTGATGATCGCCCGCCTGGTCGGTCAGGGCGCCCTCGCCTACGGCCAGCGCGTCGCCGACGTCTGGCCCCAGTTCGGGGCGGCGGGAAAGGCCTCGCTGACGGTGGAGCAGGTCCTCTCCCATCAGGGGGGCCTGGCCGGCCTGCCGGGTCCCATGACCCCGGCCGACTGGTTTGATTGGGACGGCGTGTGCGCCCGCCTCGCCGCCATGGGGCCGCTGTGGCCGCCAACCAGCGCCAGCGGCTACCACCCAGTGACCTTTGGTCATCTGGCTGGCGAAATCTTTCGCCGCGTGGACGGCCGCAGCCTGGGGACGGCCCTGCGCCATGACATCGCCGGGCCGCTGGGGCTGGATCTGTGGATCGGCCTGCCGGACGCCGAGCACGGCCGGTGCGCCGAGGTTCGCCGCCCGCCGGCCCCGCCCGATCTGGGGCCGATCACCGAGATCAAGCGCCTCGCCTTCCTGACGAAATGGGCGGCGCCGGGCGGGCGGGGCGAGGCGGCCTGGCGGCGGGCGGAGTTCCCTTCCGTCAACGGCCACGCCACCGCCCCGGCCCTGGCGATGCTGATGGCCGCCCTGGCGCGAGACGGCAAGATCGGCCCCGCCCCGGTGCTCGCGCCCGGCGTGGCGGCGGCGGCGGCGCGGGAGCGCATCGGCGGCCCCGACCTCGTTCTGCCCTGTGAGATGAGCTGGGGGGCGGGCTTCATGCGCAACGAAGGGCTGTGGATCTACGGCCCCGGCGCCCAGGCCTTCGGCCATTCCGGCTGGGGCGGAAGCTGCGCCTTCGCCGACCCGGAGCGTGGGCTTTCGGGCGCTTATGTGATGAATCGCCAGTCGGCCGAATTGATCGCTGATCCGCGCGCCCGGCGGCTGATCGAGGCGGCCTACGGCGCCCTTTGAAGGCGGCGCGTCGCCCGCCACGCCCCGAACACGAAGGCCGCCGCGCCGGCCCAGATGAAGGCGAACGAAACGGCGGTGAGCGCCGTCAGCCGCTCGCCGTTGGCGATGCCGATGGCGAAGCCGATCGTCGGCGCGATGAACTGCAGGAATCCCATGACCGACAGTGGCAGCCGCCGCACCGTCCAGGCGAAGAGGGCCAGGGGGGCCACGGTGGCGGGGCCGGCCGTCGACATCAGCAGCGAGGCGCCGGGCGAGCGGCCGAAGACGCCGCCGCCGGCGTGGTGCAGCCAGATCACATAGGCCAGGCCCGGGCCGGCCATCAGCAGGCACTCCACGAACAGGCCCGTCTGGGCGTCGGCGTCGATCTGCCGGCGGATGATCCCATAGCCCCAGAAGGCGAAGGCGAGGAAGAGGGCGATCAGGGGCGGATGGCCAAGGGCGAGGGTCTGCAGGACGACGCCGATGGCCGCCAGGGCGATGGCCGCCGCCCCGATCCTGTCGATCCGCTCGCGGAACACCAGGGCGCCGACACCCATGTTGAGCAGGGGGGTGATGTAGTAGCCGAGGCTGGATTCCAGGTTGCGCCCATTGGTCACCGCCCAGACGTAGACCGCCCAGCCGCTGCCGATGAGCAGGGCCGAGAGGGCCAGCATGGCCAGCAGGCGGGGCCGGGCGAACACCCGCGCCGCCTGGCCGGCCTGGCCGGCGATGAGGACCAGCAGAAAAGCCCACGGCGCCGCCCACATGGCCCGCTCGCCGAGGATTTCCAGAGGGCTGGCCCCGGCGTGGCCCATGACGATGAACAGGGCCGGCATGGCGCCCCACAGGGCGTAGCAGCCGACCCCGACGAACAGCGCCTGGCGGGACGGGCCACCCGGCGCCGTCGTCGCCAGATTCACGCCAGGACCTTGCGTCCGATCAGGCCGCGTTCGTGGAGAAGCTCGGCGATCTGCACCGCGTTGAGGGCGGCGCCCTTGCGCAGATTGTCGGCCACCACCCACATCGACAGGCCATGCTCCACGGTGGCGTCGCGGCGGATGCGCGACACATAGACGGCGAATTCGCCCTGGACTTCCTTGGGCGTCATGTAGCCGGTGGCGTCGCGCTTATCGACGACCATGACCCCCGGCGCCTCGCGCAGGATATCGCGCGCCTCGTCCTCGTCGAGGGGATGGTGAAACTCGACGTTCACCGCCTCGCTGTGACCGACCATGACCGGCACCCGCACGCAGGTGGCGGTCAGCGCGATGGCCGGATCGAGCATCTTGTGGGTTTCCTGGCGCATCTTGGTCTCTTCGCCGGTGTAGCCGTCGTCGCGAAAGTCGTCGATGAAGGGGATGACGTTGAAGGCGATCTGCTTGGGAAAGACGTGCGGCTCGGAGGGGCCGAGGACGAAGACGCCCTTGGTCTGGTCCCAAAGCTCGTCCATGCCCTCCTTGCCGGCCCCCGACACCGACTGGTAGGTCGCCACCACCACCCGCTTGACCCGCGCCGCCTCGTGCAGGGGTTTCAGCGCCACCACCAGTTGAGCGGTTGAGCAGTTGGGGTTGGCGACGATGTTCTTGCGGTGGACCAATTCCACGTCGTCCGGATTCACCTCGGGCACGATCAGGGGCACGTCGGGGTCCATCCGCCAGGCCGAGGAATTGTCGATTACGATCGGGCCGGCGGCGGCGATGCGCGGCGCCCACTGGCGGGAAAAATCGCCGCTCACCGACATCAGGACCACATCGACGGTGGAGAAGTCGAACTGGGCGATGTCCTCGCATTTGACCACGCCGGCCTTCCAGCCCACCTCGACGCCGAGGGATTTGCGTGAGGCGATGGCGTGGAGCCGCTCCACGGGGAACTCGACTTCCTCGAGGATGTTGAGCATCTCGCGCCCGACCGCGCCGGTGGCGCCGACCACGGCGACCCGGTATGCCATCGCAACTCTCCTCTGGTCTTTTAAGGGGCCGGCCCCTCAGGGCGGCGTGGGCGTGGAAATAAGGCGGCGCGCCGCGAACCGCAACCACGCCACCACCGCCAGGCCGGTGAGCAGGAGGGCCGCCCCCAGCCACAGCACGCCGTGCGCGCCCCGCTCGCCGACCACCAGGGAGGCCAACAGCGGGCCCGCCGCCCCGCCCAGGAGTTGCGCCGCGCCACTCTGCATGGCGGCGCGCCGGCTGGGGTCGGCTTCGATGATGAAGGGAACCAGGAAGGGTCCCAGAAACAGGGTGACCAGGCCGGCCAGCGCATTGGCCGACACGAACAGCCACGCCGGGCCGTGCAGCGAATAGATGTGCCAGACCGCCAGATAGGTCGCCGAGGCGATGAGGAAGACCGTGAAATAGCGCACCTTGCCGGCCAGCAGGGTCGCAGCCGCGCCGCCCGCCACCTGGGCCACCAGGGAGGTCCACACGGCGGTGCGCGCCACCCCCGCGCCCAGCCCGGCCTGGTGCGCCAGGGGTTGCAGATAGACGCTCACCGCCCCGGCGGCGGAGACGTAGACCACGGTGGCGCCAAGGGCGATCCAGCCGCGCGCGGGCGGCGCGCCGCTCTCTCCGGGCGGTTTGGGCAGGGGCGCGTAGCGGCTGGGCGCGAGCAGGGCCGGGGCGATTCCCATGAGGCTCGCCGCCGCCAGGGCCGCGAAGCCGCCGTTGGCGCCGAAACGCGGCATCACCCACAGGGCCAGGACGACCGCCAGCGCCAGTTGGGCCAGGGTCTGGGTGGTGAAGAAAACGCCGGCCCAGCGCTCGGGCGTCACGGTGCGGGCGATCATGCCCACGGTGATCCATAGAAGGACGCCCTCGGCGGCCCCGGCGGCGGCGCGCAGGCCTATCAGCCCGGTCCCCGCCCCCCACAGGCTGGCCAGGTCGGCGACGGCCAGGGCCAGCGAGGCGGCCACGCCGATCGCCTTCAGGCGTCGGGGCCTGAGAAGCAGGCCGGCCACGGCGGTCGCGACGCCCATGGCCAGCAACTCGACCGTCGCCGCCTGACCGATGCCGGCCGCGCTCAACCGGCCCTCGTCGGCCAGGGCGCCCAGCAGGATCGGCAAGACCCCGACGATGAGCAGGGAGTTGATGCCCACCCCGATGGCGGCGCCCGCCTGCCGACCGCTGAGCGGCCGGCCCACGGCGTCGTGGACCAGATGGTCGCGGGTTTCGACCTTCGGCGCGGCGATCGGCGGCATTTTTGGACTCTCCGAAGTAGCGCCCATAGGGTGGATGGCGTCAAAGCGCTCGCAAAATCGCTGCAAATCGGCGATGGACCGCGTAAAGCCGCCACAAGCTCAAAGGATACCCGCCCCATGCCGCGCAAACCCAACTACCAATTCGAGCGCCTGGACCGTGAGCGCATCAAGGCCGCCAAGGCCGCCGAAAAGGCGGCCGCCAAGCGCGAACAGAAGGAACGGGAAAGGGCCGCGACGGGGCCCGACGGCGGGCCGCCCAGCCAGGAAGACTAGGGAACCAGGCCGTGGCCGCCACCGTACGCACCCACGAGACCGTGTCCCTCGACGGCGAGCATTTCGAGGACTGCGAGTTTCGCCAATGCCGGCTGGTCTACGCCGGCGGGGCGCCGCCCAGCTTCGCCGGCTGCCGGTTCGACGCTTGCGAATGGAAGTTCGAGGGCCCGGCGGCCGACACCCTGGCCCATCTGAAAGTCGTCTGGGGGGCGGGCGCCAAGGCCTTCGTCCAGGGCCTGATCAAGGAGATCACCGGGGCCGGCGGCAAGGCGAAGTAAGCCGCCTGGATGTCAAATTCGCAGGACTTCCAGTCCTGGATAGGAGGCGAAGACGCGGTCGGCGGTGATCACGGTCATGCCGCCGCCGATCCCCTGCGCGATGATTAGGCGATCGAATGGGTCGCGATGGAGAAGCGGCAGGAGGCTCAACCGGGCGATGTCCGCCATTTCTGTGGCCAGAACATCGGCGCTCAGTTCCCTGGCCATCGCCGCGAAGGCGCTGGAGAAGTCGGTCTTGAACGGATCCGGCAAATCCAGCCGTCCAATGCTGAACTTGATGGCGATTTCGATGGCGCAGACATGACTGACGAAACGATCTCCGGCCGTCAGAAGCTCTCTGTGAAGAGGCGTGAACCGCCTGTGGTCCAGGCCCGCCAGCAGCAGGGCGCTGGTGTCGAACAGATAACGCGTCACAGCTCCCCTTCAGGCTTGCCTTCGCCATAGAACAGCGCCTCGATTTCGGGGTCGGGGTCGTCGAAATTGTCGGGTAACTTCCAGCCGTAGTGCTCCCAAAATCCAAACTCGGGCGCCTTGCGCGGCCGATCGCTCAGGGCTGTCAGCCGCGCCCTTGCCTTGCCGTTCTTGGCGATGACGATCTCTTCGCCGGCGGCGGCCTGTTCGACCAGCGCCGACAGGCTGGTCTTGGCCTCGTAGAGATTGACCTGTTTCATCGTTGGAACATGGGCGTCTTGACCAAATTGGTCAAGCGCCCCGCGATCAGCCGTTGAGGTCCTTCCACCGCGCCAGGGCTTCGGCGGGGCCGGCGTAGGCTTCCTGCAGCTTGACGTTCCAATAGCGCAGGGCGTCCAGGGCGATGCGTTTGCCCGATACGGCGCAGATCACATAACGGCCCGGCCTCAGCACGGTGAGATCGCCGTCGCCATAGCGCACCGTGGCGATGTCTTCGGGTTTCCCGGCGAGGCTGCGATCGTGCGCGTTCATGGCCCTCGTCTAGGCCAATCGGCCCGCTCTTCCAATCTCTCCCGTCAGAACAGGCTTCCCTGGCCCTGGTCGCGGCGGGCGGTCGCCGCCCGGCGGCCGTCGACGGTCGCCTCCCGATCGCCGTCGCCGAACACCAGGCGCACCGACTCTCCGGCGGCGAGCCCGCGGGCGGCGCGGACCAGCGAGCCGTCCCGGCGATGAACGCGCGCGAAACCCCGGCTCAGGGGGCGGTCGGGATCGAACGACAGACGCAGTTTTTCCAATCCGGCCAGAGCTTCGCCCGCCCGCTCGACGCGCCGCCGCGCGGCGGGCGCGAGGCGGCCGGCGAGGGCGGCCAGCCGGTCCGACTTCACCTGGATCGGACGCAGCAGGAGCCCCGGCTTGAGCGGCGCGCCGAGGGCGGCGAGGTCATGGCGATGGCCGGCGACGTTCTGTTGCAGGGCCGCGCCGAGGCGCCCGGCCGCCAGGTCGAGGCGTTGGGTGGCGATGGCCAGGAGATCGCCCGGCCGCGGCAGGCCGGCTCCGGCGGCGGCCAGGCGGGCGCGCCGATGGTCGATCAGGCGGGCGCCGCACTGGATCATCCGGCGCTCGTGATCGACGAGGCTGGCGGCGAGTTCGGCGAACACCGGCGTCGCCATCTCCGCCGCCGCCGTGGGCGTGGGGGCGCGGCGGTCGGCGGCGAAATCGATCAGGGTGGTGTCGGTCTCGTGGCCCACGGCCGAGATCAGCGGGATCGGCGAGGCCGCCGCGGCGCGGGCCAGGGCCTCGTCGTTGAACGGCCACAGATCCTCCACCGAGCCGCCGCCGCGGGCGACGATGATCAGATCGGGCCGCGCGATCGCCCCGCCCGGCGCCAGCGCCCCGAAGCCCTCGATGGCGGCGCGCACCTGGGCCGCCGCCTGGTCGCCCTGGACCACCACCGGCCAGACGATCACCCCGCACGGCCAGCGCTCGCGGATGCGGTGCAGGATGTCGCGGATCACCGCCCCGGTGGGGCTGGTGATCACCCCGATCACGGCGGGCATGGCCGGCAGGGGCCGTTTGCGCGACGCCTCGAACAGGCCCTCGGCGGCCAGCCTGGCCTTCAGGCGCTCGAGCTGGGCGAGCAGGGCCCCGACGCCGGCCGCCTCCATGGTCTCGATGACGATCTGATACTGCGAGCGGCCGGGATAGGTGGTGACCCGGCCGGTCACGATCACCTCCAGCCCGGTCTCCGGCCGGATCGCCAGGGCGCCCACCTGGCCCTTCCAAATCACCCCCGAAATGCTGGCCCGCTCGTCCTTCAGATCGAGATAGACGTGGCCGTTGCCGTGGAAGGTGACCTTCGAAAGCTCGCCGCGCAGGCGCACGAAGCCATAGGCGTCCTCGATCGTCCGCTTGAGGGCGAAGGCCAGTTCGGAGACGGTGTAGGGCCGGGCGTTGGAGTCCTCGGCTTCGGCGGGCGCGACGTCGGTCATGGGTCGAAGCCTAAACCTCCCCCCCCTTCAACGGGAGGGAGGGAATCGTCGTCAGATATAGCGCCGCAGCGACCTAGCCAACTCGGACGGGCTCGACTTTTTCCGGGCCTGTTGCGGCTGATAGGCGAGGCGGGCGTGTTCGACGCAATAGGGGGCGCCGTCGCCGGCCCGCCGGCCGCAGAAGGTGAAATCGTCGGTGGCCGGATCGCCGATCGGCCATTTGCACATGTGCGCGCCCAGAGTCAGCACCGTGGCGGTGCCCGGCGCCTCGACATAGGGCGCGGGACGGGGGGCCGCGGCGGCCATCGGACGATGCTCGGCCGGCCGCCGGTGGATGGGCGGGCTGGAGATGAGGGGTCGGGCGGGGCGCGGGGCCTTGAACGCCGGCCTGGCCGGCCGCGAGGGTGTTGCGCGACCCGAGAGGCCCAGGCGATGGACCTTGCCGATCACGGCGTTTCGCGTCACTCCCCCCAGTTGTTTGGCGATCTGGCTGGCCGAATGGCCGTCCAGCCACAGCTTCTTCAGCATCTCAACGCGTTCGTCGGTCCAGCTCATGATTTAGAACCCTCCCATCGCCTTTCGCCTCTAAGAGGCCGGCCCCTCGCGCCATTGGCGCGCCGACCTGGATGTTGTGTCCTTTGGGCCGCTCCCAACGGCCAACCACAAGATATCGTAGACCTGTCGATGCGAGACACAATAGGCGCCATCCATCCGTCCACAGGCATCTACATCTTGGGCCCTAATTCCGTCGGCTTGCGATCCCGCCCGCGCGGGGGCACATGAGGGCCATGAAGGATATGGCCGCCGCCTCGGGAGTGATCCCGCCCCTGCCGCGCGACTACCACGGGGTCAACTGGATCGGCTTCTGGACCCTCTATCTGCGCGAGGTCCGCCGCTTCTGGAAAGTCGGCACCCAGACCCTGGCCGCGCCGGTGGTCACCGCCCTGCTCTACATGCTGGTGTTCGTGGTCGCCGTGCGCGGCGCCGCGCCGCCCATCGAAGGGGTGAACTTCGCCTCCTTCGTCGCCCCGGGGCTGATCATGATGCAGATCCTGGGCAACGCCTTTTCGAACTCATCGTCGAGCCTCCTGCAGGCCAAGATGAACGGCCTGATCGGCGACTTCCTCACCCCGCCCCTGTCGCCGGCCGAGCAGGTGGCCGGTTTCACCCTGGGCGCGGCGACGCGGGGCGTCCTGGTGGGCGCGGT